>JAWXCN010000055.1:0-33071 GCA_034408725.1 Candidatus Hydrogenedentota bacterium
AAGAAATGCTTTTGCGTTATAGGGACTGCCTTCGAAAACGCCAAACGAAAAACCCTCCCGCGCGCGATTATTGGCGGAGATGGTTTCTCTGGCGCGTTTCAATTCGAGGTCGTCGCGCAGACGCAATGCCAGCGCAAGCGCGATGTCGGCGGCGGCGGCGCGTTCGTTGGGTTTCAGCTTATCGCTCGCCGCCTGTAACGCCATTTGCACCGGCAGCGTGCGCTCGGTGAACTTTCGCCGCTCAAGGTCGTAGACGGCTGTTCGCGCGAGTTCGTAATTGAGATTGATAACCAGTGCATTACCGGGTTTTGCGAGTGCAAAACCTAAGGTCTTGTTATCAGCGCGCAACAGCAGCGTTCCGTAGTCTTTTGTTTGCCAGAACAAGACCTGCGGCACGTATCCAGCCCCAGGCGCTACGATCAGCGCGGGCAACCCTTTTTCCCGCGGCTGGCCTTGCGCGCGGGCGTCGGCGTCGAAAACCGGCCAGCAAGTTGCTTCGATGGCGCAATCGTTGAGGTCGGTGAGATACATGAACTGATCGCCGAACGTGCCGCGCGCGCGGAAATCTTCCCAGCGCATGAGCTTGCCTTGCGCGTCGTACGCCATGATAACGATGCATGCCGCGGGCGGCAGTTTTATGTCGAGAGTTGGCTCGCCCTTGTATGCATAGATGCGCGGGGCATTGCTATAGATGCCGATGCCATCCTTGTTTTCGTTCGCGGGCGGCTGGACGATGACATAGCCGGGTGCCAGCGGTTTTTCGGAAGTTAGCGAGATCGCGCCGGATGCGTCTGTCGAACCTTGGGCAATGACGGCGAACGACGCATCGGTGATCGCAACGTAGGCGTAAGGAATCGCGGCGTTGGACTGCGCGTCGCGCACGGTGCCTGAGCACGATGGCTGCGCGTGCGAGCACAGGCAGGAAGCGGCGAGCGTGGCAATGAGGAAGACGCTATTTTTCCGGCGCGACGCGAATGTTCTCATCAAGAATGCCGTCAAGAAGGAGGTTTGCGATGCGTGGACCATCGCCGGTCATGGTGACCCAAACGACGTGGTCAAATTCGCCGTATTCGAGGCCCCGCATTTTGCTGCTTCCGCCGGTGGTCGCGAACACGAAATACTTGTGGCCGTGTCGGTGGTATTTCATGTACGAGTGGCGGTGCCCGGTGAACACGGTGTGTGGCCGGTCTTTGAGCATGTCTTCGATGCGCGCCCAGCCGTTATCGCCTTCGTAGTCCCATAGTGGTTTGTGCATGAACACGAGGGTCCATCGGACATCCGTGTTTTCGGCGAGGGCTTTACGGACATATTCATCCTGCGCGGCGCTCATGTTGTTCGCGGGCGGGTCTTCGGTGTTGAGGCAGAGGAAGAGCACGTCGCGATATCGGAAGTGGTAATAGATGGGGCCGAACCTGCGCCGCCATTCTTCTGTCATTTTGTCGCTTTGCATGTCGTGGTTTCCGGGCACGAGAAAGAACGGCATCTCAAGATTTCCGACGATGCCCATGAATTCTTTCCATTGCGCATCCACGGTGGCCATGTCGTCCTTTTCACCTTCGATGAGATCGCCGATGCTCATGACGAATTCGGGTTGCAGGAGATTTACCTTTTCGACGGCAGACTCGAATATACCGGGGCGCGCGCCGCCGGTGCGGTCGGAGACAATGACGAAATGGAATTTATTGGGGTCGTTATTGAGATCGAGACTGGTCCACGGTTTTTCGGCGGTCTTAACGTCATGGTGGACGTGATGCGTGTGCGCGCAGCCCAGGAGGACGATGCAGAGCGTTACGACCGCGGCAATCGCGGGATACTGGTTACGGCTTGTCATCTGTGCGCTCCGCGATGGTCTTGTCGAGGTGCGCAATACAATACGGAAGCGCGGTGGCGGCTGCGAATACCATCCACCAAATCTTTTGCTGCAATGCGTGAAGGAACAGGCCGCAGAAGATAAATGCAAGCAGGCTGACAGTAATGCCGGCGGCGAGCAATGCGAACTGGACATCGCCCTGTTCGCGCAATTTTTTTTCGGCGCGTTGGGAATTCAGCAGGGCGCGCAGGACAAAGAAAAGCATAATAAGCAGACCGACTGCACCTGTTTCCGCGCCCAACTGTAGGTAGAAGTTGTGGGGACCGTAGTAAATAGGGTTCCAGCCAATGTTGTCAACCATCCAACGCAGCATCGCGGAGGTGTCGGTGTTTTCGTCCTGGAAGCGCGGGCCGAAGCCAGCGAGGCCGATGCCGACGATGGGGTAGTCCTGCATATAAGACCAGGCGTAATGCTGCAACTCGACGCGCGCGGCGGTGGACTCGCTACGCGAATATTTCGTGAAGTCAATGACGCGCTCTTTATAGGCTTCCGGCAAGACAAACCAGGCGAGGAGCAAGGCAACAGCGACGGCGCAGACGCGTTGTGGCGTGAGGTGTACGAGGCGTTTGGCGAGCAATACGAAGCCAACGATGAGTCCGACGAGTAGGCCGAGCCGGGTGAATGTGAGCACGAGCGCAGCCAACTCGATGAGAATGGCGGCGGCCACTAGTGCGCGGCCCAGGGAAGACACCCGCGTTTTATACCAGTAGACATTCAAGGGCAGCACGAGCAGTAGCGTGAACGCGAGCCAGTTCGAGTGGCCCGTGCCGCCCGTCACGCGGATGGCCGCGCCGGACGCCGTGCCTTCGGGATCGATGAAGGCGAGGTCGGTGCCCGCGCCGATGCCTTCAATACCGGCGACACCCGCGGCCTGCAGCGATGGCATGAAATACTGCATGATCGCGTAGACGCCCATGGCCGCGGCGCATGTCGTGATGATGATTACGTACTTGTGAATTTTTGCGCGCGTGTCCAGGACGTGAATGGCGAGCACGAAATAACCGATGACCGTCATCAGCCGCGACCATTCGGGCAATTGGATGCGCCAGATGAGCGACATGCTGATGCCAACAAGTGCCCAGGCGGCAAACGCGAAGACGGTCCAGAATTCCCAGCCGGTGCGGAACCGCTTTCCATAGGAAAGCGTGTGGAGCAGCCAGGCAGCAATCGCGGCCATTCCGCAGAATTTCGCGGCGGCTTGCGGGAGGGCTACGTGCGTGCCGCCGACGGGAATGGAGATGCCTGACACCAGCAATAGAATTGTGGTCAGGTACAGGCCGATGACGGGTCGTTTCGAGAAAATGACGAGCAGGAACGCCCCGATGAGCGCTGCAATCGCCCACTCCCCGGCAGCAACCACCGCAATGGCGAGTGCGGCTCCGAGCAGGATAACGAGCAATACGGAGGCAGGGCTGTGCGCGGTAGCGGCGTCATCGCGGGAAAGGGCGGCCATGCTGACTCCATTTCTATTTTTAGCAGTTCGGCTACTATATATAGCGTATTTCTGATGAAATGTCCACTATTTGGTGGCTTCATGCCCCAGAAATCAAATTCTATAGGAGTTGGTTCGTGGCGAGAAAATCTTTTACTTCCCGCTCAAGCTTGTCCGAGTTTTTAATACTTTTGATCACTCGGGTCAATATGATTTTCGAGACAGGAAAGTTTCTGATTATTTGTCCACTTTCCTCACTCAACTGCAATTTTTCAACCATGCCAAGCCGGGCGCGCGAAAGTGCAACGGTAGAAGTCCGGCGAATGAAGGGGTGTTCGCTCGGTTCGACCGCACAAGGAGCATCATCCCATTGGTCCAACGTCATGAAGTTTAAGATAACGACTTTGTCGTCAATTGGATCATGCAGCAAAAAATACAGATGGGAACCGGGAACCGCTAGGAAAAACGAGTCGCCCCCGGCCCAATCCCCCCATCGAGTCTAGTTTCCGAGGACTTTCGTCAAAAAATCGTCTTCTTTTCTATTCTGCTCAATTTCGGGAAGTTCATTCTCGCGACCGATGGCAACCACAATATCTTCAAGGGGATTGTTTTTGCTTGAAGCGCCACGCTTGTTCTTGCTTACTTCGGGTAAATTTCCAACGTAATCGAGCATCTGCTGCAACGACTTGTCTTTATACTGTGCGAAGATTGTCTGCAGTTTTTTCACTTCGTATTCGGACAGGTACGAGGTATCGGGGTGGCTCTTGAGGACGAGATCGTAGCCCCGCGTTTCAAAAAATTTATTCCAGTATTCGCCCTGTTCGTCCGAAATTTGCGGGGACTCGCGAATCAAATCACAAATACGGCTCAACACGGGACCACGGGGCATCGCGACTGGCGTGTCTCCGCTGATTGGTTGTCCGACTTCCTTCAAACTTTCCCGATCCGCGAGATAAAGCATCTTGAGCAGCATCGTGTAGTTAAATCGGTGGTTGGGGGCGTCGCGAAGTATGACACCGACTTCCTGGACGACCTTTGACAGGCGGAAAGTAAAGGACATTGTGGTCTCCGTATATAAAAGTATATCACAGTACGGGGCGTGAATACTGAAAATACGTTCTGTTATTTCGTCTGCGTGATGGCGAGAGCATAGGTCAGGACGCCTGCGCCGCCCTTCACCAGTGCGACGGTCCAGGCCATGCCGATAACTCCGAATCGGGGCACGAAGAGAATTCCGCCGATCAGGATGCCGGCCAATTTCGCGAATTCGATCAATGCGATGCTGCGCGATTTGCCGAGGCCGTAGAGGGCCGCGCCGGCGGGGGCGCTGCCGACGGCAAATGCGGCGCCGACGAGGAGAATCGCGAAGAGATGGCCAGTTTGCGCGTATGCAGCGCCGAAGGTCAGACGCGCTACGATGCCGGAGCATAGCGTCAATATTACGAGGCTTAAAAAGGCGAATAGGGTGGGCATGCGAAATCCGCGGAGGAACGCGCGCAACTCATCGCGTGTGGCCAAACTGCTTGCGTGCGGGAGGAGGATGGTGAACAGGGTCACGTTCACGAGATCGCCGAGCAGGGTGAGTTGGAGCGCAGCGCCGTAATCACTGATGGCTTCGGCGGGAAGTTTGTAGGCCGCGACGATGAAGACGTCGAGCCGTTGAAGGAGACTCGTACACAGGCAGGCTACCGCGACCCATTTCGCGAAACCGACCAAGTCCCGCCATATGCGTGGTTCAATGGAAACGCGAGGTGTTGATGGCAGCCAGAGGGATGCCAGTGCGGCAACCAGAACGGGGGCGGCGGTATACGCGAGGAAAAGATTGCCGATGGAATCGTGTTGTGTGTATGCGAGCGTTGCTATGGCCGCGAGTCGAAGCAAGGCGGATGCAACTTCGAATACGGCGCATGCGGTGAAATGTTGCCGGGCCTGAAAACAGGCGGGGACGTACATCGCAACGATCATCAGTGCCGCGCCGGTAAAGGCCAGGGCGAGGGTGGAAAGGAAGACCTCGACGCCTTCGCGGGCAAAGACCAGATGATGCAGAGGGATGAGGATCGCGGCGCCCATGAGCAGGGTTACAGCAGCAAGCAGTAACTTGGCGCGTAGAACTGCGCGGGCGTAGGCGGCGGCATCGGCTGCGTTGTCTTTTGCCGCGCCGGAAAACCGCACGAGCGCGATGTCCAACGCGGGGCTGAAAAGTTCCGCGGCGACCTTCACGATCGTTATCAGGATAACGAAATCGCCGTAGTGCGCGCGGCCGAGGGTCCGGCCCAGAATAGCAATCACGAGGAAGGTGGCGGCGCTCGCGACAACGCGCGCGATGAAAAGGGAAGAGAACGAGGCCAGCCAGGAAGCGCGCGGCTTCGCGGGTGTCTGGGTCACCGCGCGCCTGTGCCGGTGATGACGACCTGCAGCGTGCGCATGATGATACGGATGTCCTGTTCGAGCGACCAGTTGTCGATGTAGGCGAGGTCAAGTTCGACCCATTCATCGAAGCTGACATCGCTGCGTCCGCTGACCTGTTGCAGACCGGTGATGCCGGGGCGGACGCTAAGCCTGCGGCGCTGGTCCCACGTGTAGGCCTCGACTTCGCGCGGTACAGGCGGGCGCGGGCCGACAAGACTCATGTCGCCGAGGAACACATTGAGGAACTGGGGAAGCTCGTCGATACTGGTCTTTCGAATAAATTTTCCGATGCGGGTCATGCGCGGGTCCTGGCGCATTTTGAAGACAGGTCCATCGGCTTCATTTCGATGGGCTAACTCGTCCTTAAGCTGTTCGGCGTTCTCGACCATCGAGCGGAATTTGATGCACTTGAAGCGGCGGCCATTGAGGCCGACGCGGTCTTGCAAGAAAAACATGGGCCCTTTGGAATCGAGCTGGATCAAAAAGCCGAGAATCGGAAAGAGCCACCATGCAACCGTCAGAAGAAACAACGCGGAACCGGCCATATCGAGGGCGCGCTTGAGCACAAGCTGGCTCTGCGCTTCGGGTATCGTGGAAAGCGAGAGCAAAGGGATGTCGTCCATCTGATGAATGTGGCTCGTCGCGACGCGCAGTGGAAAAAGATCGGCGATGAGCCGCACAGACACTCCGACGCCTTCGCACAGATGCGCGGCGCTATTGATGGTGGTGTAGTACTTGCGCACGGGAAGGCAAATATAGACTTCATCGACAACCTGGCCAAGCAGGATGCGCTCGAGATCATGGACTGCGCCGAGATAGGGGACGCCGAAATCGTCCAAATATTTGATCCGTTCAGGTTCGTCGTCCAATAGCCCAATGAGGTGGTATCCATATTGGTCGTGACCGATCA
This sequence comes from Candidatus Hydrogenedentota bacterium, assembly GCA_034408725.1. Taxonomy (GTDB): domain Bacteria; phylum Hydrogenedentota; class Hydrogenedentia; order Hydrogenedentales; family SLHB01; genus JABWCD01. Next base: position 6,622 of record JAWXCN010000055.1, read on the forward strand.
TGACCTCGACGAGGTGGCGCGCGCGGGGGTTCGCGCCGACGATGAGAATCTGGCGGAAGTTGTAGCCTCGGCGGCGAATACTCCAAAGGAACAGGCGCATCGTGACCCGGAACACCAGGATGTAAGCAACAACGGCGGCGCCGAAAAGCATGAAGTAGTTCTGATCAAATCCTTTGCGAAAGAAGAACAGAAAGAGGAACAGAGTAATGCTGAGTGAAATGACAAGGGTCCGCATGAGGGTAAACAACTGCGCGCGAAGACTGTCGCCGCGCTGCGACATAAAAAGGCGCTGATCACCCGCGCCCACGAGCCAGACAATTACAAGGAGGCCGACGTAGTACCGGTGATCAAGGAAATGTTCCTGAAATGCGCCATCGACGAGAATCCAGGACGCGGTCAGTCCGCCGGCAACAATGCAGGCAACGTCGCACGCGACAAGCGTGAACGTCATGAGTCCGGCGTTTCGTTTAAGGAAGTTCATGGCGTTGGTCGTGTGATTATGGGCCTGCGCCGCACAATGTCGGTAGGCGAAGGTGAGCGTGATGTAGAGTCAGAACGGTTAACCCCACAATTGAGTCGTTAAGCAGTGGCCGCATTTTCAGCGAGAGCCTTGCGCAATGGCCCCGGTTCGTCAAAAAATACCGCCCGATAATATCGCGTATCGCTCGTGAATGTCAAAAAAAATGGACGAAATTCGAAGTGTTGGAGCTGGCAGGGGACGGCTTCAGACGCGATTTCCAGCTACGGAAAATTGTAGTAATACGAATGGCCCGGTCCGTTGGATCGGTTGGAAATCGCCTGCGTTTGTGATGCATCGTGCAGCCAGTTATTGTCAATTCATGATTTGGTCAATTTGGTCGAAAATGCTTGGTCTGGCGTGGAACGCCGTGCGCATAATCTCCAAGGTCGGACATCCAGGCAAACGAGTATCAAAGGTTGCGGCTATCGGCCGTATTCTTGATGAATCTTCTAACGAGTACCAGCCCGACGACCTACTAGCGAGAGCTTGGTTTGTCGAAGAGATTGATACGCTAACGTCGATACTCCGAGCTGGCGACCGCATTGCGACGGGCGAACGCCATAATCTGCCGGGCGCGATAATTGAACTTCAATTGTCCATATCACTATCGTTGCAGATATTGCCGTGCGAACACGGGGAATCCACTACGGCAAGTCCGTTCTGGGCCGATATAACCAGCGATTTCGGACAAGCCGCCTCGCGGTGGGCGCTTGATAATCACAAGCTGAAACCGGAACAGGTGTGGCATCGCGTCCCAATGGGGTCTTTTCGCTCGACGATTTTCCGCGAAGATTGTGTGCGGCTCTTTGCCATTGATCCGTTTTCAATTGATGTGTTTACACAAGCGGAGCACATACGTATCAGGCGCGCATTGCAAGAATGGCTCGGGGAAATGGGGCCTCGAATACTTAGCAAGGCGGTGTTCAGTCCTGTACATTTTTACAACAACACGTTTCTTCTGCTGGAGCTTGCCGCGCGTGTTTTTGCGGCCATCCTAATTCTGATCGATGATGAACCGGACGATGATTTGAAAAGGCGGATCGAACCAATCCTTGCTTGGCTTCACACCCTCGACAAGGGTCAGGTGTTGGCATTTGCGGCAACAAATCTCATGGCGTTCGCGTTGCTCGATGAGAATGCAAATGGACACATTATTGCTGGCAGAAAGACGCTGAAGGATATATACGGCGAGATCGGTTTGCTCCGGCTTCAGTGGGTCACGGAATTAATTAAAGAACATCAAAAGTCTGATGCGCCACCTCTGTAATTCTGGTTCCACATAACGCGAGTTCTTCTCGAGTGGAATCCTTCATGTCGCTCCACTGCCTCTGCTTCGATACGGGCCTATCGCAACGGGATCGCTGCGTGTTTTGATTCGCGGCGGGACTGGTAGGCGTATTGCATAAGCTCGGTGAGTTGGGCGCCTTCTTCGAGGCCGAACGGAATTGGTTCGTCGCGGAGGATGCCATCTACCCAAAGTTGGAGCGTTGGCGGTAGTGCCGGAGGAAGAGTTTCTGGCGTAATCCAGGTTTTGCCGTCATCGAGTTTGCGGGAACGGATGCGGACCGATTTTTCGTCAGGTCCGCCGACGATGAGGCTGCCTTCGGTGCCAGAGAGTTCGAGGGTGAATGGGCTGAAGGTCGACATGAAACTCGTGTCGGCAATGCCGAGGCAGCCGTTGTCGAATTCGATGGTGGAGATGGCGTTGTCCTCGACTTCTTTCTTCAGGAGATAGTTGAACGTCGAAGAGATACGTTTGGGTTGGCCGCCGAACCAGCGGCAAAGGTACATCGGGTGCGCGCCGAGGTCCATCATCGCGCCACCGCCGCATTCTTCCTCGCCCCAGAAATGATTCGGGAGCCAGCCCGCGCTGCCAGCGTCGTGCGCAATGCGCGCACGGACGAAAGTGAGCCTGCCGAGGAGACCGTCGTCGAGTGCCTGTTTTGCGTAGAGTACTTCGGGGCGGGTGCGGAATGGAAACGATATGCAGAATTTTACGTTGTTTTGTTTCACCGCCGCGGCTATTTGATCGCATTCGCCGATGGTGAGCGCCATTACTTTTTCGGTGAAGACGTGTTTGCCGGCGTTTGCGGCTGCGACCATGATTTCGGCATGACGGTTTGTAGGGGCGTTGCAACAAATGGCGTCGACGTCTTCGCGCTGGAGGAGCGCGGCGTAGTCCGGTTCCCACTGCGCGTCGAGCTCTTTCGCCCATCGCTGGCCGCGCGCGGGCACTTCGTCCCAGACCGTGGTAATTTTCACGTCGGGCATGTCGGCGAGTGTCCTACCGTAACCTTTGGCGTGCGAGTGCCATTGGCTGATCATTGCGACGCGCAGCATGGGCTGGTCTCCTTGGGCGATATGTGGCGCGGCAATCGCGGCAGCGGTGGTTATCAAAAAATCCCGGCGAGTATTCATAATGTCATCCACGGATTTTAATTCAATTCGATACGTCCACAGATTACACAGATTTACACAGATTTAATTCAATTCAATTTTCGATTCAAAGGCGGCTCAGCTCATTCAGAAGTGAACCGTTATTTGGGTTTTGCATTTTCATTTCTCAAATCTGTGTAATCTGTGGACAGCGCTTAAGAATGGAATTCGTGGCGCATCGCTTTTAGTTCTTTCATTGCGGAATCGCCGCCTTTGCGGCCAAAGAGATCGTGGAGGCGCAGGTAGATCGCGTAGAGCTTTTCGTAGGCGGCGTGGGCTTCCTTTTTGGGACGGTAGACGGTGTCGCGCAGTCGCGCCATTGTTTTTGCGGCCTCGGTGATATTTTTGTAACCGCCGTTTTCGACGCCGGCGGCGACTGCGCCCCACATGGCCGAACCGAGTGCGACGGTTTGGTCGCTCGCGCTAATACGAATTTCGCGGTTCGTGACGTCCGCGAAGATTTGCATGAGGAGCGGATTCTTGCCGGGGAGTCCGCCGCAGGCATACAACTCGGAAATGGGCACGCCGCCCTGCTCGAGTTGGCGGATGATGGTGTAGGTTCCGAATGCGGTACTTTCAAGAATGGCACGGTACATTTCCGCGGGTGTAGTGGCGAGGGTCATGCCGACCATGAGTCCGCTGAGATCGGTATCGACGAGGATGCAGCGGTTTCCGTTCCACCAATCGAGACAGACGAGACCGGATTCGCCCGGACGCAGTTGCGCGGCTTGATTGCCGAGATAGGCATGTATATCGAGGCCAGCGCGTTTTGCCTCGTCTCCGATGGATGCCGGAACACAGTTTTTGACGAACCACGCGAAGATATCCCCGACGGCGGATTGACCGGCTTCGTAGCCGTAGAAACCGGGGAGGATGCCGTCTTTCACGACGCCGCACATGCCGTCGATGATTTTTTTGTCCGTGCCGCATACCATGTGACAGAGGCTGGTGCCCATGATCATGACCATTTTGCCAGCGCCGGTAACGGTTGCCGCGGGGACCGCGACGTGAGCGTCGATACCGCCAGTGGCTACGGCGGTGCCGGGCTTCAGGCCGAGTTTTTTCGCGATGTCCGGGAGCAGACCGCCCGCGCGCACACCTGCGGGATAAATGTCGCCGCGCATTTTTTCGGCGACGACATTCTCGAAGCGCGGGTCGAGTGCTTTGAAAAATTCGGTGCCGGGATAACCTTCATCCCAGATCGCTTTGTATCCCGCGGCGCAGGCGTTGCGCTTTTCTTCCCCGCAGAGTTGGAGGACAATCCAGTCGCCTGCTTCGATGAACCGGTCCGCGGCGGCGTAGACCTCGGGCGCTTCATCGAGAATCTGGAGCGCCTTCGCGAAGAACCATTCGCTTGAAATTTTTCCGCCGTATCGCGCGAGGAAATCTTCCCCGCGCTTTTGGGCAGTTTCATTGATGCGGTCCGCTTCCGGTTGGGCGGCGTGGTGTTTCCACAGTTTGACCCAGGCGTGCGGGTTGCTGGTGAATTTTTCGGTCATGCACAGCGGGGTCCCGGTCTTGTCGATGGGCAGCATGGTGCATGCGGTGAAGTCCGTGCCGATGCCAATGACGTCATCGCCGGAAACGCCCGCCTCCTTGAGTGCGCGCGGGACGATTTGTTCGAGTACGGAAAGATAATCGCGCGGATTCTGGAGCGCCCAATCCGGCGGAAGTTTTTTTTTCGTCGTGGGCAGAACATCGTCGATGACGGCGTCGGGATAGCCTTCGACGGTGCAGGCGACTTCTTCACCGTTATCGATGGCGACGAGTAACGCGCGCGCGGATTCCGTGCCGTAGTCCAATCCGAGGACATACTTGCGGCTCATGGTCTCTCCTTGCTTCGACCGATGTTCGATCAGGGATTTGTTGTTTGCACGGGCGGAAGTTTGCCCGGCGGCGCCGCGGTCGTGCCCAGGAGCGCGTAGGTATTCAGGCTGCCGATGCCACCGTCGAAATCAAACGTTATGAATCCGCGTGGAGCCTGGCGTTGTGCGGGGTTTCGGACAAATGTGATCGTCAATATATGCTCGGCAGCCGGCGAGGCAGGTAGGGCGACTTCGCGAATCTCGCATCCACGCGCGGAAACACGGGTGATTCCAAAGGGTTTCCCCTTCGTATGCTTGAGGTTGACGGTTGCCGTGACTTCGTTCTGGTCTTTCTCGAATGTGGCCTTGATAGGATTGGGATCGATCTGCACGAGACCAAGAATGGTTAGGGACACGAGGACGTCCTGGGTGGCCTTGCCATTGAAATCGTATTCGAGCGTTGCGCGGACGGTGCGTTTGCCGACGGGCAACGGTTCCGTGGATTTCACGAGAAGCGCAGGGCCATTTTTTTGCGTGGAATCGAGAGAGACGTCGAAGCCGCGTCCGCGCGATGTGACGCCGAGAATCTTGAGTGACTCGGCTTCCTTCGCAAGCTGCAAAGGAATGCGGTGGTCTACGGGTTCGCCCTGTGGAACTTCAATCGCGATGTCCTTCATATCGATCTGAATATAGGGGTTGAACGTCGCGCTTGCGGTGAAGATGGGGGGATCGGCCAGTGGCGGGTCGGTCGTGACGCGCATGTTGATCGTGCGGCGGCCCGCGGACGTGCCCTTCATTTCGTAGGAGACTTCGCCGCGTTCACCGGGCAGAATATCGCCCTTGTCGTTAACCGCGGTTGTGCAGTGGCACGACGATTTCACTTCGACAATTTTGAACGGTACCTTGCCGGTGTTTTCCACCTCGAACGTGCCCTTGACGGAGGCGCCGACGAAAAACGTGCCGCTGTCTTTGCCTGCTTCGACGAGCCGTCCCTGGGGCTGGTCCTGGGCGAGAACAGTTGACGCTGCACAGAAGATCAACGGGAGAATAGACAGGGTGTTGCGCATACCGATTTCCCTCTGGGGGTTTGTTGAGAAAGGCCAGTATAGCGAATGGAGGGGGGCGGCTTCACGGAGGACGGAGTTGGCTGACAATTCCCGGCTACGCCGGAGTTAAAGCGGTAGCGGCGGCTACCGCAATCCATAGGCGGAGGGGGTATACTCGACGCATAACTTTTGGGAGAGGAAATTATGTCATTGGATAGAAGCGACATGGGACGGCGAGACTTTTTCCGGCGCGCGGGGGCTGGGGCTGCCGTGGTCGGATTGGGACTTGCCGCGCGGGAGGCATCCGCGAAGAAGATTGCGCGCGTCGATCCGCATTCACCAAAGACCGGCGGGTTGCTAAAAGAAGGTGAGGTGATCGGTATCGGGATGATTGGTGTCGGCGGCATGGGCAGCGGGCACGTCGGAGAATTGCTTGATCGCGAGAAGGGCGGGGAAAAGCAGCAGATTCGCGCCATCAGCGATTGTTACATGCGGAGGAACAAACTCAGCCAGAAGCGCGTGAAGGAGACGGTGGGCCGGGACGTCGAATACCACTTCGATTACAAACAGTTGCTGGAACGCGATGATATTCATGCCGTGGTAGTTGCGACGCCAGACCATTGGCATGCCCAAATCAGCATGGACGCTATGCGCGCCGGCAAGGACGTGTATTGCCAGAAGCCGGTGACGTTGACGGTGCCGGAATCGGTGGAAGTTCGGAATGTTTGTTATGAAACGGGCCGGGTGTTTCAGTGCGGATCGCAGTTTTGCTCGCAGGATTTTTATTGGCAAGCGAAGAAGTTTATCGAGAAAGGCGGCATCGGCAAGGTGCTGTGGGCGCAGGCGGATTACAGCCGCAACTCCGCCGATGGTCCCAACGGACGTGGCGGCGAATGGAATTATCACATCGATTCAGATGCCAGCCCCGACAAATCCGCGGGCGACGGTTACATTGATTGGACTCAGTGGCTCGGTCCCGCGAAGAAGCGCGCGTTTTCCAAGGCGCGGTTCTTTCAATTCAGAAAGTATTGGGATTATTCCGGCGGTATTGCGACGGACTTGTTGTACCACTACATCGCGCCGTTGACGATTGCGCTGGGCGTGAGCGCGCCGGAGCGCGCGTGCGGCGCGGGCGGTATTTTTGTGCAGAACGACGATCGCGAAGTTCCGGATACGTTCATGGTAACGCTGGATTATCCCGAGGATGTGACGCTCGTATTGACGTCGAGCATGGCGAACCGGCAGGCGAACCCGTTGATGATCCGCGGACACAAGGCGACGATTCGTCCGCACAAGGACGGCATGCAGGTGACGGCGGAAAACGAGTTCAAGGAGTGGTTCACGAAAGAATTTGGCGCGGAGGAGATCATCGTCAAGAACGAAGCGCGCGAAGACCACATGACGAATTTCCTGAATGCGTGCAGGTCGCGCGGGGCGACGCATTGCGATGCGGAAACCGCGTACCGCGCGATGGCCGCGACGAAGATGGGCTGCGAGTCGTGGCGTCAGGACAAAATTCTGTTTTGGGATAGTGAGAAGGAAAGGCACGTGAACAAACACCCGAGGCCGAACCGCAAATCGCGTTGGCCACAGGAACCGGAGCCGGTCGCATGAGCGACGACATGAAACAACCGATTGCCCGGCGTGCGTCAGCGGTCCTGATGCTGATATCGGGCGTGACGCACGTCGTGCAGTTGTATTTTTATCCCGCCGAACATTCCGCGTGGGGCGCGTCGATCTTCGGCGCGATTTATTTTGTGCTGGGGCTGATGCTGTTGGGAAATGGGCGGTTGGCCTTGTGGTTGACGGTGATATTGCCGTCGATCGGCGGGACGCTGGGGGTGATCCGATTTTTAAGCATGCACCGGAACCCGTTCAGTGTGTTTCATGTGCTGATCGATTTGGTGGTAGTGCCGTGTTGCGTGTATTTGCTAGTGAAGGGGCGGAAGCAAAAAAGCGACGTGTAGCGGTCCTGGTAGGGCCATCAATAGGAGATGTAGCGTGATCCACGGAATAAGAAGGCTAATTTTCTTCGCGCTTGTATGTCTGTTGCCGTTATGTTTTGCGGCGGCTGACGTGCCACACGGAGCCGATGCTGTTCATTCCAAAGGAGCCTCCTTCTCCGACGTTGCCCAAGCTATCATTAAATTCGATTCCGTCTATACAGAGAACATGTACGCATCAGGTTCCATTATTTCGTATAGATTTGGTCCCTACGATTTGACTGCTAGTGGAGCGTGGGAATTAACGTTGGGACCGGATAGGGCTGCGCTACAACTGCAACGCGACAGTCCTCGGTTCGAAACGGTGGCTCAACTCGTCGGTTTGCCCACGCCCCCCGGCGTAGACCCAGACGCACTGACTAAATTCGGTAAACGGGGCTTCTTATTTCATCCTTTGATGGTAAGTATCTGGAATTCTGAGTATTACGCGACAACGCTAATCATTGACGAATACGTCTTGACCATAGGCACGGGTGACCGTCTTGTTCAGAATCCGATTGGGGGTGGCGCTATCATAGAATTTTCCCGTCCATGGAAACCGCCGTTCTATAATCAGGGGAACAACCCCACGCTTGAAAATTATCTGATGTGCCTTGGTCGAGGTTTTGGAGAATATTTGTTCTCGCAGGATAACTCGGATGAAAGTATATCGACAGATGAAAATGGCTGCTACGTAATGTCGTGGAAAACTTCTGCGTTGGCCGCAGTTAATCTAGTGGTTGATCCTCGCGCCGATTACATCGCTCGAAAAGTAAGTGTTGTTGTTGCAAATCCGGGAGGGACCGAAACCAAATACGTGGAATTATCTTCTGATGGAATTACACAAGGGCCAACCGGATATGCGCTCGCAAATGCTAAACTGAATAGACCGAACAGGGGATTTTTTTTGCATTTGATGACCGATGAAATCGCGCTAAATTTTAATGATGAGATGTTAAGCAGATGCGCATTGTACACTCGTGCGCCAGTTCCATCGGCAGATTCTACAACAGTCCACGACACCAGGGTAAAACCGACATTGTCGTACTCCGTTAAACGTAACGGCGAAACTACTGTCTATAAGACTCATAGAGGCACTAGGAAGAGTGCCGCTAGCAATACTCTCCGTTCCGAACGCGCCGTAGAAATAGCTGAGCCGCAAGGAGTGTTTTGGCTCGAAGAGCTGTACGATTTTCCGATATGCAGCGAGCGGTTACGAATCCGAGACATGGAAAGCAAGTCAGACGCGGCACTTCTGCCGAAATTTCAAGAACCCTTTCTGATTGAAAAGGACGAAATCTTATTACACGTTTTAGATCGCCTGGTGAAAGCATCTGACGGCAGAGCGAAGTGGCGATTTTCGAATGACGTAGCTTATCTTGCGCCGAAAGTTTCCGATGATACTGTTGAACAAAATGTGATGGAGAGAAGAATTTCAGTCCCATTAAACTCGTTGAGTGCATGGGAATCGCTTCGCGAGGTCGCGCGGGTTGTTAACAGCTCTGCGGAAGCGCCACGCATTTTCGCTATTGTGCCTCCTGGAACAGACAGGACGCATTCGCACAAACCCCCGGCCGCGTTTTTGGAAGAAAAAACTATTACGCTACGTCTAGAAAATGTCACAGTGCGAGATGCAGTTACGCAAATTTTTCAAGCCTCCTCATTCCCTATGAGCTACCACTACTTTCCCGCTCCGATTGGGCATGACGGGGCGGACCGTTTGATGCTTTCTTTCCTGACAAAGGGAATTTCCAATCCGCCCACCGAAGAAGATGAAGCATTTTGGAAGGCCGAATTCCAGAGGATGGACGAGGTCTTTTCCGCATCCCGAGACGAAAGACATTCCAATACGGTTAAGAGATAATTTCCGCACGTTTGGCGAGAGTTCAGCGTGTTTCATGTGCTGATCGATTTGGTGGTAGTGCCGTGTTGCGTGTATTTATTGGCGAAGGGGCGAAAGGGAGTTTAGTGTGCCTCGCTTTCAGCTACTCCGGCGCAGAGAGACGCAGTAAGTTCCGATTCGTCCGCATTCCCAATTCGCGCACATATTCGTAATCGCTCCCTTCGCATTGAGTATCGGCCCATTTCGCTGCGCTCAACTCCCGCCCACCTGCCGCAAACTAAAAGCAAAATTCACCATTCCCCTATCGCTACTTTCCAAAAACAAATCTCCGCCATGCGCCCGCGCTATCTCCCGCGCGAGGCTTAATCCCAATCCTGCCCCCTCGATGCGGCGCGTGCGCGCGTCATCAACACGCACAAACCGATCAAATATCCGTTCACGCTTTTCCGCGGGAATGCTTCCAGAATTCGCAATGGACAAATTGGCCACCCCATTTCCAGCATGAAGGGTCATTTCAACGCTCCCGCCCGCCGCGTTATATTTCACGGCATTGTCCACGACGTTCTTCAACGCCTGCCCCAGGAGCACGCGATCCGCCGCGACGGTAATTCCCGGATCGATTTTGGCCGTTACCCGAATATCCGGAGCAGATATCTCGATGTCTTCCGCCAACTGGCGCACAAATCCGGACAAATCTACAGGCTCTATGTGCATGCTTAGTTGACCCGCGTCCGCCCGCGCGAGCAACAACAATTTCTGCGTAATCGATTTTAGCCGATGCACCTCATCAAGGAGGTGGCTTAACACCACTTGCTGCTCGGAGGGAGCGGATTGCAACGCATCCTCGATTTCGCCCTGCAATACCGCCAGTGGAGTCTTCAATTCATGCGCGGCATCCGCTCCAAATCGCGCCGCTTGCGCGAAACTGCGTTCGAGCCGTTCCATCATGCGATTGAACTGCGCGACAAGGTGCTGGATTTCCTCCGGCTCGCCTTTGCCTGGGACACGCTGATCGAGTCCCCGCGCCGTGACGAGCGCGATAGCATTGCCGAGCCGTCCAATCGGGCGCATCGCTCGAGTGGCTAGATACCAACTGCCCGCCGCGACGAGCGACAGACTCAATATAAACGCAGCCAGAAAACCTGCGCGCGCCACGGCGATTCGCGTTGAGTAGCGGCCCATCTCGACGGCAATGGCAATGGTGACTTCCGAATCGCGAAATACCGCCGCGCGCCATGATTCGCCATTATCCGATAGCGTCGCGATTTCGAGTTGCGTTATCGGATGGCGTCCAGGCGGTGGCGGCGGCCTCGGCGCGTCTCTGTCCTGATTTTCTCCGCGGGCCGGAGGAGGGCGGCGGAGTTCATGTGTTCCCCGCGGCGAATGTCGTGGATGAAACCCGGATCGCATACTTGGCGGCGGCGGAGGGGGTGGCGCGTCCGGCGGCGGATACTGGGGCGCCGGTTGCGTGGAAGCAGCTCCGGGTATCCCGCGCAATACACGCAGTGCGTGCGGCCACCGCTCGGTCCGATACAGCAGCTTGCCATCCGAGTCCACAACCAACAACACCACGCGACCGGTATCTTCGCCAAATACAAACTGCAGGGAATGGTCAACCTGCGCCCAATGCGATGGATCGTGCGGAATCATGAGGTGGCGGTGCGCAATTTCCCGCAATGAATCGTCCACGCGCCCGAGGTTTGCACGCTGGACCATGTACCAGGCCCATCCAGCAAAACCCGCCAGCACCAATCCGGACAAACAAACAGAGAGCAGCGCGAGCCGGACACGGAATGAACCAAACCGCGCCACCGGTCACTCCTTTCTGAACCGGTAGCCGACGCCCCGAATCGTTTCAATCAAGGAGTCGCCTGGCGCGTCGAGCTTTTTGCGCAGCCGTTGTATGTGTACGTCAACAAGGTTCGTGTTCGGATCAAAATCGTAGCCCCACACATGTTCGAGAATTTGCGTGCGCGTGTAAACGCGCCCCGGCGCGCGCATCAGGTATTCCAACAATTCGAATTCACGCGCCGTCAAGCGCACGTCCTTTTCGTTGCGGGTGACCTCTCGCGTCACCAGATTGACGGCGAGCCCTTCGGACTGCAGAATCGTTAACGTCTGCCCACTAGAGCGCCGCCCCAACGCGTGCAAACGCGCGATCAGTTCTTCGACGTAGAAGGGCTTCGTAAGGTAATCATCGGCCCCAAGGTTGAGTCCTTCAACCCGTTCATCAAGCGCGCTGCGGGCGGTCAGCAATATTACCGGTACTGCGTTCTTCTTCTCGCGTAGTTGGCGCAATACACTCAAGCCGTCTCGCCCCGGCAGCATGATGTCGAGCACGACAACGTCGTAGGTGTGCGTACTCGCGCGGTCCAACGCATCGTCGCCGTTATCGCAGATTTCGACGGTGAATCCCGCTTCGTCCAGCCCCTTTCTGACGAATTGCAAAATTCTCTGCTCATCTTCGACAACAAGCACTTTCATGGCGCGGAGTATAACACCGGCGCGCGCGCCCGAATCATTACAGAATCTTCATGTTTAAGCGTGTCTGCCGTTCATCATGCCGTGTCACAGTTTCGCTGGAACAGCGCGCAGCCGCGCAATAACAATGGAGGATACGAAGCCATGAAACGAGTGATAAAGCAGGATAGGACACGGCGCATGTGCCACGCGGCAACTACGCTGGCATGTGCCGCATGGTTACTAATGGCGCCCGCGACGGCATTCGCGCAGAACGATGCGCCGGCGCCACCCGAAGAACACTTCGCCGCGCCGCCTTCTTCTGCAACGCCCTCGGATGATGGGATTGCGCCACCGCCTCCACCGCCTCCTCCTCTTCCGCCTTCCCGTGACGACAGCAACAATCCGCCGCAGCCGCCGGCGCGACCGCAACGTTTCGAGCGGGGTGATCGACCTCATCCAAACTATCCATCCGATGCTCCCCGCCATCACGACGACGTTCACGCGCCACATGGGGACGACGCCGAGTTTCCGCCCATGTCCCCGGACGGTGAGAAAGGTGACGGCCCGCGGCGCCATGGATTAGGTGGACCCGGCATGCCACCACCACCGCCGGAATTTGAAGACTTCGACACGAACGGCGATGGCAGCATCTCCCGCGCGGAATTCGACGACATGCTCGCCCGGCGTCCACACCGTCCAATGCATGATAGACGTCCAGATCGGGAACGTCCGGGCGGGAAAATAGACCAGCACGGGCACGAAGGCGATATGCCGCGGCGCCCAGTTTCGCCTGACCGTCCGTAGCAGCGGCGCGACGTCCCGCCTTGTGAGATTCTGTGCGGGGCGGGACGTCCCCAGCTACGATAGATACTCGTTCAGAAGTGACTCGATGCGCGAACGGTGGTCGCCCTGAATCTCGACAGTGTTCTCACGTGCCACGCCGCCCGCCCCGCAACGTTTCTTGAGGAGGTTGAGCAATGACTCGGCATCACCACTCACATTGCCAATGATGGTGACCACTTTCCCGCCGGGACGTTTTTCGATCGAGAGCGGCATGCCACCCTTGCGCGTCTTCTGTATCGAGAATGGTGCGGATGATTTCGGACGCACGATCTCCGCGATGGGTTTGGGTGGTTCCGGTGCGGTGTCCGGCAGCTCGGGCTTCAACGCCGCGAGCGCACCGAAAGGGTTCGACGTAAGACCTTGCTCGTCACCGGACTTGTCTGGGCGATGAGGTTTCATCGTGTTTTGGCGTACGGCGGCATCCACGCAGTCGTGAATACAAATGAAACACGCCGCACGTGGATATCGCGTGCGGCGTGCTTATGCCTTTATGCCGCGCGGGTTATGTCCACCAACGCGCGAACATGTCAATAAATGCGAATTCCGCCGGAATAAGTCCGCGGAATACGAAGCTCGAAAATGCGGTCCCTTGAAGCAGAATGTAAATCAAAAGCATGGTTCGGATTCCCCTCTTAATTAGTCTTTAGCGAGTGCCGTCGCCATCACCGTCGCCGTCACCATCTCCGTCGCCACCCGTGCCGTCACCGTCTCCACCACCGCCGCCACCGCCGCCGAAAAATCCCTTGTAGGGAATGCCGTCGCCCACGTCGAATACGAAATTGTTGACCTCGCCAAAGAAGCGGTAAAAATTCGACGCGTAAACAAGCAGCGTTTCGTACTTCAGTTGCTGCACGGTTTGGGCAACCGCCGGTTCGCGTGTAATCTTCCTCAAATGCACTTTCGATTCTTGCATGTTAGCCTTCCTGTAAAAAGTTGCGGTCGAACGACGCGAAGAATTGGTTGCTCATCTATGCTTCTTCTTCATCATCCGGGAAAATGACTTCGAAAAATGTGCCCAACGAAAGGGAGTTGAAAAACAGCGAGCCAAATATAACGGCTGAATTCTGGGTTACCATGCTCGAAAGTTCCTGCTTGAAAAATAACTTCGATGCATAGGCGGACTGCGCCTTGGCCGGGCGCCGCGAAATTGCCTTCGTATGCTTCATCCCCGTGATTCCTCCCAGTTGGCTCGCTCGAGCCGTTGCTCGTGTTTGTGCTTGGGCTCCCCGGTAATCGGGATGCGCGCACACCACAACGTCGTCAACCAATTAATCTATCCCGCGCACTGAACGCCAGCGCCGGGAATTCGTTTTTCAGGCCCCTTAAAACGCTGTCCAATCCGAACTTTCATGCTCCATTACAATCCGGTTGGCCCTTTACTATACACCCTGAACCATGATTTGTGTCAACCGTACAATTATCGGATTGCGCATTTGAAAATTTTGGCCCCTTTCACAACTGCGGACCAGCCACCTCCGCCAGCCGTTTCCCTTCCGGTGTCATGTCAAACCGTTTGAAATTGGTGATGAACATTTCGGCCAGCTTCCGCGCCATTCCATCGTATTCGCCTTTGTCGCGCCAGTTCTCGCGCGGGTTCAGGATATGCCCGTCCACGTGCCGCACCGCTCGGGGGATTTGCAAGCCAAACAGCGGCATCTCATCGTACCCCGCTTCGGAAAGAGAGCCGTCCAATATCGCATCAATGATATGCCGCGTGTCAGCCAACTCAATTCGGTGTCCCGCCCCGTAACCACCCTTGATCCACCCCGTATTCACCAGATAGGCCTCAGCATGGTGCTCCCGCATCTTCGTACCGAGTATCGTCGCGTAGTCGGTTGGATGGACAGCCAGGAAAGCCGCGCCGTAACACGTCGAGAAAGTCGCCTTCGGTTCCGTTACGCCAAGTTCCGTGCCTGCCACTTTCGCCGTATACCCGCTAAGATACTGGTACATCGCTTGATCCGGAGTAAGTTTGGCTACCGGAGGCAGCACGCCAAATGCGTCGCACGCCAAAAATATGATGCGGTTCGGGTGCCCCCCGCGCGACACCGGCTTGACGATATTCGGAATATGATAAATGGGATACGATACCCGCCCATTCTCCGTCTTGCTGATATCTTCAAAATCCACGCTGCCGTCGTCCCGCACTTTCACGTTTTCGAGCAAAGCGTCTCGCCTGATCGCACGGTAAATGTCCGGCTCGTTTTTTTCGGACAGGTGAATGGTCTTGGCGTAGCAACCACCTTCAAAATTAAACACGCCGTTCTCATCCCATCCATGTTCATCGTCGCCGATCAGCAGTCGATTCGGATCCGCGGACAACGTAGTCTTCCCCGTCCCCGATAAACCAAAAAACAGCGCCGTGTCGCCCTTCTTCCCCATATTCGCGGAACAATGAAAAGCCCCGATCCCCCGCAGCGGCAGAAAGTAATTCATGATGGTGAAGATGCCCTTTTTCATCTCCCCGCCGTACCACGTCCCGCCAATCACCGTAAGCCGTTCCTGAATGTTGAATGAAACAAACACCTCCGAATGCAGCCCCCACTTCTCCGCGTCCGGGCACGAAGTCTTGCTCGCGTTGAGAATCGTCCAATCCGGTTTGAACGCCGCAAGCTCTTCCTCAGACGGACGGATGAACATGTTCTTGCAAAAATGCGCCTGCCACGCCACCTCCGCGATGATCCGCACCGACAACCGCGTATCGGGATTCGCGCCGCAAAACCCGTCTATGACGTACAGGCGTTTACCGTTCAGTTGTTCAACCGCTATTTCTTTGAGATGCGCCCACGTCTTCTCGGTCATCGGCGCGTTATTGGACCCGGGATGATCGGGCGTCGCCCACCACACCGTATCGCGGCTAGACGCCTCCTCGACGATGTATTTGTCCAGCGGAGATCGGCCGGTGAATCGGCCCGTATCCACGGCGACCGCCCCAAAACTCGTCACCACACCGGCTTCATGCCCTTCGAGATTCGGGTCGGTTTCATGCTCAAACAACACGTCATACGAAGGATTGTGAAAAAGTTCGCTCCACTCTGTTATACCAACCGTCCGTAAGTCCGGTGCGACACGCAACGGCAGTCCTCCAGAGTCCATGCAATTTTCTCCTTTTCCGATTTCCACCTGCGGATTGTAACAAATACAGTGTTGCTTTACCGCCAAACTCTTGATAGCATTCGACACCGGATTCCCCGCATACAGCGCAAGTTGCGCATCCAAGGAGCATTATGGCCGACTTGAAGAATCACGTTTTCACCAGCGGAGAAGTCGCGCAAATCTGCGGCGTCTCCCCCGATACGGTGTCGCGATGGTTTGACATGGGGCAAATCGACGGTTATCGGCTCGGACCCGGAGGCGACCGCCGCATTCCCTATGAAAGCCTGCGGCAGTTCATGCTTAACCACGGCATTCCACTGGACCGCCTCGAAGAAGGCGAACGCAGGGTCTTGGTTGTTGACGACGACCCCTACTACCTCGACGTAATTCCCGCCGCGCTCACCAAAGTAAGCGATTACCAGGTGTACGTTGCATCAACCGGTTTCGACTGCGGCGCACTCGTGGCCGAACATAACCCGCATTTGATCATTCTCGATATCCACCTCTCCGACATGGACGGCCGCATGGTATGCGAACGGGTAAAATCTCGGCCAGAAACCAAGAACACGCGCATCCTCGCCATCTCCGGCTACATCGACGACGACGAAGCCAAAATGCTCTCCGAATACGGGTTCGACGATTATTTGAAAAAACCGTTTAGCCTCGTAGATTTGAACGAACACGTGTCAAAGTTGTTGGCCCTACCGGCATCAAAGATAGCCCGCCCAAAACAACAGGCCTAATGAAGCACCGAATTCCGAAAAAACAAGCGGCAGGAAATGGCAGTCGTTGACTGAGGTGAGCTACATTAATAGTGCGCTAGAAGTCGTCAGAATTCGCTGTTCGCATCACACACCCAGTGATAGTTGAACTATTTCGAAAGTGTGCGCGGTTTGATGCCGTGTCGAGCAAGCTTGTAGTAAAGTGCGCTACGTGACATCCCCAGGGCACGCGCCACCTCCAGCACATTGTTGTCGTGATGGCTCAGCATTTGGAGTAGATGTTGGCGCTCGAGTTCGTCGAGCGAAACCAGTACCGTTGGGTTCCCACTGTACGTCGCGTGGTTGTCTATCTGAATATCATCACTGGCAACCAACGTGGTACGCGCCAGGTAGGATGCGCGCTCGATCACATTGCGTAGCTCCCGTGAATTCCCCGGCCAGTCATATAGTCGAAGTTTATCGATCGCGTCTTGTGTAAATCCTTTTGGGTGATTTGGGGCATGCGGAGCCGCCAAGCTCAAGAAATAGCCAGCTAGTTCGAGAATGTCTTCTTTTCGTTCTCGAAGAGGCTTAATCCGGATTAGTATGCCGGCCAAGCGATGATACAGGTCTGCTCGAAAGTACGTGTTGCTTGTGTCCGGTAGCGGCCTGTTCGTTGCGCAGACAACGCGCACGTCCACTTGCAATTCTTTTTCAGAGCCGACTGGCCGGAAGGCGCCAGTCTCCACCGCACGAAGCAATCGCGCCTGATTCGGAAGAGAAAGCTCCGTGACTTCGTCAAGAAAAAGCGTACCACCTTGCGCCTGTTCGAATAACCCCTTTTGCCTGCGAATCGCGCCAGTAAACGCTCCGCGTTCGTGACCGAACACCTCGCTCTCGAACAATTCGGTCGAAATTGCCGCGCAGTTTACAACGACGTAGGGCCCGGCAGCGCGCGCGCTCAGATCGTGCAGTGCGCGCGCGGCCAATTCTTTTCCAACGCCCGTCTCTCCCTGGAGCATCACGTTTACGCGCGCGATCGCGGCACTACGAAGTTCTGCTTTTAACCCTTCCATTGCAACGCTGCTGCCGAGCATTTGCATAGGCTTTGCTTGCCATCGTGAAACAGTTTCTGCATCCCGGCGCAACTGTTCCAGCAGTTCCGCGCCGCGCATTAACGGAGCGCAACTCTCGGATACGATCGCCAAATATTGCAGGTCGAATTCGTTAAATTCTTCAACATTGGGGCCTCTCTGCGCGACGATTGCCCCGAAAGGCCCGCCCCCGTGCATCAGCGGCGCGCAGATTAAGGATTTCACGCTCGCTTCACCTGGCACCGACAATATCATGCCTGTACCGCTAGCGCAGCACTCCTCCATGATCTCGAATGGCGCGCGTTGTGTTTCTTCCGGCGACTCGGGCGGCAAAAGCACCATGTTTTCACGCACATCGCGGCGCCAACCGATCCAAAGTTTTTCCGATTTCAATCGCTTGGCTACGTAATCCTTCAGACGCTGGACCAACACTTCAACTGATTCCGCCTGCCCCAGCGATCGCAGGAGGCCGAGCAATCCGTGCACGCGGCTCGCCAAACGGGGGTCCTGCAAATACGCGTCCGCATCGAATTCGGCGCGAAGTGCAATCGCGTCTGCAAACGATCGCGTTGTACGGAACTCCGCGGTGTCACTCTCGGAAGGCGCCGCCGGACTAGACGTATAATCCACGATCAACAACGAATTCGCGAACGAAATCGTGTCGCCCGGCGACAAGGTCGCCTCGTCACTGGCGCGATCGTTGACGCACGTTGGATTGTGCTGCCCCATGCTCCGCAACCGCAGGACACCGTCTTCGTTCGCGATCTCGCACTGCACGCGAGATACATGAGGATCGTCAATGCGCACGTGACAGCCGATCCCCCGTCCGATCGCCGTCACCGGCTCCGTCAAGCCCCACGTCTTCCCCACGGCGTCCCCCGCAACCATGCGAAGGCAAAATCGATCCGCTGGCGGATTGATTGGCGAGGTACTACGTTGTGGCGTCTCACTCACGTTCCATCGTCCTGACGTAGTCTAAATGTATGAACGCGAGTCGGCTCGACTCCCTGTAATTCAATGCCTTCCAATTCCGGGCCGGGTAATAAGGCACAGAGTGTTTCGCCCGCATCAGGAGTTTTGGCCAGGAAGAACGCGCGATTGTCGTGAGTCCATTGGAGGTGATGCGGCTCAGAGCCCAGTGGACCGGGGAAAAGATCGATCACGAGACGTGCTTGCCATTTCCCATCTACGAGTCGCGCCGACCACAATTCTTCTCCGTGCACGCCATCATTGGCAGTGAAAAGAATGTAGGATCGGCCCGCAACCAGGTTATACGGCTCACTCGAATCGGACCCTGGCATTACATCGGCCACAAGCATCGTGCCTTGAATAGTCCCGTCCGTCACCCACAACTCACGCCCGTGCATGTCGTCTTTGGCGCGGAAAAAAATATGGTCGGCGGCCAAAACGAATCCATAGGGATCGCTGTCACCCGCTCCAGGATTAATGTCAAAGATTTGACTCGTGTCCACAGGATTGCCGAGCGCGATCCAAAGTTCTGCTCCCGCTTCGGGTGTTCGCGCCTTAAAAAAGGCACGACCGCCGATGCTGAAGAATTCGGAAGGATGGGACGAATGAGGGCCGGGCCAAATGTCGTGTAGCAGCCCAAATTCCTGAGAACCCTCATCAAAGTTCCACAACTCATATCCCTCAGCATCGCTGGAATTGGCAAACAATAAGTGCCGCAGAACTTGTGTCATACTTGCGGCATGCTCTCCAACATCGGCAATTTCCCGCAGGCTCCCGTCCGAATAACTGTAGAAATACAACGTAGCTCCGCGCGAAACATCTTTTTGCAGAACGAAATAGACACCGTCAGCGGTCTTGTAGCCTCCCCGGGACCCGGCAGCGCTTTCCACACCCCGGTACGTATCTGCGACCATCACGGTTTGATCTGCGTCTATACCATTCGTACGCCAAAGCTCTCGTCCGACGCTGACGTTCGTTGCGAAAAACAGGACCGTCTCGCCGTCGGACGCAACCGCTTCGGGATTGCTGCCTATAGGACCTTGTACGATGTCTTTAATTATTCGCGCGTTATTCGATTTCGAGTCTGAGCCGTCGCAAAAGTACAATTCTGCACCCGCCTCCGTTGAATCAGCCGTGAAAACGAAGCCGCCACTCTCGCGAACAAGGAAGTGGCGAGGATTGCTCGAAACCGACCCGGGAGCAATGTCGGCTGCCAACTTACACGTATTGTCGGCACCGATTTCGCTGCACCAAAGTTCATTTCCATGAATACCGTCATCTGCCCCGAAGTAGGCCGTATTTTCCACCACCAACAAGTTGCTTGCCTTCGGATCCTGAGTCACAAAAACTGGGGCCGTTGGCTGCGCGTCTCTTCCGGGAAAAATCAGATATCCCGCTATCGCCGCGCAAATGAGGAATGCACCAAACAACGATGCCAACAACGCAAGGCGTCGTCGCCGAGGTGTAACGACGTCTGAACGTTCGGCATCTACGCGCGGTGCCGGCTCAAGTTCAACATAATTCCTAATTGAAAGGGTGTCCAGCGCGCATCCCTCTAATTCAGGTGTTTCGCAGAGCGTTGCCAGCGCGGCACGTGCGCTCGCCGGCCTCGCCAAAGGATCGTGTGCGAGCATGAATGCGACAAGATCGGACAACGCGTCCGATGTATCCGGTACAACCGTCTTCAGCGGCGGAGGATTCGTCGTGAGGATCGCTTTCATCAGCGCGGCGAGTGTCGGGCTTCGAAACGGCGGGACGCCCGCAATCGCCTCGTAGATCAACGCTCCCGCCGCGTACAAATCCCACTGCGGCGTAATCGCGCCGCCTTCCCACGCCTCCGGTGGACAGTATTGCGGCGTTCCCCACATCGGACTTGTTATCGGAGCGGAGGTCGACTCCGACGAAGGACCGAGCGCGCCACTATCGTACAGCGCGCGCGCAATCCCAAAGTCGGTGAGCATCACGTGCCCATTGCGCGTGACCAGCAGATTGCCCGGCTTCAGATCGCAGTGAATGACCCCTTGCTCATGACACGCGATCAGCGCCTCAAGCACTTGGCGCAACAGGTCGGCCGCGTCGCGCGGCGAGATGGGCCCGGAACGCAGCAGCACATTCAGCGGCGTGCCGTCGATGTACTGCATCTCGATGGCCAAGCGCCCGTCATGCGTATCCACGCGGTACACCCGCACGACATTTGGGTGCTCGATGCGCGCCGCACGTTTCGCTTCCTTCTCGAACCGCTCCGAAATCGCGGGGTCCGCCAACAAATGCGGGTGCACCATTTTCAGCGCGACGCGTCGCTCCAACCGCGTGTCCCACGCCTCGTGGACGACCCCCATTCCGCCGCTTCCCAAGACACGGTCTAAGCGATAGGGCCCACTTTTTCCAAGGTTACGCTCATTACTCATGACGCATATTCTATCCAATTTCCAGGACTTTATGTCCAAAAATCTGGATTATCATCAGCCCCGTCCTAACCAATCTTTATTTATACCTATCATTAAATCTAGCATACCACAAAGGTTACAGGTCTTTCTACTGAGATTAACTCTTGGCATATATCTTGCTTTAAGATTCTCCGCCAAGGGGTTTCGTGCGGACAGACTCAACTTCTTTTTTAGCGATTGACAATTGTCGCGGAATCGTAATCCGTTCTCAGCTAACGGACTAGTGTAACGGGATGAATGGAGGTTCATAAGATGGTTGCCCACGTCAGTCGCGGTTCCTTTATAAAAGGCTGTTGGCTAGTAGTCCTCGCCTTAATTTCAAGCTTCGGTTTGACGGCAACCGCAAGTGTCATACCGACGCAAGGCAACTGGTCCAGCCCAATAGAGGTTCTCGACGAAGAACCAGATTTTTTTACAGTTGAGATACCGATACCACTAGGCGCAACTAGGGTGGAGCTAAGTGTAAACGGGGAAGACTACGGATGGCCAGCGATTGATAATATTAGCGATGTTGCAAAGTTTTTTGTCGATGGTCATTATCAGGTCGAGATTAGCTGCGCACCGGCTAAGGGTAATGCAACAATATCAAATCTAGCGGGGGGCGGGACCTTACAGGCTAAGTTTTTCGCTTGCAGTACGAGCATAAATTATGAAGACCATGACTCCACCATAAAGTGGATGTTCGATTTTAGGGATTCATATAACAATCCTGTTGAGGATGAGCCTGGTAACTGTGAGCCGCATTGCGATACTTTTTGCGGCGGCAGGACAGCGCTGGAATGCGGCATCGATTTTATCTCCGATGCCGCGGAGGAGGTTGCTCGAGTAACGGAGGAAGTCTGGGGAATACTCAAGGGGGTCTACGGCGATGATATTAATCCCGATAGTCAGTTTGTGGATATCTGGTCCGCACCTGGAACCAAGCCCATCATGTACCGCCCATTTTGGGGCAGGGCTCTTGGCCCTCACTGGATCGAGGCACCTACATTCCCAGAGGTAGAATCGGATACCGTAGACTTTATGGCTGGCTGCACAGCTTCTCACGGTTGTGACGACTACCGTTGGTTTCTGGAACGATTGGATCCAGACGTTGGATTCGTGCCAGTACAGACGTTCCCGCCGTCCGAGGACGACCCCAGATTTGAGAACGGCGAGTATATGACAAAGAATGCATTCACCCGAATGCCCGGTTTTAACTGGGACGGCACGCTCTATCGCTCAAAAGTATACCAATCCGTTCAAGACCGCCATGAATGGACTCTAGAGCATGATGACTGGAAGTATTTCTTCAACGGCATACCGGATACCCCCCCCGTACCGCCCGCATTGATTTCTCCAAGGAACGGAGAGGTGGCCGGCGGTAACTCGGTTGTGTTTGTTCTGCAAAACCGAGGCACCGAGATGATGCACCCGGCATTCAAGTATCGCGTAGAAGTGTACAAGGCAAATCCAGACGGAACGATACCCGAGGGAACCCAATTGAATGAGAATGTCAATTGGTGGATTCTGGGTCCTGATCAAATCAAGGTTCGAAGTCGCGGCAACGTACCTCCGATGGGTTTTAACATAGAACCTTTTGAACTTCAAAACGATACTGCTCTCTACTATTGGCGAGCCCTTGCTACGTTCGCACCCGATTTCAGTAACCCCAATAAGGTGACGAGCAGCAAAATCACCGGCTTCAATACCACAAAATTGAACCAAAGCGGGACCAGGTTTAGCGCGTATGGGCAAAATGTGGATATGTATAACACGACTTCTGTAGTCGGTGCGCCATACACTGCAATTGGCTTTCAGGAACAAATTGGCGAGGTGACAGTTTTCGAAAAAGTGAATGACACATGGGAAGACGTCGCAAGTCTGCTCCCGGATACGCCGGAGGAATATGATCAATTCGGATACGACGTCGCACTCGGTGACAGGCGCCTTGTTGTCGGTTCGCCGGGAAGAGGAGACTTTGGGCGCGCCTTAGTGTACACGCGTAGTGCAACCGGCTGGAACTTGTCGCAAACGTTTGGGCCCGGCTTAACCGAAACTACTAATCCTTTGTTCGGTCGTTCAGTGGAGATCGATGGTCTTACTGTATTGGTCGGCGCTCCGAACGGTTTCAA
Organism: Candidatus Hydrogenedentota bacterium; assembly: GCA_034408725.1. GTDB lineage: Bacteria > Hydrogenedentota > Hydrogenedentia > Hydrogenedentales > SLHB01 > JABWCD01. Next base: position 29,978 of record JAWXCN010000055.1, read on the forward strand.
TGGCAAAGGCATTGTCTACTCGTTCGAAATAGGTAGCGTCGGTGTAGATAGAACCATTATTGCTAGAGACAGCTCTGGAAACCCTGAGGGACAAATAAACGGCGAATTCGGCGCCTCACTGGCTATTTCAGGCGGAGACCTGTTCGTCGGAGCACCGCGGGCAAATAATCAGGATGGTTTGGTCTACGTCTATCATCGCCAAGGGTCGAACTGGGTGCAAGACTCCAAGATCAGTCCCCCAATTAGCGGACTGGCCGAGCATTTTGGCTACGCGCTGAGTATTGAAGGTGGAACACTGATGGTCGGCGCGCCAGGCGAGGACGTCTATCACCTGGCGATGAACCCCGACACTGGGGGATTCTTTAAGTCCGCACAGAACAGTTCCGTATATGTATATGAAAAGCAGGCGGAAGAGTGGGAACTAATCAGAGAACTACCGACGGACAATTTGGAAGCCGACGCCGCCTTTGGGTTCGACGTCGCGCAATCGCCAGGACTCTTGCTTGTTGGTGCTCCCGCCAGTGATCCAACGGGCCTGCCAGGCTCGAATATAGGAAGCGTACCGGTATTTCTCCGTGCGGCTCCGAGTCCCGTGTCTATTTGGTCGCAAATAACCACGCTTACGGACCATGGCATAAACCAAGGAAATCATGGCGCCGAAGACGCGCAATTTGGCAGCAGCGTCGCTCTTTGGGGGCACAGTGCTATTATCGGGGCTCGATACGACCGTTACGAGTTCGATGGGATTGAAAACCTTTTGCCCGAAGATAAACATCCTCTTGAGAATGCAGATATCGGTGGCACATCAGGTTGGAAATGTTTTCATAGCGTGATAAATGAGTGTAGTCACAATTGCCTTGTAACCAATACGAGCACGACGACGCGCCAAGATGTACAACTACCAGATTACCTTGCGCCTTTAATTGATGTCGGAGGGCTATCTGTCCGATTTGGCGGCACTGCAGTTCGAATAGGTGGGGGTGATAATATTCCAGCCGACTTCGTGCTCCATTTTTATGACGGTACTGCTTTCCCGAGTCTCGATTGCTCCGATGAAAGCATTGGAAATTTCTTACGCGAAGAGAGAAATCGCGTCCTGATAGCGGAGAACACTCCTTGCGGTTTCGAAGCGAATCCCATCGAGGTTGCGGTACCACCCTTCACGCGCTGGATCCAATTTCGCATGGAACAGGTCAACAATCAAGACTGGGCCGGGACAGACTTGCAACTAGAGCTGATCCAGTCGGATCGGCGTGGCACGGTGTCCTTCACTGATATAGATACCGTTCCGCCAGTCGCGAATATCATCGCAGCTGAACCAGCCTATCTCACAAATCAAAACAGCCTAACGTTTACGGTCATATTTAGCGAGCCGGTTCGAAATGTGAATGCGGAGAATCTGATTGTTGAGGTCGATGGGAGTATCTTGCATGATAATCCACTAATCGCATCAATAGATGAAGGCAAGATATGGGAGGTTGTACTAACGGGCATTAGTGGGAATGGAAACATACACTTAAGAGTTTCAGATTCTTCCGCGAAAAGCGCAGCCAAGATTCAAGACCTTGCCGGAAATAACTTGGTGGCAACAGTGAAGAGCACAGTAAGGATTGATCAGACTGCGCCTGCCTTATCACGAAGTTTTGTCGTCAGCCAGCCTAGAGCTTCAGCCGGACAAACCTTGCAGATTGCACTTACTTTGGCCGAAGATCTGAGAAGGCCCCCGATACTTACTATCAACGGGAATGAGGCGACAGTCATTTCTGCGATCACCGGAGAGGCACCAGATTTCGAGGTTGATTACATCTTTAAATATACCGTGACGAATACGGACGATATTGGTCCTGCAACCCTACACTTCCAAGCTGCAGACGACGCTGGCAACCCGCTACGCCTAGTTCGTGACAATCTAATCACAATAGACCCGCCGGCACAAACGCATTCGCTCACGATCCAAAGTTCTCCGGATACAGGAGCGGCGATCGCCGTCAGTCCGAACGATAACACGTCGCAAGGAAACGGCACGACCAACTTCACGCGAACATACAACCACAATGCCGCGGTGCAATTGACGGCGCCAGCAACGTTCAACGGCAAGACATTCGTTCGCTGGAACAAGGACGGCGTACAACACGCAACAACTCCTACCACGTCAGTGACGATGGATATTAATCACACCATGGTAGCGGTCTACCAGACATCAACCCGCACGCTGACGGTGCAAAGTTCTCCGGATATCGGCACGGCGGTCATGGTGAGCCCGAACGATAACAGCGGGCAAGGCAACGGCACGACCAACTTCACCCGCACGTACAACCAGAACGCCGCGGTGCAATTGACGGCGCCAGCAACGTTCAACGGCAAGACGTTCGTTCGCTGGAACAAAGACAGCGTACAACACGCAACGACTCCTGCCACGTCAGTGACGATGGATATTAATCACACTATGGTAGCGGTCTACCAGAGCATTAATTCAATTACAGTTACTAAACCTAACGGAGGTGAGGCGTGGAAGAAGGGAACTCGCCGAACCATTACGTGGCTCAAATCGACTAATTCGGGTGCAAATGTAAAGATCCAACTAAAGCGAAAAGGCGCGATTGTAAAGACTATTGCAACTAGTACGCCTAATGACGGTAGTTTTTTATGGACCGTGAACAGTGATCTTTTGGTCGCACGCGGCTATAGAATCTGGGTGACAAGCACAACCAATGTACAAATTTTAGATTCCAGTGACGGCACGTTCAAGGTCAAAAAAGCGGCAAAGTAATTTCCAACTAGCAATAAGAGTTGCGCTGTCTTTTGAGCTTGCATGGGTACTGATTGAACCAAATGGAGCCGCAAACGTGCTCCTGAATTTCTCGGTGACATGAGCTGTCCAAATCCTATGGTTGGGCATTTTCTCTCGGATCGGGCGCTACCGTTCGCTTTGTGGGTATCGGCCACGAAGCTCGATGTCTCTGGTGAAATCAAAATGAGAGTTGCAAACATCACCGGCGGCAGCGATTTGGCGGAGAAGTTCGAGGTGCGCACGGTTGCCAACACGAAGATTGAGCCGGGGATGGTGGTGTGCATTGATCCGGACAAGCCGGGA
>JAWXCN010000056.1:0-4666 GCA_034408725.1 Candidatus Hydrogenedentota bacterium
GGATTCCAACAGATCAATCAGTCCATGCGGTTCTGCCGCAGACCAATTGTCTCGGCGCCGCACCATTACACGCTCGGCGGCGGCACGGAAATTTGCCAGCACACGGCGAAAGCAGTGATCGCGGGCGAGACATACGGCGGCCTTGTGGAAGTGGGCGTGGGCCTCGTGCCCGGCGGCGGCGGGTGCAAGGAAATGTTGCGGCGCGCGCTCGCGTACATGCCCGAGGGCGTCGCGGACGTCGATCCCCTGCCCTTCATGCGTCGGGCATTCGAAAACATCGCCACCGCGAAAGTAAGTACAAGCGGCGGCGAATACATCGACCTCGGGTATCTGACGAGCGACAACCCGGTGGTCGCGAGTTTTGATCAACAGATCAAACGCGCGAAGGACATGTGTCTGGGAATGAATAAAGCCGGTTATCGCGCGGCAAAACCCGCAATTTTGGTCGCCTTCGGCGAACCCATGCGCGCCGCGTTCCGGGTGGCGATGTACGGATTCAAACTCGGTGGGTTCGCATCGGACCACGACCTGTTGATCTCCGAAAAAATCGCCCACATTCTCACCGGCGGCGAACGAATGGCGGGGACGAAGATAACCGAACAGGACGTGTTGGATTTGGAACGGGAAGTGTTTCTAAGCTTGGTTGGAACGGAGAAAACGCAGCAACGCATTCAGGCAATGTTGAAGACCGGCAAACCCTTAAGAAACTAACCACGGAGACACGGAGAGCACGGAGAGGAAGAGGAGGGATGCTTGGACAAGCCGTTGATAGATGCTTCTGATGAATTGATTGAAAAGATTCTTGGTGTGGCAATCATTGTTCACCGGGAACTTGGGCCGGGACTATTGGAAAGCATTTACGAGAAAGCGCTGATGATTGAGCTTACCAATTTTGGTATCTCAGCGCATAGTCAGGTTCCCGTTTCCGTGATTTATAAAGGGCATGACTTAGGCATAGGACTCATAGCGGATATCATTGTCGAACAGCAGCTACTATTGGAATTAAAAGCTGTCGAAAGCTTGAACGAAGTTCATTTGGCCCAAACCATGACTTACTTAAAGTTGCTCGGATTAAAGCGGGGTTTCCTCCTTAATTTCAACACAAAGCAATTGAAGGACGGCATGAAACGAGTATCGATTTAATATATCCGAGAATCTCATAGCGGACTCGTATGCACCGGAATTTTCTCTGCGTGCGCTCCGTGTCTCCGTGGAAGAATAGAATTAGCTAAGACCGCAAAAGCAGAGCGCAATGGAATTAACGAAACGAGTGCATGACACGCATTGTATTGGAGATTTCTCTCCGTGCACTCCGTGTCTCCGTGGTTAAACTCTTGGAGGTTATCTTATGAATAATGTATACGTCGTATCGGGTGCGCGGACGGCGATTGGCAAAGCCAATCGCGGCACGCTGGTGAATTACCGTCCGGATGACATGGCCGCGGAGGTGATGAAGGCCGCGGTTTCGCGTGCAGGCATCAAGCCGGAGCAGGTGCAGGACATCGTGATGGGTTGCGCGATTCCCGAGCAGGCGCAGGGCATGAACATGGCGCGGATCGCGGCGTTGCGCGCGGGACTGCCGGACACGATCAGCGCGCTCACCATCAACCGCTTCTGTTCGTCGGGTCTCGAGGCAATGGTGATCGCTGCCGCAAAAATCAGCAGCGGTTTGTTCGACATCGCCATTGGCGGCGGCGCGGAGTCGATGAGCATGGTACACGGTCCTGGAGCAAGACCCGCGCCGAATCCCTGGCTCACGAAGAATTTCCCGGAGACCTACATCGCGATGGGCAACGCGGGCGACAACGTCGCGCGCGACTTCAAATTCTCGCGCCAGGAACTGGATGAGTGGGCGCTCGGCAGCAACCAGAAAGCAATTGCGGCGATTGACCTCGGCAAGTTCAAGGAAGAAATTGTGCCGTTACAGGTGCCGGTGGACGGGAACGGAAAAACCATTACGTTCGACACCGACGAAGGTCCGCGCCGCGAAACCACGCTGGAAGGATTGCTTGCGTTGAAACCCGCGTTTGCGGCGTCGGCGGAACTCGGGTTCCACACTGCGGGCAACTCAAGCCAGATGAGCGACGGCGCGGCGGCATGCGTATTGATGAGCGACAAGGGCGTGAAAGACACCGGCGCGAAGCCATTGGCGAAGCTGATCGGATACAACGTCGCCGCTGGCTCGCCGAAATACCTCGGCCCGGCGCAGTTGATTGCGATTCCCCGAGCAATCGAGCTGGCAGGCATCAAGCTCAGCGACGTCGGCCTGTTCGAAGTCAACGAAGCGTTCTCGTCGGTCGCATTGCTCGTCATGCGCGAACTGAAAATCGACCCGAAAAAGGTGAACGTCAACGGTGGCGCGATCGCGCTTGGCCATCCGCTCGGCTGCTCCGGCGCAAAACTTTCCGTGCAGATCATCAACGAAATGCGCAAGCGCGGCGAGAAGTACGGCGTCGTCACCATGTGCATCGGCGGCGGCATGGGCGCCGCGGGTGTATTCGAGTTATGTGAGTAGATTTCTGAGATGGCCACACGCCCCGAACCGGAGCGTGTGGCCATTTTTTGTTTTGCGTGCTGATTCTTCGCGATGTAGTTCAGTCATGGTAAAATAATGTATGTGTAGATAAAATATGCAAGTCCAGATCAAAAAAAGGAAGCCGTTCCTATGGAAGGAATTACTTTTGCGGTTGACTCAAAAGGCCATCGCACCAGCGTCATAATTGACCTGAAGAAACACGGGCGTCTTTGGGAAGATTTGTATGACGCGATGCTGGCCGAACGCCGTAACAATGAGCCGCGTGAATCCCTGGAATCTGTTGAGAAGCGGCTAACGAAAAAGGGGAAAGTATCCGCGCGTGGCTGACGTGAAAATCACATTTGCACGGTGCGCGACCGCGGATCAGCCTGTGCCGTGCAAGCCCCAATTGATGTCTTCACGGGCGTGTTCTTCAGCCTCTCGAGGGTCGTACAAGCTTAAGTAACGCCGTAGTGCTTCTGCCAGCACGCTGTACAGATTACCCGCCCAACCGTCTTCAACAAGAGAACGTGCCTGGCCAACAAGGTCGTCAGGAAGTTATGCTTTAATCGTAATCATGGGTGAATTCTAGCACAATTTTGGCCAAGCACGATCGGTGCACCTCCACCCCGTTTCGATTTCTAAACCGCGTCTTGTTTCTGGATATAGGACCTGTACTAGATTGCGCCGTTGGCGTGCGGGCGTGGCGCGAATAGAATCTTCTGTCCACGTGTTAAATTTGGCACAACCCTTGGGAGTTCCTTCTATGAAATGGAGAGGACGCCGCACGAGCGGAAACGTGGAAGACCGCAGGTCCATGCGCGGGGCGGGCGTTGCCGGCGGCGGCATCGGCACCCTCATCGTCATTGGCTTGATGCTATGGATGAGCGGTGGCGATCCGCAGATACTGGTCGATTCCGGCGTCTTGGAGCAGGGAGGACTCACGCCTGGTGGCGGAGGCGACCGGCCCATCAGCGCCGAAGAACAGCAACAGGCCGAGTTCATTAAAGTGGTCCTCGCCGATACGGAAGACGTGTGGAATGCCTTGTTCCAACAACAGGGCGAAGACTATGCCGAACCCAAGCTCATCCTCTTCAGTGGTCGCGTGCAATCCGCCTGTGGCACGGCGAGTGCCGCGGTCGGCCCTTTCTACTGCCCCGCGGACCAGGACGTGTATCTCGACTTGCAATTTTTCGACGAGCTGCACCGGCGGTTTGGCGCCGCGGGCGATTTCGCGCAGGCCTATGTTGTCGCGCATGAAGTCGGCCATCACGTGCAAAAGCTGACTGGCTACAGCGACCGGGTGACGCAAGAACAACAGCGCGCGAGCCAGGTCGAGGCAAATAATTTGTCCGTACGCCTGGAATTGCAGGCTGACTATCTCGCGGGCGTGTGGGCGCATCATATCGAGCGCACAAAAAACGTGCTCGAACCGGACGACATCGAAGAAGCGTTGGGCGCCGCGAACGCCATTGGCGACGACCGGTTGCAAATGGAGGCGCAAGGAACGGTGGTGCCAGATTCGTTTACCCACGGCACGTCAGAACAGCGGTTGCGCTGGTTCAAACGCGGGTTCGAGACAGGTGATTTCGCTGGGGCGGACCAGGCGTTTTCCGTGGCGTACGAATCTTTGTAACGGCTTTCATTCGCCCTTGTACACGGCTGAACGTCGCGTGAGCCGTTTCCAATGCCTGCCGGACCCACCTGCACCTCAATTCGGCGGACATTCACCAGGCATGGCAATTTCAAGTACCCATTGACTAGAGTAATACTCGTAACCTTGGGTAGAGAGGAGTTTCCATGCCGCCCCGTTCCAATCGAGAGGACGAGGTCCCTGTCGAGTGGCAGGAAGGCGATGTAATTCTTGGCCTATACGAGGTGAAACGGCTGCTGGGCCGAGGCGGCATGGGCAGCGTGTATCAGGTGCACCATCGCGGGTGGGACATTGATCTCGCGGTGAAATGGCCAAAACCAGAAGCGCTCAACGCGAAACGCGGCGCCGATCTGTTCGAGCGCGAATGCGAGACCTGGGTCAACCTCGGGTTGCACCCAAACATCACGACATGCTACTACGTGCGCAGGTTGGGTGGCGTCCCGCGCGTGTTCGCGGAATTCATCGCGGGCGGAAACCTTTCCTACTGGGTGCGCCAC
>JAWXCN010000057.1:0-2514 GCA_034408725.1 Candidatus Hydrogenedentota bacterium
CCGACGAACGCGACGCGCAGGTGAACCGGATCGACGTCATTCCGGTGACGGCGACCCGGCTCGCGGTGCTGATTGCAGACAGCATGGGGCGGGTGCGGACGCATATGGTGTCGGTGGAACCGGCGATTGATTCAGCGCTACTGCCAAAAGTGAGCGCGTTTCTGAACCAGAATTTCCGGGGCGTCCCGGTGGATAAGTTGCTCGCGTCGGTGCAGTCGCGCTTACGCATGTTTTTAGACGATCAGCGCGGTATCGCGGAGGAAGCATTGCGCGTGTTGCAGTTGTTACCCGCAATGCGGCCGGGAATCCTGTATCTTGAGGGCGCGACCCAGTTGTTCGAGCAACCGGAATTCCGCGACGTGGACCGGGCGCGCGAAGTGTTCGTTCTGCTGGACGAAAAAGACCGGTTGCTGGAAATGCTGCGGTCAACCGTCCTGCAAGGCGGCGCGCATCGCACGAGAATTGTGATTGGAAAAGAGGTGCCGGGCGAAGGCGTCGAAGGCATTAGCCTGGTCGCGTCGCCGTATATGGTTGGTTCGCAACGTGTCGGCATGATAGGCGTTCTGGGTCCGCGGCGCATGCCCTATCAAAAGATGACGGCGCTTGTGGATTTTACCGCAGGACTGTTGAGCCGATTGCTCACGCGCCTCGCAACTTAACGAGAAGTGACATGAAATCGCACCACAAGAAAACCGAGCTGGAAAAACAGCTCGAAGCGGAACTCGCATCCGAACCCATCGAGAATGGCGAACCCGAGGACACGACGGCGGATGCACCGTTCGTCGATCTTGGCGCGTTGCAACAGGAACGGGACGCGCTGGCCGAGCAACTGTTGCGCATGCGCGCGGAGTTCGACAATTTCCGAAAGCGCATGATGCGCGAAGCCGAACGCGTGCGCCAACTCGCGGCCGAGTCGCTCATTCGCGATTTATTGCCGGTGGTCGATCACCTCGAACTTGCCGTCAAACACCGCGATGGCGGAACCGACGCGCTCGCGGAAGGCGTCGACATGGTGTTGCGGCAATTTCACGATGTATTAAACCGGCATGGAGTGGAAGTCATCGCATCGGCCGGGGAAGCATTCAACCCGGAAGTGCACGAAGCCGTCACTCAACGCGAACACGATGACGTGCCCGCGCAAGCCGTTATCGAAGAGTTTCAAAAAGGCTACAAGCTGGGGCAGCTCGTTCTGCGGCCCGCGAAAGTGGTTGTCTCCCTCGGGGCTCTGACTGCGGGGGATCTGGATTTGGCGCCCGAATAAAACCGCGGCGCCTTGGCGCGCCCCGTACTGACTCGAACACGAACGTATATCCGTCCTGTCCCCTCGTGGGAAGGCGGCAAGGAGGAATGAAGACACATGGGCAAAGTTATCGGCATCGACTTGGGAACTACGAACTCGTGCGTCGCCGTCATGGAAGGCGGCGAACCCACGGTCATTGCGAATACGGAAGGCGCGCGCACGACACCATCAGTCGTGGCGTTCACGAAGGACGGCGAACGGCTCGTGGGCGCCGTCGCGAAACGCCAGGCCATCACGAATCCTCAGAACACCATTTTCTCCATCAAACGGTTCATGGGCCGCCGCCACAACGAGGTGAAAGACGAAGAACGCCTGGTGCCGTACAAGGTCACCGGAACTGCCGCGGGCGATTGCCAGGTGGAAGTGCAAGGTAAAACGTTTCGTCCGCCAGAGATTTCCGCAATCATCCTGCGCAAAATGAAGGACACCGCCGAAAGCTATCTGGGCGAAACCGTCACCCAGGCCGTGATTACGGTGCCCGCATATTTCAATGATTCGCAGCGCCAAGCCACGAAAGACGCCGGCAAGATCGCGGGCCTCGAAGTCCTCCGCATCATTAACGAACCCACCGCGGCCGCGCTGGCCTACGGCCTTGATCGCAAGAAAAATGAAAAGATTGCCGTATACGATCTCGGCGGCGGAACGTTCGACGTATCAATCCTCGCCATTGGCGACGACAGCTTTGAAGTCATGAGCACAAACGGCGACACGCATCTCGGCGGTGATGATTTCGATCAGCGCGTAATCGACTGGCTGGCCGAAGAATTCATGCGCGATCAAGGCATCGACCTGCGCAAAGACCCGATGGCGTTGCAGCGCCTCAAAGAAGCCGCGGAAAAGGCGAAGAGCGAGCTATCGAGCACCATGCAGACGGACATCAATCTCCCGTTTATCACCGCGGACGCCGCAGGCCCAAAGCACATGAACTACACGCTCACCCGCGCGAAGCTCGAACAACTTTGCGACGATCTGCTCCAACGTTCGAAGCAGCCCTGTTTCCGCGCGCTGGAAGACGCCGGTCTCAAACCCGCGGACATCGACGAGGTCATTCTCGTCGGCGGCATGACGCGCATGCCCGCGGTGGGCGAGATTGTTAAAGGCATCTTCGAGAAGGAACCGCATCGCGGCGTAAACCCGGACGAAGTCGTCGCCATTGGCGCGGCGATCCAGGCGGGCGTGCTCGCGGGTGAAGTGAAGGACGTCCTGCTGCTCGA
>JAWXCN010000058.1:0-9072 GCA_034408725.1 Candidatus Hydrogenedentota bacterium
CATGAAAACCTGGTCCATTGCGGGGGCCTTGCCAACTAAGACGTCAAACGCGGCGGTGGCTTCGCCTTTTTTGAAACCCTTCACATGAAACGCCGTGTCGTCAGTCAGGTTGTACGATTCGAGCGCCACCTCGCCCGCGTTTTTGTCGCGTGGTTCTCCTTCAAGGGCGAGCGCGGTATCCAGAAACTTTTCAACCTTTTCGGCGTTCGCGGGCGCGTTGAAATGGCTGGTGATCCACCAGACGCTTGCGTCCGCATCGTTGCGCGCGAGCGTGAGTTTTTCCTCGGCGTTGTCGCCGGAGTACAGCTCGATTTTCGCTATGTCTGTTTTTGCCAAGCCTTCGGGCGCCAGCGCCGTAAGTTTTACCTGCTGGGTGATCTCGATGACCGGCTTGTTCATTTGCTTGAACACAACCAATCCGAGAAGTATGAGAAAAACTACTGCCAGCGGTGCTACGTACTTCTGTTTCATTCCTGCCTCCGTCATCGCGCGGCGCACGATGCCGCCGCGCGTTCCAATGTTCCGCTATGCGCTCTGTTCCGGCTGGTGTGCCATGGTGTACGCGTTGCGCGATTGGCGCCGCGCCAGGAACATCACGATGCCAATGCCCGCGATCACCACGTTCACCGCCGCGAAGTTCATAAACCGCCAGAAGCTGCGCTGGCCGTCGGTGGGCTTATCGATGGCGCGGTCTATGGGCTTCTGTCCGCGCACGGCGACAATGTCCTCGCCCAGCGTGATGGCGTCGACCGCATTCAGGAACAGATCAAGGTTGCTGCCCTGAATGAAGTTTTTGTTAAACATCTGTGAGCATCCCAACAGCACCAGCTTGCCGGGCGCGGGCGTTACAGGTGCAGGCTCGCCGGTTTCAGGTTCGACCGGCTCGGGAGGCATCCCCTGCATCGCTGGTTGCGCGGGCGGCCACGCGGGGCGCGGCTGATCCTTGTACGCATCCGGAAACTGCCCCGAAACAACTGCCATCAGCGGATACTGTTGCCCCTGCGCGGGCACTTCGATGTCTTCGTTGGAGAGTTTTTGGTCCGCGGGCACGGTCCACGCGCCGTCCGTCGTCGTCATCACGACGTCCGACGTGAGTCCGGACTTCTTGAGTTCATCTTCTTTTATATCGAGGTGTGATCCCCAGAGATAGAAGATGGTCGATAACCGGTTCGTGATTGGCGCGGTGGTGTCCATCGTCGAATTGTTGATCAGCATGTGCATGGGCAGCTTGACGGTCGTACCGCCCATGAGGGCTTCAAGCGGGTTGCCGCTGCGAATTGTCAACGGCACTTGGTTCACATCCATGAGGATTTCGGTGTTGACCCCCAGACCGTAACTCGCGAGCAGATCGTTGACCTGCGGGTTCTGTTCGCGCTTGCTCAGGTTCAACTCGCCCTGCGCGGACAGGCGATACTCCCACTCGTAGTTCTGAACGGCGAGCACGACATTTTTGCCGGCCAGCAGCGCCCGGTTGATTTCCCATTTTTGCCGATCGTTGAACTCGCGCGGGTTGACGATGACGAGCGTGCTGTACTCTTCGGGCAACGCGCTTTGCTGGGTGAGCTCGACGCGGTCCACTGCGTACTTTTCCTGCTCGAGAATCATTTGTAGAAACTCGTAAGGGTCTTCAGACTCGGGCACGGGCTGGCCCATCTGCGCGTAAATCTGCCGCAACTGGGGCGGGATATTGACGGCTTCCTTCGGCGCGACCAAGGCCACGCGCGGCGGCTCTTTGCGCGACAGTTTGTAGATCGTGTTCACAAGGCGATATTCAAGTTCGGGGAGGCTGTCGGGTACCACTTGGGGAAGGATTTCTTCCTTCGCGTCGAGATAGCCAATGCCGATACTCGAATAGACGGCCTTTTGTGTTACTTCATCATTTACGAAAGCCGAGGCCATGAACGGTTGGACGCCCCGCGAAAGCATCAACTTTTCCAGCTTCTCCGCCTCGGTTTCTTCGTCCTCTTTTTTCTCTTCTCCGGCTTCGCCCGCGAGCATGTCTTCCTGGCTCGCAATGACGTTTGCAGCACGGAGGTAGACGGGCGTGAATTCGAGTTTTCCGCCGGCGGCGATCTTGAGTTCGGCGAGCTTGTCCGTGATGTCCTGTTCAAGCGTTTTCAGCGCGGTCGGCATTTCGTCTTTTGGAGAAATGTAGACCTTGATCTGCGCCGGCGATTCGAGGTTCGACAGGATCGTGCGCGTTGCGGGAGAGACGGTGTACGTGTTGTCTTCGGTGAGGTCGAAACGTCCGAGACTCATATCGGTGACGATATAGTTAAACAAAAGGCCGATGCCGCAGGAAAACGTGACGGCGAGGGCGTACGAGAACCGCGACCCCGGCCTGTTTCGCTGTTCGATGAACATGATGTTCAACACGAGGAACAGTAGCGTCCACACGAGGAAGTAGATAATGTCTACGAGCTCGACGACGCCGCGCGTGAACGTCTGATAGTGTTCGACCATTCCGACGAGCGTGCTCAAGTTCGAGCCGAGACCGGAAACAAAGCCGTCGATGTATGAGGCAATAAAATTGGTGCCGAGAAGGAAGATCGCGAAACACGCGAGCAGCGACACGACAAATGCGACGATCTGATCGCGGCAGAACCCGGAAACGAAAATGCCGATGGACAGAAAGAACGCGCCCAGCAGCAAGGTGCCGAGGTATCCGCCAAGGATTGCGCCGTTATCGGGGTTGCCGAGCACGATGAGCATGAGCGGGACAGTGAACGTACACGCGACAGTAATCGCGAAGAAGATGAACGTGGCGAGAAACTTTCCAATCACGAGTTCCCATGCGCGCATCGGGAAGGTGAGCAGCATTTCCCACGTGTTTTCCTTGCGTTCTTCGGCCCATACCCGCATGGTGACGGCGGGAATGAATACGCACATCAGCAGCGGGAGGTTTCCGAAATACGAGCGCATGTCCGCGACGGGGAACTGGAAGAACGAAGTGATGAACAGCCCGACGCTGATGACGAGGAAGACAATGATGAAAATGTAGCCAATCGGGGAAGTGAAAAAAGCCCCCAGATCGCGGCGAAAGATGGTACGAACGTTGTTCATGGATTAGGCTCCGGTCTTGGCCGAGCCTTCGGCCTTCTCGGTTAATTTCAGGAAAGTTTCTTCGAGGGTGAGGGGACGATCCGTCAGTTCGCGCAGTTCCCAGTTCTTTATTCGCGCGAGTTTGCCAACCTCGCGCCACAACTGCGCGCCAGGTTTGCCGTGAAGGACAAACGTCGAAAAGCCGTCTTCCTCGCCAACGAAATCGACTTTGCGCGTGCCTTCGATGCCGGACAGCAGGCGTTCGGTTTCCTCGCGCTTTCCCAGCACCGCGACGCGCGTGCGCTCTTCGGCGGTCGCGCGCTCGCGCAGGTCTTCCAACGTGCCATCGCCGACAATACGGCCCTGGCTGATAATGACGATGCGGTCGGCAGTGGCTTCGACTTCCTGGAGAATGTGCGTCGAGAGAATCACGGTCTTGCCGTGCGCCAGGTTCTTGATGAGTTGGCGGATTTCGACGATCTGGTGCGGGTCGAGGCCGGAGGTCGGTTCGTCGAGGATGATGATTTCGGGGTCGTGAATAAGGGCTTGGGCGAGCGCCGTGCGTTGCTTGTAGCCCTTCGAGAGTTCACGCACGACCTTGCGGTACATGTGCCGCAGGCCGCAAGCCTCCAGCACCACCTCCGTGCGCTCGCGCAACCGCGCGCCGCTGAGACCGCGCGCGCGGCCTACGAAGTTCAGGTAGCCCCTGACCTCCATGTCCATATATAAGGGAAGAATTTCCGGAAGGTACCCGATGATTTTGCGGACCCCGAGCGGGTTCTCGAGGACATCGATTCCGCCGACCTTCGCAGTCCCTTTCGAGGGATGAAGGTAGGTCGTTAAAATTTTCATGGTGGTGGATTTGCCGGCGCCGTTTGGCCCGAGCAGGCCGACTATCTCCCCCTGCTTCACCTCGAACGACACATTTCGCAGCGCCTGCACCGGCCCGTAATGCATCGAAAGGTTTTCGGCTCTGATCATCCTTGCCTTCTCCTGCTTTTGTTCAACTCACTGGGACCGGGCGCCGAATACGATCAGGGTTTGACTCCTGTCCGTTAATGGCGGTATCCCCCGTAACCGGGTTCAGGGAGCAAAGTCCATGCCGCACACAAAGACGCCCGGAAAGGCCAACAGGCTAACATCCTAGGTAATTGCGGGTCAAGATTTTAGGGTGTAGCTCGGAGCGATTGACTGATCTCTTCAAAATCGCATGGCTGACTGAGTTGGGGTTTGCATGTCCGAATTCGGGTGTTGGCTGGCGGTGATACGAGCACTCACCTAATTGAAAATTCGTAGAGATGCACGCTGAATGGTTGCCAATCGTCCGTGAAGTTGTGGTCGCTGATGGATAGTTCGCGGTCTTCGTGGAGCGTGCGGCCGTGGTTCCATTCGCCGGGAAGTTTGATGGTGGCGCGATGGGGGTTTTTGTCGGCGTTGCAGGTGAATAGATAGAGCTTGTCGTCGTGTGGTTTCGCGAGCCATCGGATTCCATCATCGACGGAACGGCCCATTTCGTGATAGGTGAGTTCGATTTTTTGTTCTAGGTTTCGTTCGGTGATGACGTTGGCGAGATCAGCGATTTCGCGCGTGACGCGGGTGATGCCGGTCCAGCACTCGGAAGGCTGCGGCGTGTAGCGGCTACCCCAGTAAATGATGCCATTCGCGCCGTGGATGATGGATTGCCACGCCATGAAGCGGGATTGATCGTAGGTGGGGTAGAGAACTTTGTCCTGTTGGCGTTCTTTTTCTTCGCGGAGCATTTCCCACGCGAAGCCTTGCAACACCATGAACACGGGCCGATTCGGTCCCGCGACCTCGCGCATTTTGTCGCAGTATTCGCCAACCTGGCTGAGGTAGGTATTGTTCAGATCGCCTTGCAGGCCGTCTTCAAACAGCGCGTACTGCGGCTTCAATCCGCCGGGATTGACAGGATAAATATCCACCGCGACGATGTCCGTGCCCGCGTTGTACGCCTTTAATGTGGAGATAAGATTCGTTGGCGCGTGGTTGGTATAGAGCAAATGGTTTGAATCCGCAGCTTTGATGATGGGATACGATTTCGCGAATACGTCCGCCGGAATGCGCGCTTCGGGTTTCATCCACGTCCACGCGGGTTCATCAGATGTTTCGAGAAACGCGAGAGACGGATGGTTCGCGACCGCCTTTACCCGATCGGTTAACGCTTGCGCGCTGGCGCCGGGGTTGGCGGGATCGATAACGCCCGCACCGGTCCACGTCATGAGGCCCGCGGCATGCGCCGCGTCCATCTCGGCTGGGGACGCCTGCACGAGGTTAAAGCCGGCGGTAGCGAGTTCCGCGTACAGCGCCGGCGTCGGTTCGGGGGCCGTGTATTGGTTGCCGACCATGTACGTGCCGACGATGAACGTGCGTTTGCCGTTGACCGTAATCGCGCCGCCATCGTCAAACGCTGTGGTGATGGGTTGCGCGTATTCCGGGAAGCACGCGGCCAGTGCAAGCAATGTCGTTGCGCGCAGCATGTGTATTTATTTCAGATACGCTTGCGCGCGCTTGAATTCCGGAGTGCCCGCTTCCTGCAGCAACTCGAATAGCGCCATTTGCGTCGTGACGAGCTCCGCGCCCGCGCGCGCGAGACGGTCCAGCCCGGCGTCGTACTCGCTTTCGGAAAGAGAACCGACCGCGTCGCGCGGAACGAAGACTTCATACCCTTGCTGAAGCGCCGCGAGACCGGTTTGCATCACGCAGATATGGGTTTCGATGCCCGTCAGCAGGAGTTGCTTTTTACCGGTGGCCTTGAGGGCTTCAGAAAATGCCGGCGAGCCGAGGCATCCGAAAGCAGTTTTTTCAATCGCCGAACTGCCCGCAAGTTCCGCCGCAATCGGTTCAACGGTATGTCCAAGTCCTTTGGGGTATTGTTCGGTCCACAGAATCGGGATGTCCAACTCCCGCGCGAATCGAATCAACTTGATGGCCTTTTCCGTAATCTCCCCGCCATTGTGGATTTTGTGCAGCAGTTTTTCCTGGTAGTCGATTACGATCAGCGCGGCGTTGTCACGGTTCAGCATAAATGTTTTCCTGGCGGCTATTGGTGTCGCCGGATATCGTAGCGGTTCCGCTCCGGCGCGTACAACGCCGTGGAAAAGGCATTCGGGCAAAAAAAATGCCGCGGTCCCGAAATAGACCGCGGCGCGAAACCGGTTCTAGCCTTCCAGATCGCGGCGGCGTTTGCGGCGTTCGCGAATAGCATTTGCCTTGTAGAAGAGCGCGGGATCAATGATGGGATCGTGTACGCCCTGCGTTTCGAGCTCGCCATAGCTGACGCGCCCGCGATACGTGCGGTTTGACAGGATGATTGCGATGGCCTGGCGCGACCACCGGTTGCCCTTGCGCGTCATGATGCTCTTCGAGTGCAGGTAGGCGACGACTTTGCCGGTGCTGCGGGTCGCGAGATATTCGCGAAAGATGAGGCGAACCACTTCCGCTTCGCGATCATCGACAACGAGGGGTTTTTCCCCGTCATTTCCGCGCCGGTAACCGTAGGGCGCCGGACCGGTCCCGTACCGCCCTTGTTGCACGGCAGTGAGTTGGCCACGTTTTACTTTTGCGCCATGCGAAAGGCGGGCGCTCGATTCGAAATGTTCACCCTGAACGACGCGATCCTGCAAAGCAGAGACAGACCGGCCATCGCCTCCGCCGCTGGTCACAGTGGCCGTACTTTGCTGATCGGTAGCCCGTTGTTCCGTTGGTTCCATTGCACCATGTACCCAATCTCGGTTGCCCACAGCCAGTTGCGCAAACGCCGGGCAATCCGCAGTGCCCGCCGCCCCGTCAGTGGCTTGGTTTCAAGGCCTAAAGTCCCAAGTCCTGTGTGCTAAATGTAGAACAGGGAAGCAGGAATGTCAATTGTTTTTTCCTGCTATTTTCGCAGTTAGCGCCATACCTAAGCCAATATACCGCAGTTTTATTCCCAAACAGCCAAGGCGGATATTTCTCATTTTCGCCATAACATAATGATATGTAGTATGTTACGCTATAAAATAGACCATGCCGCGTAAAACAACGCGGCATGGTCTTTCGTTTACAAAAATTCCACGCAATTCCGGGCTTACTTTACCTTTTTCTTGAGTCCACCTTTTGCCAACGCCGTCAAAGAATTGGGCGCGGTGCTGTATGGACCAGCGTCGGACTGGAAACTCTTTTCGGCGACGTCAACGACTTCACGGTTGGACATCCCGGCAGCTTTTGCCTCGGCCACCACTTCGTGCAGTCGGCCGATGATCCGTTTCCGGCATTCTTCGCGGCATTTGGTTTCGATACCCTTGTTGACAAAGACCCCCATGCCACGGCGGGTGTATAGCAGGCCCATGACCTCGAGATCGCGGTAAGCCTTTGCGACGGTATTCGGATTGACGCTCAGGCGTTCGGATAGTTCGCGCACGGAAGGAAGCTGGTCGCCGGGTTTCAGACGGCCCGACGCGATTGCGAACTGCACATGGTTTTCAATCTGGACATACACGGCGACACTGCTGTTGATGTCGATACTGGATAGCATTTTGACATTCTCCTCTGCGTTTAAGCACCCTTACAGTCACATGGGCGTCACCCATGACCCGTAAGAATTGTTGATGGAAATAGGGACTGTGGTTGTCCGCGCTTCACTAGCGCAAACACTACTGTACACATTCTATATTCCAGTTATACAAGAGTCAAATGAAATCGGAGTGCAATCCGGCAAAAGGAGTAGCGACGGTGTACTCTCCCTATCCGCGAATAGTGTGTTATATCGCACTTATTGCCGTAATATCCGCGAACGCGGCGGTCGGTATCTCTTCCAAAAAGAAAGTTGACGGCGGCGCCTCCACGTCAATATTTATCGAGGCAACCGATGCACAACAAAGACCGCTTCCGGGCTACGTTGACTTGGTCCCAATCGAGGCAGGCAAAGGAATCAAGCGGCTAAACTTAGAGAAGGGCAAGGTGCTTGCGCCGGTGGCCGCGGGCAAATATCAGGCCCGCATTTTTGTCTTCGACTGGGACCTTCCCCTCATGGCTCACATAGAAGATGTGACAGTTACTCAGGGCAACCTTTCCAATGTGTCTTTCGAATTGAGAAAGGAATATGGAGGATTACCTCTGCGCGCCTTCGACCGGGATTTTGACTTAGTGCTGGATCTAGTCGAGCTTATGGCGAATACCAATCCCGCCAACCCCAGTGATTTTCCCGGCGCGGAGCCTGTTCCGTTCGATTCGCCGGTGCTTGAACGCAAGGCGGGGTGGTACAAGGGCGATCTGCACGTCAAATCGCTCCACGGGGGCGGCGCGGAATCGGTGGCGCAATTGGTGCAGCGGGCGGAAAAAAGCGGGCTCGATTTCATCGCAATTACGGACCGCAACACGATGGACGCCTGCTTCGACGCCGGTGTTCACTCCAAAAAAGTCGTTTTAATCCCAGCAATGGAATGGGGCGATGACGAGCGCGGCGTGGCGTTGGTTTATGGTCCGCGCACGCTTCCCGCCAAGCCAGGCAGTTTCAAGGATGATCAGGGCGTTTGCCAGCGCGTGCAGGCGCAGGGCGGTATCTTCGTTGTGGCGCACCCCTGTTTCGAGAAAGGGACATGGCAACGCGGACTCGGTTTTGTCAATGGGATTGAGGTTTGGTGCCGCGATTTTCGCAAGGTTCCGGGGACGTCGTTGGACAAACTTCTTGACGAATATCAGCGGCGCGTGGACGGTGATTTGGTGTACTCGATCTCGATGGCCGCGAATTCCCCCAATCTCTCGGCGAACGGTCAGGCCGCAATGTTCTGGGATTACGAATTGACCCGCGGCCTGAAAGCCGCATGTATTGCGGGCAGCATGTCATCTCACCCCGATGTGCCGATGGGTCAACCGCTGACCTATGTGTATGCGCCGGAGAAATCGGTCAATGGGATTCTGAACGGCTTGCGGTTGGGCCGCACGGTGATTACCGCCGGACCGGACGCGCCGTTTATCGAGTTTCTTGCGAACGCGAACACGCACACGCGGGCAATCAGAGACGTGGAAAAGCAG
>JAWXCN010000059.1:0-21882 GCA_034408725.1 Candidatus Hydrogenedentota bacterium
GAATCATCGTCACTGATGAATCTCCGTCTCGTCTACTCCTCGCCCGGCGCAGCAATTCGTTACGTTTCATGGGCGGATTCCATGTATTTCCCGGTGGGCGCATTGATGAATCAGAGCCTATCGAGCGTGTACGGAACGCTCCGGATGAGGAGGAAGCCGCCGCCATCCACGCGGTCGCCCGCGAAATTTTCGAGGAAACCTGTCTGCTGATTGTCTCCGGTGATTGCCCGGACGCGGACACGACCCGCGCCGCGCGGCGCGCAATTCTGGATGGGCACGTTACATTTGACGCATTTCTCGAACAGCATGGACTGTTCGTTGACGCTTCACGATTTGAACCCGCCGGCGTTTGGGTAACCCCGATCATCGCGCCGATCCGGTTCGATACCCGGTACTTTCTTTGCCGCGTGCTGAATGCAGAAGGCGCTGAAGCCTGCGGCGGCGAGATTGACGCCGTGAATTGGTACACGCCGGCGGATGCGCGAAAGGCGTGGCGCGCGGGGCGAATACAGGTTCCGCCGCCGGTTGCATACGTGTTGCAGAACCTTGAGGCGTATGCGTTCCCAGAGGTCTGGGACCACCTGAGAAGCAGCGGCGATCACACCGGCCATCGGCCCGCAAAAATGGAATTTGCGAATGGCATGTATGTATTGCCGCTACGCTCCCCTACTCTGCCTCCCGCGACGCACACCAATTGCGTAATCGTGGGTGACCGCGAACTTTACCTGATTGATCCCGCCACGCACGATGAGGAAGAACTTGGACTTCTGACGCGGCAGGTTGACATGCTGATCAAACTCGGTGGATCGGTAAAGGCAGTCCTGCTGACCCATAGCCATATTGATCACGTGTGCGCTGCGGAATTTTGCCGGGCAACTTTTGACGCGCCCATCTGGACGCACGAAGCGTCCGCGCGACAATTGCCGTTCTCCGCCGACCGCCACCTCGTGGACAACGAAATTATCCATGTACCCGGGGAGCCGGATTGGCGCTTGCGATGCATCCATACGCCGGGACACGATCCCGGGCATTTGTGTTTTTTGGAAGAAACCACGCGCACCTTGATCGCGGGGGACATGATCGCCAATCCGGGGACGATTATTGTCTCGCTTGACCTTGGCGGCGACATGGCGCATTTCCTCAACAGCCTCGAACGCCTGGCTGGAGAAGATTTCGATTCAATTCTGCCCGCGCACGGAATGCCTCTGATGAAGGGTCCGGAAAAAATCCGAAAGCACCTCGAACACCGCTTGTGGCGGGAAGGGAAACTGAAACTGGCGCTCGCAAATGGCACATCGGATATCGCCGAGCTTCTAGCGAAGGTATATGATGATGTGCCGCCCGCGACGTGGCCGCTGGCGGAGATGTCATTGCGCGCGCATTTGGCGAAGTTGGGGGTTCATACGTAATCAAAAGCCCCTATACAACGAACTTCGTGAAAAGGCTGGTGTCAGAAGCTACAAGTTCGCCAAAGAGGACTTTGAAGGATATTACCGTGAGAAAATACTGCCTGTTCGCCCTTTGTTTTGTGTTGGCAGATAATGGTTTCGCTTCTTATATGGCGTCGGCATCCATCAACCCCACTACTTTTACTTCTCCAACCGGCGCTTACTCGCTCTATGTCGATCCCACAGATCGTTCAGGCAGTGGTTCGGCAAATTACCGATATACCCAGAATGGAGAAGAACTCTGGTCAAAACTTCTTCCTTTCACTTTGCTGGAGGCGCACCCGCTCGAGGACGGGACGATTGTCGGCTATGCGCATTTTCACAATGTCGAGAAGGCAAAACGCGACCGCGAAAACAGCGGTAACGAGATTCTGATTGTGCTCTTAGGACGCGATGGAGAGATTGTCAGCAGCGAATCCATTCCATGCCCGCGCCTTACCCTCAACGGGACGCCCTATCCAAGCGTACGAGGCATTATTGTCAATGCATCCAATAACCGTTTCATTGCGCGTATGGACGATATTAAAAGTTATAACACAGAACAGTGGCTCATTTTCGATCTCAAGACTGGGCAACGAATCAGTGAAATCACGCTTGGTACGTCTGAAATGACGCAGAATACCTTCCAGTTTGTCATCGCTGCGAAGGCAGTGCCGGGCTTACCGCTCATTCTGACGCATTGGATTCGGGGGGGAGTTTCCGAAGCGGCAGTATTCAGACTCGTTGATGAAGTTGGGCATACGGTTTGGAGTTTGGAAGCGAAAGTTGATGACGATCACGATGACTCCATAAATGCAATGCGTGGGGAAGGCGTAATTCTCACCTCGAAGGAACAAGGATCGTTTTCGATTAACCTCGTGAAGGAACAGGCGCAGGCTTCTTATGCGGTCAATAAAGCCGATGACGGATCATGGACTGTGCGTGAAGAATCGCGGCAAAAATTTATCCCGCCACCGTCTCGCGAAAAAACTGCTCCACTCCTCGCGTTTCCACAACTTGACTGGCCGAAATTTCAGGAAGTAACGCTGGCCGCCTCTGCTCGGAAATCAAAAGGGTCTGCTTTGCTACGCAGTATAAACGACTTCGAGTTCGACGCGACCGGACGCATCTGCGCCCTTAGATCCTGTTGCAATACGATACCTGCGCTGCTTCTTGTTGAGCAGGACGGCGAGGTATTGGCCGAGATTAATATCACAGAGGATGCCCCGTCTGAGGATCAGTATATCGTCGGGCCTGCATATCTCGGCGGAATGGAATTCATCGTGGCCATCTCCGATACAAATGAGGGCGGACGTTCCAAATTTATTTGCGTCGATTTTGAGTCAGGGAACGTTAGCACGCTGGACTATGCACAATGCCCGCAAGTGACGGCGCTCTGCGGTTTCGATGACGGCAGTTTTGCAGCGCTCACAGACAATATTGAAAACAACACGTCAGCTACCGGACTGTTCTTTTTCGATTCCGCCGGAAATCTAACTTCAAAGCGGATCGAAACCGGATCGTCGGGCGCGCCAGAGGAACTATTCAGCCCCGAAGACATCGCTACTTTCGACGGCAATACCATTGCGCTGCTTGAAAACATCGGCGGGAAAGTCAAGCTGTTCGATACAAATGACCGATTGGTTCGGATGATCGATTTGGAGGAAACATGGGGACGAGAACCTAGCTACCCCACTGATATCGATGTGGACCCGGCGCAAGGTTTCGTCATTTACGATTTTGATGCGGAAAATACGCTTGTCCGCATGGACACCAATGGCTTCATCACGGGCCAGTCCGCACTCCGGTTTGAAGATGACCGACCCTTCGCGGCGATTGGCGGCGTGAAAGTATCGCCACAGGGTGAACTTTGGACGAGTGATGGCACGTCGCTGCTTCGATTGAACGAAGATGGTATCGTCGACAGGATTGTTGGTCAGAAACCGATGGTCGGCTCGCTGGACGCGCCGGAAACAGCTTATGTGGCGCATGATGGGCGTGTAATTATTAGCGACCGGCGGACGCTCGCCGTTCACGTATTTGATGCCGCGGGAAATCCGCTCGGCGTTTGTTTACCCCTACCCGAAGATCTGGACGATCTTAGCTCCGTAGAAAACATTGCCGTCTCAGGTAACGGCAACATTTATTGTTCTTTCTCACTCGACCTGGAATCCAGCGGGAACGACGGAATCAAAGGGCCGGTCTACACTCAATTCGCAGCGGATTTTTCCAGAAAGCGTCAATTGCAGGTAAACGTCGATAACGTTGCGCAGGAATGGCATTTCCAGCCGAACAGCGACCGCTGTTGGATTGCCGGGTATGACGACGTATTTCTGGTGACGGGAGACCAGAAAGACTACCTCAAAATAAGCCGCCGCTCGGACGGCGGTTGGCTGGAAGGCCTCGGCGCAATGGCCGTGGCCCCGGATGGATCTCTAGCAGTTTTATCCGGTAACGATTATAACGGCTTCTTTTTGAGTACCTATTCGGCTGCTGGTGAAGCGCAAACGACTTGTAGCATTCCTTCAGATTGGCGATATGCAAACATCGCGTTCGATGGGTCACGCATATTCGTATTCGATTTCCACAGTAGAGACATTCGGATAATTTCCCGCGACGGGACGCCAATTGGACAATTTCAACTTCCGATAAACGATCCAGATTTTGCAAGCGGACCCTTCATCGCGCGAGGAGAAGAGCTGTCCTTTGTGTCCTTGGAAGACTTGACGTTGTACAAATGCCGGCTTCCGAAATGATTCTTAATTGTTCAACCGATATATCGCGGTAGTGTTCGCGGGCAGCGGGTCTCGCCAGTTGTCGGTTTCGACCGCTACAGGGACCTGGGTGTACGGGACAACGCGCTCGACGGAGCGCACCTTGTTCGGTAATCGGAAGGTATGTGTAGCCTCTTCTTTGGTATGCACGACAAAGTACGGGCCGAACAATCCGACCATGCCCGGAGTATCGCGATAGATGTGTACGGCGGAGTTCGTGGCAATCCACCGCAGCACGCCAACAGGTAGACGCGGGAAAGCGGTATACACACTGATTCCGCCTTCATGCGGTGTGGCGGCGGCGGCGACTAATCCAGTATCCGCGTACTTGGCGATCGCGTGAACATTTTCGGTCGACGTTACGTTAAATCGCATTTGCCAAGTATCAGCGAGCTGCCATGTCTCCGGTGTTACGCTGCTCTTTAACGATACTGGCCCGCTCCCCTCTTCGATTTCGATTGCCAAGCCGGTTATCGATTGCATCCGCGCGATATCCAATCCGGTGTCGTCAAAGACGTCGGGCGCAAAGGTCCAAACAACCGTTCCGCCTTTTCCGAGAAACCGATCCAGTGCGCGGTGCTCCAATTCGTCGATCGTATACGCATTCGCGAGAATGATGACGTGAATACTTTCGGGTAATCGCGGTAAATCGGATTGAAGGTAATACCCCACGGGCGTGCCGATCTGGTCGAGTTCCGTGCGCCACAGCGACAACGTTTCCATTAGATAGGGATGCGTCGTCGCGCGTAGCGCGTGGACACTCTCTTCATCCATCACGAACGCAATCTGCGGCTGAAACGGTTCCGGCCCGCGCGCTTCCGCAAACAACCTTCGCGTCAACCCCGCACTTGTCCAGAACTCCTTATCGTTCCAGCGTCCATCCGACAACACGTCGAAATACCACATGCCCGCGCGATGCGTGAGCGCGTTCGCGATGTTGCGCCGGTTGACGGCCAGCATTTCTTCGAGCGAGTTCGCAATCGGATCGTTACCCGTCGCGAGGTGTTCCTCCGGGACACGCGCGGCCAGATGGGTGCGCGAGTCTTCTTCGATGATCACGAGTTTGCCATGCAACGGCGCCGAATCGAGCGGCAGATGGTTGTGGCCGGGATTTCCCAATTCGCGATTGAGATACGAATACGGCGCATGAATGAGATCGATTTCCGGCACGTCGAGCAATTTCTCGAACGCGAGATGACCTGAATGCGCGAGCGCGCGCGGCCCGACGCCGTTGAGCTCCATCGTATAACCGTAAAATGCGCCTACCAACGCGCGATCGTGCGTCGCGCGCTTGGCGACTACGGCAAACTCCTCGATCACGGACGCAACGAGCTCGTTGTGGTAATGCTGGTATTCAATGACGGAACGGTGCGCAACCGGATCGCGAAACGACCCCCACGCCGCCGCGTCGCGCGATTCCTGCGAAGGGATCGCCGCCGCCTTTAGCGACACGTCCTCATCATTCCATGCCCGGCGCAGGGCCTTGTCGTTCAAGTAGCGTTTTTTCAGCCACGCGCGAAAGTTTTCCGTGTTCGCGTCAGAGTAATCGAGGAACTCATTCGTCTCGGGGAAAAACCATTCTCCCGCCATCTGCGCGGAAACCATGACGCCGATGAACCTGTCGCCGTGCGGCCCATCCGCGATCTCCTGCAAACACTCGCGCAACAAGCGCGACGCATCATCTCGCCACACCGTGCTCGCCATTGATACCCACGGCAGCGGTGTGCCATCGGCCTTCCGCATGGCCGCTTCGGGATGGGCCTCCAACCAGGAAGCCGATCCGCCAAGCCACACGCGCACGTAGAAATATCCGAAAGGATGGGCATTGCAAAACTTGTCGACGGTTTCGGACGCATTCGAGGTCCCGTCCCACGCAAGCGTTACGTTGAATGCGAACAAGGAAATGCCGGCGTCTTTCGCAAGCGCGAGTTCTTGCAGCAACACCTCGTCGCGATTGAATTGGTTGTTCGCGCAGAAGAATAGCGGAGAATGGGGTTGACCATTGATCAGGATGGCGGGGGCGCCCTTGACGCCCGATACGACGCGGCACATGGGCGAAGCCGCGGCTTCCACCGCAATTAGCATGAAGAGCGTAATGAAAAAAATACCGGCAGATGAAGAGGTGTGTCTCATCCAGCAACGGTACCCGGCGGGGGCAATGCGGTCAAGCCAACGCTTACGCGCCGCGGACAAGCACAAATTCGGCGAGACCGTATAACGAATCGCGGTAAGGCGATGCGGCGAGTCCGGAAATCGCGGACCGCGCATCATCAAGATATTCCCGCGCGATCGCTTCCGTGCGTTCGCGCGCGCCGGAAGTTTCGATTGCTTCCATCACCCACGCGCGATCCAACTCCGAAACGGGCCGCCCGGCCAAAGCATCCAGCCGCGCGCAATCCTTTGCATCCAGCGAATGCCGTAAAAACAGGATCGGCAAGGTTTTCTTGCCTTCAACAAGATCGCCGAACGCCGGTTTGCCAAGCGCCTCTTCGTCGCGCGTAAGGTCGAGCAGATCGTCCACAAGTTGAAACGCGACGCCGATATTGAGGCCGTAGTTGTGAAGCTCGCTGCTCGGCGCGCCATCAACCAGGCACGATGGCGTGCTGCACGTCACGGCAAACAGGCTCGCCGTCTTCTGCCGCGCGAGACTGATGCACGCTTCCTGCGAGAAATGATCCGCGCCCAACCCAAAATTCGACAACTCGCCCTCGGACATCTCGCGAACTGAATTGATGGCGTTGGTGATTACAAGACAGGAACCGTAGGACCCCATGATATCTATCGCCCGCGCGACGAGGTAGTCGCCTCCGAGCACCGCGGTATGGTTGTCCCACAGCGCGTTTAGCGAACGCGATCCATGACGAAGGTTCGCCGCGTCGATGACGTCGTCGTGCGCCAGCGCGGCCAGATGCAGCAGTTCCATCGCGGTCGCCAGTTGGACAAAACGCGATGTGTCCTTCGCCCCAATCGCTCCGGCGGAAAGCAGGCACATCGCCGGACGGAGCATCTTTCCCGCCGCGGGCATCGCCGGCGCGCGATTGCCATACACCAGGCGCATCGCGTCCGCCCAAAGCCCGGAAATTTCCGCGCGAACGGCCTCCATATCGCCCCGGATGGGCCGATACAACTCGTTCAGGTTTAGGGTCGTTTGCATAACATGGAAATCGTACCACACACGCGCGCCGTGGCGGTAACCGCAATGGCTCCAACGACTTTGCGGATTAAAGCACACAGGGATGCAAACTGGCTGCACTCCGCGGTTACGGCAACAAGCCCTGACATTATCCAAACCTTTCCACAACCCCGTGTGTCTTATATCCAAAGTGCAGAGGATGGATAGGGTGGACCGTTTGGAATTGGAAAGAGTGGTTGCCGCGGCACAACGCCGCGATGCCAACGCCTTCGCGACGCTTATGAAGGCGCATTACCACCTCGTCTATGGGCTGGCATATAGCACTGCGGGGAACTGGACCGCCGCGCAGGACATCGCCCAGGACACTTTTGTCGTCGCGTGGACGCATATCGGGAACCTTCGGGGGGCAGGGGCATTTCCAATGTGGATTCGTAAGATAGCGCGGAACCTCGCATTGAACTGGGTCCGGTCAGCGGACTATCGGCGCAGGCTTGCCGATCGCCACGCGCAACTCTCCCCCACTCGGATCGACGAATCTTTTTCTGCGCCGGACGCCCTTGAGCGGGAGGACCGCCGCGCCGCGCTCTGGAATGCAATGCAGCAGCTCAACGCGCCAATTCGGGAGGCGCTCGTATTGTTCTACCTCGAAGGGCGTTCCGTTTCCGAGGCCGCGCGCCAACTTGGCATCAGCGAGAACGCTTTCAAACTTCGCTTGCACACGGGCCGCACCCGGTTGCGCGCTATCTTCGAGAAACAGATCGAGGAACGTCTCGATCGCGATCTGGCGCCGCCAGATTCTTCCACCGCGGCATCGCGCATTATGGCCGCTCTCGCGCTGGGTCCGGTCATGCCGCATCTCGGCGACGCAGGCGCAAGTTCAACCTTAGGTCTTTGGTTAGACCATTTCCTTCATAACGCCTCGATTGATGCACTGGGCCCAATTCTCAAGGGAGGAGCACTCGTGAGTTCAAAAAAAGCGGTCATGGCAGTAGCCGCGACAGTCCTGTGTTTAGGCGGCGCGTACTGGGGGTTCGTCCGCCAACCAAATTTCGACGCCGATCAGGGTGAAAACTGGCGGCGCGTCGCGAAGGAGGAGTCTGGGCGCGCGACTCCGAATCCCGATCTCGATTCTCGAACGTCATCCAGCGCCGTGGACACCGCAAAAACTTCGGAATTGAGTTCCACGGCCGAAACTGTCGCCGAGGTGAAACCGGCGAACGAACTCGACAACCTGGAGATTAGCGGCGACACCTCGCCCTCCGCCGCCATCGTGATGACATTCGAGACTGGTAAAATCAAGGACCCCGCGCAATACGTTTCCATTTCCGGCTCAGTTGTGGATACGCATGGCTCGGGTGTTCCCAATGCGTCGGTGCTGGTGTTTGCTCTGGGCGACAACACTGCCCCAGGCGATATGACCGGTTTTCTCGCGGCGCGCCAAAGTCCCGCCCACCAGTTTTCCGCCGTGACCGACGCCACCGGACGCTTCCTCGTAGAGGGGATCATGTTCGAGGGCGCAGCAATGGTTTCCGCGAGCGCGGACGGCTACGCGATGGAAGGGCGCCGCCAGGTGCATGTTCCAATCCGCGCGGGAGACAAAGTTGCGAATGTCCGTATCACGCTCGAACAAGGCAAGGGCCTCTACGGAAAACTGCTCGCCCCTGACGGCAAACCCGTCGCCGACGGCGTGGTAAATCTCGTTGCATTCAAATCTACCTCAGATTCTTCAAATGGTAATATGGGGACGATCAACACCGACACAAACGGCCGGTTCCATTTTGCGTTTCCGCGCGAAGGTCTCGCTTATCTCGTTACTTCATCATTGAAATTCGGCGGCGCAAGTTTCGATGACGTGCCCGTCGGCACTGACGACATCATCGAGCTGCAAATGCCGAAGGCCGCGCGGTTGACGGGCGCCATTTCGCGCGCGGACGGCGGGCCCGCGGAAGACGTATTGGTCCTGCTGATCGGCAAAGCAAACGACGGCACCGGACGCCGCCGCGTGGATGCATCGTCTATCTACGCCGGCAAAACGGATTCCAGCGGGCGTTACGCTATCGAAGCGATAGACACCAATCAGGCGTACACCGTCTCCGTCGCGCGGCAAGACCGCACTCCCCTCTCCCAACCCGAACCTTTGCCAGAACTCGCGCCGGGCGAATCGCAAACATGGAACTATACGATTCAGGACATCATTACGGTGCGCGGACATGTCGTGGGTGAAACGACCGGGTTGCCGTTGCGCAACGTGAAAGTTGCGGCACTCAAGGACGGAAAGCCAGTTCAAAACGGCGATACCCCCGTGGACATGAATGGCGCGTACGAAATGAAACTGACGTCGGGACCCGGCAACTACACGATCTTTCCGCGATTGTGGCGTATCGATGCCGAAGAGACGGGTTACGATTGGGGCAAACAAATCGTGCTCGAACCCGCGCAGGAAGCGACGGTAGACCTCACGTTCATCGACACCGCGACCATATCGATCCGCGTTGTGGACACATCGGGACAACCGATCCGGGGAATGGTTCTTGGCATAAAAGAAGCCGATCATACTTGGGCACCAGTCGCGACCACGCCGGATGACGGACGATTCACCTATGGTGGTGTCATGCCCGGTATCGAGTCCAACTTCGTGGTGTTCGATAGCGGCAATCGGGTGGGCAGCACGACTCCGGTGATAGCCGAACCGGGACAAGTCTTTCCCGAAGAGACGGTCGTTGTCTATGGTAACGCGGGCATCGAGGGGACGGCACTGGGACCAGATGGTCAACCGCTTGCGAATGGGGTCATTAACCTGCGTGTGTTCTATGCGCTGACCAGACAACTCGAACGCAGCATTAACACCGACAGCTCCGGCCATTTCCTGATCGAGAGCGGGCTTCCCGCGACGGCCGTCATTCTTGCAATGGAAGGCGTCGTGGACGGTGCGGGTGGCGAAGAACGTTTTCTTTATGAATCAGATGAGTTGCTGCTGATCGATGGAAACATCCTCAACCTTGGGAATCTGACCTTCGTGAAAAGCGATTCCAGCGCGGATGCTAACGTCGAGGAAAATTTGAACTTCATCGAGTGATGCGAGGCGGCGGGTTCGCGCTACCGTCATCGCTTTGGAGCACCGCCCCCACCCGGGGGCGGCTTCTTTTTTGCTTCGACGCCTTGACTCGATCGATCATCTCGGCTATTGTCAACTCCAATCCATGACAAAGGTTCACGCCAGTGCATCGACACGTTTCTTTCACCCTGTTACTCGCCATACCATTTGTCACCGTTGTGACGTTTGCCCAACCACCCATGCCCGGCGCGCCGGATTATCTGAAACCGCCGCCGGCTACCCAGAACATCGATGTTGACACCCTCCGACAGGAATTGCGGGCGTTACTGGATGATTACGAAAACGAGAAGCAGTCTGAGCAGATAAAAGAAAAGAACTCGCAAAGCGAGTCACGCAAGGAACGATTGAAACGGCGGGCACATGAGATCGGCGAGGAAATCCGACAACGCCTCTTTGCGGAGCTGCAGGTATTCATCGCACAGAACTTCGGGCCGCAGTTCAAGATTGAATCCACGCGCGTATCGCTCGAGGCGGTAAATGGAAAGGGTCAGATCACCGAAATTCCCGTAAACATACAAGTCCGGCCACTGCGCTTACTCAGCGATCCCATGAACGTTTCACTCTCACAGTCTGTTCTGGGCACAAACGAGGTGGCGTTCAATCTCTATGAAGATTTGCCCCTGTCAGTAACCTATACTGATGAAGAAGCGTTTTGGAGAAACTACACTGAAGACAATGCGTCATCCATAAAAACAGAGGCTAAAATGCTGGTCGCGCTAAAAGGGGGTGGCTGGCGGGAAATGGATGGTCCGAAGCCAGTCGCGAACGTGATTGCGGTCCGCGGCCTCGATTTCGATGACGGACTGAAAGAAAACGGCAACAGGACGTACGACGACACGATGTTTGTGATCGTGGAAAACCCCCAGAGCGAATCAGAAGTATTCGAATACAGGATAACTACCGAATCCAGCAGCGTCAAGCGTGGGGTTGGCCGGCTCGATTCAAAGCAGGTAACGTACGTCCGCGGGCTGCATCGCGGGAAAGACCCCGGATACCGCCTCAAGAATGACCTTGCCGATGGCACGCGAACGGGACTGGAAGGCTCCTTTCAGATAACCGGCGCTAATATTCATTCCGCGTATACGAAATTGACCATCGATAGCGAAACGCTTCTCAGCCCGGGAGTTTCTCTCGGTTGCCAAGTAGTTGCGACAGGAAAGCGCCCTTTCGAAAATGCGATGGTCAGTGTCCTGGACAAGAAGGATATCAAGGAGTTTTTCTACACCATCGTCGAAGGCGGCGAACTGGAAGTGTTGGATACGGCCTTGAGACAAAACGGGAAACAGTCCGTGCTCATACACGGAATTCCGCGACATGAGACCCCGTCAACAGAACAATAGGGGACAGCAAACAATAGGAGGCACCCTATTCACCCTATTTACCGTAAGCATTTGGGATGCGCATACGTCCGCGTAATTACACCGGCCCCTTTTATGTACGATGTCGGGTGTGCTGGGCGGTGCACACGTGGCAGCTATCTTCAAAGAGAGGGCGTACACATTCATGGCGCGTAAAAGCGGTTCTGTGACGATTGGTTTGTTGGCGTCTGTCGCCTTGGCGCTGAGCGGGTGCATGGAGGATAAGGACGAGGAAGGCGAACGAGACCAAGCCTCGGGCAGCGGCTACCACGGCCCCATCTTTTTCGGCAGCAGCGGAAAGACCGGCCTGCGGTCGGACGCCTCGCAGCAAGTTGGCGCGGATTCGGCGCCGAACTCCGTCTCACGAGGCGGCTTTGGTTCCACCGGCTCGACGCGTAGCGTTTACTCGTAGGGCGGCCCAGTGGAAAGACAGCCCCTCACGCCGCGCCGGGATTGGCGGCAAAAAGTCGAGGACCTCGGCTTTCTATACCATTCGGATGGCGG
Source organism: Candidatus Hydrogenedentota bacterium (assembly GCA_034408725.1). Lineage (GTDB taxonomy): Bacteria > Hydrogenedentota > Hydrogenedentia > Hydrogenedentales > SLHB01 > JABWCD01. The sequence continues at coordinate 12,312 of JAWXCN010000059.1, forward strand.
ACCGTATTGGACCGATGACTCGTGCTATGTGTTCTCCGACGCGGAAATCGCGCAGCTTGAAGTTGCAACCAACGAATTGCAACGGCTCTGCCTTGAAGCCGTCGACCATGTAATCCAACGCGGCCGGTTCGCCGAATTGGGCATTCCCGCTAACGTTGCGCTTTTCATCAAACGCGCATGGGACGATGAACCGCCCGCGATTTATGGCCGGTTTGATTTGGTGTACGACGGGCGTGCCGAGCCGAAGTTGCTCGAGTACAACGCCGACACGCCCACCGCGCTGCTGGAATCCGCGGTGATTCAATGGCATTGGCTTGAGGAGGTCTGGCCTGGCGCGGATCAGTTCAATTCCATTCATGAACGCCTGATTGCGAAGTGGCAGGAGTTGCGGGAGGATTTAACCGGACCCTTTGTACATTTCGCGCACGCCGATTCGCTGGAAGACCAAATGACGACGGCGTATCTTCGCGATACGGCTGACCAAGCAGGGCTGCCGACCGTCGCCATGCGAATGAGCGAGATTGGTTGGGACACACAATTGCGCCAATTTATCGATCTTCAGCGCCGCACCATCAACTCCGTTTTTAAGTTGTATCCTTGGGAATGGCTTGTTCAGGAGGAGTTTGCGGAACACCTGTTTGAATCCTACGATAAGGTGCAATGGATCGAGCCGATCTGGAAAATGGTGCTGTCCAACAAGGGGATATTGGCTATTCTCTGGGAACTGTTTCCCGGACATCCAAACCTGTTGCCAGCGCACATCGGCAGCGCGCAAAGCATGAGCGAATATGCGATGAAACCGTTGCTTTCGAGGGAAGGCGCAAACATTTCCCTGCGCACGCGCGAGTGGACATTGAAAACCGAGGGCGACTACGGCGAGGAGGGCTTCGTCTACCAGGCTGCCGCTCCATTGCCGGATTTTGAAGGCGCGTTTCCCGTAATCGGCAGTTGGGTGATCGATGGTGAGTCCGCGGGAATCGGCATCCGCGAATCGGATGGACCAATAACGACCAACACCAGCATATTTGTTCCCCACGTGATTGAATAACCGGAGGAGCCGCATTGTGATGGATCAGATTTCCGTTCTACTGCAGGGCCTGCCAAGTTTCCTCGCGTACTTCGGCGCGTCTATCGCCTCGTTGCTTGTATTCTGCGCGATATATTTGCGCATTACGCCACACCGGGAAATCGCGCTCATCAAAGAAGGAAAAGTTGCGCCCGCGATTGGCTTTGCCGGCGCCGTGCTCGGGTATGTGCTTCCGATTGCCAGCGTCATCGCAAACAGCCTTAGTCTGCTAGACCTGATTCTCTGGGCGGTGATTGCGCTCATCGTGCAAATCGCGGTCTTCGTGACAATCTCGATGTCGTTTCCCGGCATCGTCAAACAGATAGCCGATGACCGCGCAGGCGCCGCAATTTTCGTCGGCACGATTTCACTTGCGGCGGGAATTCTCAACGCGGCATGCATGACCTGGTAAAAAAAACTGAACTCGTCACGGCGTAGCACAAATGGATTCTTACTGCGGTATCTTGAATCACAGGATCAAACTTGAACGATACCCACCTCGCCCATGATGATCCCGGCAGTGTAACGTCAGGTACGATCCACGCGGAAGGTTCGTGGAACACGAGAAAGTACCGGGCACACCCTTTGTGCTCGATACACCCTGCGTTGAAACTTGGAGGCCAAGTTATTCCCATGCTCCCACGCAACCGCTTCGTTGTGTTGGCGCTCATCGCGTCATTGTTGTTACCCGCATCGGCGCAAGATGCCGCCACCCAAAGTTGGCTCTATCGCTTTTCATTGGGGCAAATTAATTCAGAGGCCCATGGCGTCTCCGCGGGCGAAATCGGAAAACTGCCAACGTTTACCGTAAGACCTGCGAAGACGGGCCGCCAACTTGTGCGCGTCTCGCTCACCTTCGCGCCCGCCACGTTTCCGAACGAATTGTCGCTACAAGTTACCGAAGGCGATTCGGTTTTCATTCCCGGAGTCCGCGTGTTGACCTTGCACCCCGGCATTCCCAAATCCGTGCGCCGCGCAATAGTGACGTTTCCATTCGAGTTTCCCGATTTCGCTGCGCGCACGTTTCAGTTGTCGCTTGCGCAACGCGACCCGGCGCCGATGGTATCGGCAGAACGCGGTGAAGATGATTGGATCATCGAGATCGCCGGAAGTACGTTAGCTGTCAACGGTAACAGGATTGATTGGACGCGGCCCGACGGTTCCAAAGTTAAGGCCGAACTGATCGCCCCTGCCCGAACGGATGCCAATCGAGGCGAGTTGAGCGTCGTCGAATCCGGCAAGCACTATAAATGGATACGGGCCGCGATTCCCGGCGCGCAATGGCCGCGCATCATCGAGGTTCGGGCCGATTCACTGGGCGGGTTAGTGATACGCGCGCACCTGCAACGGCTCGAGAAAGGCGATGGAGTTGCACCCGACTTTGGCTGGAAAATATCCGGCGCGCCGACACAGCCGTTTGAACGGCATGCGTTCGCGATGGCGAATGAAGCATTCAAAATATCGCTCCCGGCATCCGATGTGACATTTCCAGACGCCCATCTCCTGAAACGCGGCTATGTGGAATCAGATGGTTCCGGCATCGTTTATATGCGTTGCACCGCCGACGAAAGTGTGCCGATGCAAGAAACGTCGTGGCGCACGGCGACCATCGCGTTTTCTCCGTCCGGTGCAGCGCCACTCAATTCCTTGCTCGAACCGAGCCACGAGGTGACATTCGATTCATCGCAGCCTGCGCAGATCGATCTCTCCCAATGGCCCGACCTCGACAGGCTTCGCGAATATCATCGCAGCGCGATCGCAAAAGCTGCGCTGCTCGGCGATGACTACGGCAATGTCACTTCGTTCGCGGAAGGTTCACCCGCAAGTTATTACGGCATGAACCGGCTGAATCATTGTCCCGCAATCTTCGAGGAATATTATCGTAGCGGCGATCCGCGAATGCGCGAAACCGCCGTGCAATGGTGCAGCAACATGTACGACCTGTCGCTGTGGTGGGGCGACACGCCCGACTTCGGCGGTACGCGGTACAACGCAGCGGTCGCCGCGGGGGAAAAGGAACACGAAGGCGACACATCGTTCCTCTGGCGCACGAACTGGACGTCGCACTTTTGCACCAAAGGATTCGATTCATTTTTTCTAGCGTACGAAGAAACGGGCGATCCGCGCTTCCTCACCGCGTTGAACGCGCAGATCGAATACGCCAAACAATTCATCTTCGTCGACAAAGGTGAATGCCGCAACATCGGCGACGTCGCGGATTTCATGCGGCTCTATTGGTACACCGGCCTTCCCGAATACCGCGATGAAGCGTTGCGCCTGTTCCGCGAACTGCGCACGAAACTTGGCGACGACAACCTGTTCAGCCAGGGTGGACAACCCATCGTCAAAGAGGGTCCATTCATCGATGATGATCAACACGGCTACGACGCGCCGTTTGCAAAGCCGTACATCATCGGCTACGCGCTCACGGGCCTCCCTGATTTGCTTGAAGTCGCGCCCGATGAACCCAGGTTGCGCGATACCGTGCGCGCGGTCGCCGATTTTTTGGCCGAATCGATCGACCCCGCGGGCGGCTGGCGATACCCGCACCCGAACAGCAGCAGCATGATACTCAGCCAGGCGCTCGAACATGCGGCGCAAATCGCCAATGCCGCGCGCGTGCTGGAACAGCGCGGCGAAGACATTGACAACTTGCTGGACGCTATCGAAAAAGTCCTGCAACAGCGCGTGATGGGTTACCAACGCACGGGGACGATTCTGTCCGGCCTCTCCGGCTGGGAATCGAGCCAAAGCCCGACGCGTCGACTAACAATGCACTCGCCGTTGGCCCCTGCCAACAAATGAAAAACGGCATTTTCGAGGGCGACGACGCAGACCTCATGTCGCGGATGTTTTTCCTATCTGGTGGACAATGGACGGCGCTCGCGTCGTGCGCCAATGGGAATGCGCGCAACATTCAATACATCACTGGTCACGATTCACCGGACACCACCGGCGCAATGGCCGAAGGCGGTTGGAAAACGATTCATGAGCCACGTCCGGATGTTCCACTAATCGCGTGTGTGAGCAAAGATGGCGCGTGGGTAGCCGCGACCGCCGCGGAAAACGGCAACAGCATCTGCAACAACGCCAATGCGTCACACCGCTGCATGCACTCGCATGGCGCGGTGCCCATGCGCCGCGACGGTCCTTCTACGTTGCGCGTGAATGCGTATCTCCTCAAAGGCTCTCTTGATGATCTCGCAAACCGATATCGGCGCGATGCGGAGCGATGGAATCGCGCCTCGGCTGCGCCCGGCCCGCTGTACGCGCAGACCGCAACGTATGGCGTGCGGAACATGTTGCCTGCATTCAACGACGCGCGTGTCAAGGAAATGCAATTCCCGGGATCGTGGCTGCACACGATTTTGTCGTTCAACGATTGGAGAAACCAGGCGCGGACCGCGTACCTCGAATCGCTGGGACCGCGTCCCCCACTCGCGCCGTTCCACATGAGCACCATCGCGGAAGAAGATCGCGGCACGTACATTGCCCGCAAAACTGCATTCAACATTTCCGCGACCGAACGGGTGAAAGCCTATCTGTTGGCGCCCAAGGGTGACGGCCCGTTCCCCGCCATTGTCGCGCTGCACGATCATGGCGCGCACTTCTCCATCGGCAAGGAAAAAGTTATTCGGCCCTTCGGAGAAAGCGCTGAACAACTCGCCGACGCCACGGACTGGACCAACAAATATTACGGCGGACGTTTCATCGGTGATGCACTTGCCGAATGCGGATACGTCGTATTCGCCACCGACGCCCTATTCTGGGGCGACCGCGGTCGCTTTGGCGGCGTCGAGTACGAAGACCAGCAAGCCCTTGGCGCAAACATGCTGCAACTCGGCCTGTCGTGGGCCGGCAAAATCGTGTGGGACGACCTCCGTAGCGCGGAGTTTGTTCAAGGTCTGCCATTCGTCGCGCCCGATCTCATTGGTTGCCTCGGTCTATCGATGGGTTCACACCGCTCTTGGAGCCTCAACGCCGCCACAGACATCGTCAAATGCGGCGCGGCCATTTGCTGGATGGGCGACACTGCAACGCTCACACAACCCGACAACAACCAAACCAAAGGTCAATCCGCTTTCAGCATGATCGTGCCCGGCCTGCGCAACGCGCTCGACTACCCCGACGTCGCGTCCATCGCGTGTCCGAAACCCATGCTCTTCTTCAACGGCAGCGAAGACGCCCTCTTCCCCGTGCCCGGCGTCGACGCCTCCTTCGCCAAAATGCGCAAGGTCTGGGAATCGCAACAGGCCGGCGACAGATTGATAACAAAACTCTGGCCCGTCCCCCATGAATTCAACGCCGCCATGCAGGACGAAGCATTCGCTTGGCTGGACAGTGTGTTGATGAATAGATAGTAACCGACTTTTGCGCAGGTCTTTTCGTGTGGTAGCATTGGTGTGGACGTAATGAATAGAGGATAGAACAATGACGACAAAAGAAGAGGTTAGAGCTATTCTGGACAAACTACCGGATGATTGCTCTCTGGAAGACGTTCAGTATCATCTCTATGTCATTGAGAAAATAAAGAACAGCATCGACACTGCTGAACGAGACGGAGTGTTGTCTCACGCGGATGTCGAGCAACGCATGCGAAAATGGACGTCTCCGTAAACTGGTCGCCAGCGGCAGTTGAAGACCTTGAAGAAATTGCCGAGTACATAGCGCGCGATTCCAGACGATACGCTACATCATTTGTGACTCGAGTACTCAGCATTGCCTCACAAATCGAACGCTTTCCTTACTCGGGAAGAATTGTACCGGAATTGAATAACGAGCTTATTCGTGAGCGCTTCGTCTACCAGTACCGCCTCATTTATCGAATTCTCCCTGATTCTGTACTTATCCTTTCACTGATCCACGGGAAGCGTTTGCTTCCAATAGACGACTTGTAAATCTTGAGAAGGGTAACAAGACTTTGGTCCGCTCGTCGCGAATTCGTCGCACGAATAGTCCTAAAAGGATTAAATGCACTTAGTCATTGCCATAGCCACCTGTCCCGAAGAAATCAGCGCCTGCTACCCCGTAATGCAAGAATTGCGCCCCCACATCGCCGAACAGGAATTCCTCGACCGCGTGCAACGCCAAATGCAGTCGGGCTACCAACTGGCATTTCTGTCCGATGGCGGCGAGATAAAATCCGTCGCCGGATTCCGCGCCGGTGAATTCCTAGCATGGGGCCGAATCATGTATGTCGATGATCTCGTGTGCAAGGAGTCGGATCGTGGCAAAGGCTACGGCGGGCAATTGCTGGAATGGCTAATCGCGCGAGCGCGCGAGCAGGGTTGCGACCAATTCCATCTCGATAGCGGCACGCACCGCGTGGACGCGCACCGGTATTACATCGCGCACGGCATGGAAATCAGCAGCTACCATTTTGGAATGAAGCTGTAATTATTTCCAAAACTCCGGCAGATTCGGCTTCGTCTCAACGACAATCTGCCGAATCGCGTTGCGGGTCTCGATATTGAGATGCGCATTCAACCGCGACTCCACTGCACCGGTCAAATGGTCCCACAGGCTGCGGTACACGTATTCCTTCATTGGCTTCGGCAGACTGTCAAACGCCTGCGAATAAATCAGGTAACTCAGCGGATACTTGAACATCCGCGTTTGTAGATCGAATTCGCGCAATGATCTGCCTTGCGAATCCCGCGGGCCCTGTTGCGGAAACGCCTCCATGAATCCTGACGTGCCGGTCATCGGACTTTTCAACGGCGCTTCGTTCGCAAACAGCAAATACTCGACCAGTTTGTCCCCCACGTTTTTGATGATGCGCTGCGTGGATTCGCCGGGAATATTCAGATCGCGCTTCAGAATTTCGTCGACGGCCGCCTGCCGATGCTGGGCGAAACGTGTCTCAAAATTCGCCGTGGTGAACAGATTGTGTACGTCCACCTGATGCACCAATACCATCAGGGCAACCACATCACTGTGCGGCGTCAAATACTGTCCCGGATTTACGCGCGCGTCGAGCATCCGCCGGTTCGCTCCCGCTTCAACATCAATCGACGCGTCCCGCTCAGTCTCCACCGCCAACACATTTCCCATGTGCCGCGCCGCGCCGTGATTCCCCGTGACGTACCAGCCGCCCCAGCGCTCTTCCATCGGGCTCGCCTGCGTTGTCACATGCGTGCCCGCCTTCAAGATCGGGAATCCGTCGGCATTCGCAAACACTGAACGCACAAGATGACCCGGTATCCCGCGCGTAAGCGTGGAACCGTGACATTGCAGGCAGTTCTCAGTTTGCCGGATTACTGCCGGGCGCTCCGATTGCTCCTGCGACACCGTGTAGAACACCGCGCCAAGCTGAGGGTCCGCCACCGAAATCTCTATCACTTCTCCATTCGGCACACTTCCAACGTAAGTATCGTCGTTGAAGTAAATCGCGCGGGGAGTCGAGGGCGAGATGTGCTGCGTTTGAAGACTGGTCTTGGAAAACACCAATACCTGCGATTCATGCGGTATTTTCAAAGCATCCAGCAATGACGCCAGGTAGCCAGACATCGCATCATATTCAAGAGTCGCCGGTTTTGCGTCCAGAGCAATCTTGAGTTCAGACACCGTGTTGTGCGCCTCGGTCGCGCTGTAATGAATTGGCGCTTCCTCGAAGCTGTCTGCCGCAAAACTTGCAATCGAACAGACCAACGCAGCAATGAAAATGATCACTGCGTAATTACGATGTGCGCTTCGCGTCCAAAAGTTCTGCATGATGCAATCCCTGCAAAGATATATACTCAATACATCAATTCTATCAGCCGCCGATCTTAAAAATCCAACCTTATAAAAAAGGGCGGCTCGTGATTGACCGCCCTTGACTACACTCGATTGTTCGCGTGGCGTCAGGGTTGCGTGAAATTGTTTCCTGTGCCGTCAGGTTTCGTCAGCCGCAAACAGAAATTCCAACCACCAGCGCCCTGACTTATTTTCGCGAGAATGATGTTGGGGCCTTTCACAAAATGCACGTCCACCTTGTCCTGGTCCAATGCTGTGCCGCGATCTACGCGGTTTTCGAATACTTGCTTGCCGTTCAACCAAATCTGGTTGCCGTCATCCGAACCGATGCGGATTTGCCCATCTGCTTCCTCAGCCACGTCGACGATGGCATACGCATAGCCAAAACTCCGGTCCGCTGCGCCAAGCGCGCCAGTCAAATCAACCAACCCGATCGGTCCGGCGCCAGTCGCCGGCTTCCACGAAAAGGTTTTGCCGCCGACAACGACAGGCTTGGAAATATCCACGTTAGGCTCGCCAACAAACGCGGTTGTCCACGCTGCGTCATTCTTCCATTCAAACGGCCCTACTACATGCCAGGTGCGCACCAACCCGAGTAGATTCGACATCTCCGGCGGCAACGAATCGCCAAGGCTTGCCGCGACACGCACGAGGGTCTCCACAGACGCGCCGGAGTTTTGCGCGAGTTTTGCGGCTTCGACAGCTTTGTCCGTCTCCTTGTTCGCGGCCAATGCGCCCGCAACCGACGCCAACGCTTCCACCGCCAACGGCCTCAACTCTGCGTTCGTCAATCCGTCCTTTGCCACATCGAAAGCCTGCGGCACGGGATTCTGCGCAATGCCGCGCAACGCATCCGCGCGCAATTCAGCGTCGTCCGTCAAACCATACAACTGCACAAACGCGAGACCCGCCGCCTGTTTGTCACCCGTGCCGCCAAGGTTACCGGCCATATTTTTTACCGCGCCGAGCGCGAACGCGCGCTCCTCGTCGTTGCCGTTCTTCGCTACGTCTACCAGCGCCGCGAAACCCTTCATCGAGCCGATTTTCGCGAGCGAACGCATGGCCGCGGAACGAATGGCCGCGTTCTGGCTTGCCAACTCTGTCCGAATCAAATCCAGCGCATCTTCCTGTTTCTGTTGTCCCCACACGGAAAGCATTGCGGCGCGCGTGGGTTCAGACAGTTTTGGATACGCTTCGACCACAGCCATCACCGCCTCGCGACCCTGCAAACTTGTCAATGCCAGCACCGCCTGGTCAACCAGCGCGCCATTCGCAGCTACCGCCATATCAACGATTGAACTTACCACCGTGGCATCGCCATGTCGGCCAAGCCCCATCATCGCGGCGCCGCGAATGTTTTCGTCCGTCGCGCCGGTGAGCACGTTCTTATACGTCTGCATCGCCGCGTCCCAATTGCCGCCGTGCGACGCCATCGCATCGGCTACGCGCAATTGGGCATCGTTCGCCTGCTTCAAAGTTTCCGGTGTTGCATCAATCACAACCTTTTCGGCCAATTGTGCGTACTCCGGCTTTCCGCTCCATGCGACCGCGCGCACCGCCGCGACACGCACATTCGGGTCTGCATGCGACGCCAAAGCCACGCACCGGTCCAGCGCACGCGGATTCCGCAACATCGCAACCGCATCAAGCAACGCCACTGCGAAAGTTGCATCCGCCTTCGCCGCGGCATCGACCAACACGTCGCACGCTTCATCGGTCGCCATTAGCGTCAGCGATTCGCGTGACTTTTCGCGCATATTATTATCC
>JAWXCN010000060.1:0-2576 GCA_034408725.1 Candidatus Hydrogenedentota bacterium
CCACAATGTTCTGCGCGTCGTCTACCGTGATGATGGCATCCATCGCCGAATCGACAATCACGGCCAAACGATCCTTGGCTTCCCGCAGATCCGCTTCAGCCGCCTTTCTGTCGCTGATGTTTTCGTGGGCCACCACCGCATTGCCGCTGTCGTCACGGAATCGCGTCACCCTGGCGATGAACCAGTGCCGTCCGCCGCGGCTGTGGCAAGGGTATTCGAGTACGAATTTGTCCGTTTCATGGCGCAATACGGCGCGGATTCCCTCGGCCATGGTGTCGGCCCCGGACGCGTCGTCCGCCGTTGCTTCGGCGCATACCTTCAGATAATTCGCGCCAACGGCAAAACTCCGGCATTCCGGGTTCCCGCCATCGCCGACGTGGAAGTCGCGCCACGCCTTGTTGACCGCCAATATCGTGCCGTGCCGGTCCAATACGCACATATGCGCGGAAGCGGCGTCGATTGTGGCCTCGGCAAACTGTTCCGAAGCGCGTAATGCACGCTCGGCGCGCTTGCGCTCGGTGATGTCGCGGATGTTGCACTGGATCACGCGCAAGTCTTCAACCAGGTAGACATTGCTCACGAATTCGACCGCGACGCGCTTGCCGTGACGGGTTTCGAGCGGCAGGTCTTCGTACCTGATATAGCCTTTCTCCTGGAGTTCGGCGAACGCCTCGCGGTTGAGCGCGTTGTCCTTGAAGGCACCGATCTCCCAGAGCTTCTTGCCGAGAAATTCCTCGCGTGAATATCCCAGCAACTCGACCAGGAACGGGTTGACGTCCTCGATCTGCGCGGTTTCCGCGTTCAGCAGCAAGATGCCGTCTTGTGCCGTCTCGAAGACGCGCCGGTAGCTCAGTTCGGAGATGCGAAGCGCGCGGTCGGCCTGCGCTAACGTGGCTTCGTGGGTTACGGGAGGCATATCGAATAGTTGCACACCGCGATATTCGCGGTATGTGCGTTGCCCCACATCGCACATGCGGCCAACACCCGGCACTTCGATGCCCTGACGCGCCGACCCGCGAAACCCCCGCCGAGCAGGGAAGGTTCAGACCGCTTCGCCCGTACGCATCCTGGCAATCGCCGCACGCAGCGCATCAGGCGTGACCGGTTTCTGCAGGAAGGCCACACCTTCGGGGATAACGCCGAACATGCGCCGGATTTCCTCGTCGTGATAACTTGAGACTGCGATGATCGGCACCTGGGCGGTGGCGCTGTTTTCACGCAAGGAACGGATCATTTCGAATCCGTCGAAACCCGGCATGGCGATGTCGGTGACGAGCAAATCGGGCGCTTCGCGGCCGATCGCCATGAGCGCGGCGAAACCGTTGGGAAGGCTTGTCAACTGCGCATTTGGCGCCACGAACTGGGTGATTGCCACAAGAAGTTCCAGGTCGGCGGGAGAATCATCGACCAGATAAATCCGTGTCACGGCACCGGCGGCGCGGCCGGCGCCTGACTGTCCCGCCGCGACCCCTCCGCTCTCCGCCTGACGGGCGGTGGTCAGCAGTTCGTGCACGCTGGCGATCTCCACGCGGCGGTGCCCCCCGGGCGTGCGCCAGCCACGCAGATGGCCCCCGTCCATCCAGCGTTGCACCGTTTGCAGGGAAATTCCCAGCATTTCGGCGGCTTCATTCGTAGTGCAGGACTTGCCGCCGTCGCCCGACGAATCCTGTTTGTCAATCGGACTACTCAAGATTTTTCTTCCCCGAAATGCCGAAAGTACCGGCGGCCCCTATCTTTCATATTACTTGAACGTCGGCCACAGGGAAGGTTGAGAGGTGCATGATCCTGCAAGGCGTCAACTGCGCATCGCCCGAATCGCCGCGTTTTTCGGGATGGTTTTCGGGAGTTGGTGTTGCAGCCGATAAGTAGCAGTCGAGTTCAATGACCACCATGATCCGCTTCTGCGCCGGCCACCCACTCAAGATGGCGAACGGTCAAAACATCGGCACGCATTGCCTGAGCTGCCGCAGATCCCGCGCCCGACTAATGGGAGAAACAGCACCTGAAAGATATTGCCAAAGTTGTTGCTCTGGAGCTTCAGGGCCTGGACGCATCCGCCGGGTTCCTTGCAATTTCCAGGGCGTCAGGCTCAACCCCGTCGCGTTCCTGGAAACTTGGCCGGGGCGCGACGCGCGCTTTTTACACACTACGCCGATCGGCGTCGTGCATGGCCAGCAGCAGCCTGCGTCCGAGCGACATCTTTTCGGACAGGCGTATCGAGGCAACGCCACCGTCGAGGAAACCTGGGGGAAGGGGCGCGCCCACCGTGTCCATTTCCCGCATTTGCACGAACCCCATCGACCAGTCCGAAAAACTGCGGGATTCGATGGGCCCCTCCAGGCTCACATCGATACCCGCATGTCGAGGATCCACCGAGACCACGTCGTAGAACAAATGCCGCACGGCGTCACGCTCACCTTCCATCAGCTGCAAGAACTGTCCGTTTTCATGAAGCAGCACGCCTGTGATGTTCGCACGGTGATTGTTTCTCCTTGAGCGGGCCAGAATGTCCTCGAGAGCCGGTTTCGGCAAATCCTGAGGAACGGAAAGACTCACATAAACCAATTCGTAGAGCA
>JAWXCN010000061.1:0-3766 GCA_034408725.1 Candidatus Hydrogenedentota bacterium
CGCTGGAACTGCTCTACGGCGATGGCGCTGCGGCGCTGCTGCTCGGCGCGGATGATGGGGTCGCGAAACTGGCCGCCACCCACTCGGTCAGCGACGATTTCGTCGATCATTTCCGCGGCGAGGGCGAAGCCTTCGACTATGCGTGGGAAGAGCGCTGGATCCGCGACGAAGGCTACCTGAAGATCGTGCCGCGGGCGCTCGAAGGCCTCGCCAAAAAAACCGGCCTCAAGGGCGCCGACATCGCGCATTTCATCCTGCCATGCCTCTATGCCGGCGTGCCGCAGGCCATCGCCAAGCGCCTGGGCATTCCCGATGCCGCGGTGCGCGACAATCTCCAGGCGGGGCTCGGCAACACCGGCGCCGCGCACGCGCTCGTCATGCTCGTGCACGCGCTGCAGCAGGCCAAGCCGGGCGAGAAGATCCTCGTGCTCGGCTTCGGCCAGGGCTGCGACGCGCTGCTGTTCGAAACCACGCCGGCCATCGCCCAGATGCCGGCGCGCGACGGCATCGCCGGCGCCCTGAAGCGCGGCCGCGCCGAAACGAACTACAACCGCTTCCTCGCCTTCAACAATCTCCTGGTGCAGGAGGGCGGCATGCGCTCGGAGATCGACCGCAACACGCCGCTGACCATGCTCTACCGCAACCGCGACATGCTCACCTCGTTCATCGGCGGCCGCTGCACCAAATGCGGCACGCGCCAATATCCGAAATCGCATTTCTGCGTGAATCCGAATTGCGGCGCGCTCGACACCCAGGAAGACGCGCCCTTCGCCAACACCGCGGCCAGCATCGTCACCTGGTCCGCCGACTGGCTCACCTACACGCCCGACCCGCCCGCCAATTACGGCATGATCCAATTCGACGGCGGCGGCCGCATAATGGCCGACTTCACCGACGTCGACGCCGGGACGTTCGACGTGGGAACGAAGATGCGGATGGTGTTCCGCGTGCGCGAATACGACAGGGCGCGGGGGTTCCGGAAGTATTTCTGGAAGGCGACGCCGGCGGGGTAGCGCGGTCCATTGCAAACTTCCAGAAAGTTCACTCAATGGACGATGCAATTACTGAATATCTTCGCCAGAGCAACGCGCTAACTAAGATTTGGCGGCAAAAAAAGACATTCGGATGGTTTCCCTCCGAATACGAAATTGTTTCGCATCTGATCGTACCGTTTTTTAGATCCCTTGGCTGGCCACCGCAGAATATAGGAGTGGAGTGGGATGCTTTCGACGTGGTCCTCTTTGATGCATTGCCGCGTACACGTAGGAGTTGTTTTTTAATTGTAGAGGCTAAGCCGACAATTGAGCAAGTAACGCGAGTTGACAAGGAATTTCAGATACTTAATGACAAGCTTGGGTCAGGACTGGCGCAATGCAATAGAATGGTGAGCAATGGCCGAAAATATTGGCTGAGTTTATCTGAGACGACCGGCCAAACACGTAAACAAGGAGATATTACGAAATCTCCACGGCTGTGGAATGAATTTTGCTCAAATTTGAAGTTCCCTCGCCAGTTGACGCACGAATGCCTATGATGGCACGCATTAATTGTTACTACCGGGGGTCACAGATTGCGGATATGGAAGATTAGCATTGGCCATTGGCGCCACTTTCAAAACATTGATCTCAATCTTGATATCAACGCCAAGCTGGTTTGCGTTGTTGGGGCCAACGGTACCGGAAAAAGTCACATACTTGAGCTCATAGCCGCCTGTGCACACAGACTTGGGCTGTCGCAAGGAATTGAGATTCCGCGTGGAGACCCTTTTTCTGACATTCACGATTTCTCGCTTCAATTCTATCTTGCGCCGGGAGTAAGCAACGCAGTCGATCACGGCCTCGCACAGGTAGCACAATTTGCCGCTTGGAACCGTACTCTTACTATTCAAAGCCACCGGGCAGCGAACAACGAAAGCGTTAGGATAACTGCCGGAGGAATCGAAGATCCAAGGCAGAGCGTGGAGTTCGCAACGCAAATTGTTCGCGCGTTACGTGGGTCCGAGGAAGTTCATTTCCTTTCTTTGGATGCTGACCGGGCCTATCCTAAAAGAAATGTGAATATTCACGAGATTGCACAGGCATATGAAATCGATTGGGACACCACTGAGTATACGCGTGGCAGATCTTTCAAAACAACAACCACGCTTTATGATGAATGGATCAAATATTTCCTGGCTCAAGAAAACCAAGCGGGAACCCGCCTGATCCAAGAAACGCGACGCGCAAGAGAGAATGCACGCGTCGACCCCGTCTTCAGGGATCACTTTGCACCGTACGAGGAGGCGCTACGAAAGGTTCTGCCACATCTCCTATTTACGGGCGTCGACCCCAAGTCTCGAACGTTGATATTCGATACTACAGGCCTTGCGCTTTCTTTCAATCAACTTAGTGGCGGCGAACGGGAAATCGCATTTCTTGTCGGGCAGATTGACCGATTTGGTTTGCGTCAAGGCATTTTCTTGCTCGATGAGCCGGAGTTGCATCTAAACGCTGATCTAATCAGAAATTGGGTTGGATATCTGACGGGCACAGTTCAAACAGGTCAAATTTGGCTGGCAACGCACTCACTGGAGGCGGTCGAGGCAGCGGGACAGCAGTCAACATTTGTACTGGAGCGGAATGAGGAGACGCGCAAGGTTGATAGTATTGCTCGGCTCGATGCTCGGCCGGTCCTTTCAGCACTATCGCGAGCGGTCGGAACACCTGCATTCTCAATTTCCAAGCTGCTTTTCGTTTTCATCGAAGGTGAAGAAGGAGTTGGCGAACGCGAAAGGTTTCGGAAACTTGCTGGGTTGCCGCAAAGCGTTCGGTTCATAGAATGCGGCTCATGTAATGAGGTGATTCGACGTGTATCCTCGATTCGCTCTATTGCGAGGGAAGCAAATACAGAAATAAGAGTTGGAGGGGTCGTTGATCGCGACTTTCGTAGCGATATCGCTTCGACGGCTCTTAGCCGAGAACATGGCGTGTTTGTATTGCCCGTCCATGAAGCGGAAAATTTCTTTCTACACCCGGAAACGTTGAATCTCCTATTGGTACAAAATGGCCGAGGCGATATTGACCCGTTGGAGACTATCCGAACTGCAACCGATGCTCGTGCCGGAAGTTGGATCTTCCAGCATGCGATGGCAACGCGCAATGCGAGAGGTCTGGCCGAGATTTCTCAAAGGGCAAAAGACAGCGCAAAAAGACTAAGTTGGATTGAAGTGACGGTGGATCGAGATGCCCGAGTACAGGAAATTGTCGACCGATCAGGTTATGACATTGAGGGTCGGCGACAATTGAAAGATATCCTATTGATCTCGATCGACGCTTATGAACGGAAACGTCAAGATATCAGCTTGTGGAAAGTTTGTGAGGGCAAACAAGTATTGAATGACGTCGCGCGCGCAATTGGTTTCGCAGACGCGCCTGCCATGTCATTAGCCTCATTCGTAGCATGGTCTCGCGAGGGGGCTGTACTTCCCGGAGATCTGATGAGCTTCCGTGAATACTTGAATGCTCTGTAGGGGCAGTGTCACGGCACAAGCTGAACGTTGGTGCTGACCAAAGGTCAGAATCTCGACAGATCTGAATTTCGTCATGGACACCTCCTTCCTCGCCTTCATCGGCATTTCCCTCATCGTGATCATCACGCCGGGGCCCGATACCGCCGTCACGACGCGGAACGTGTTCGTGGGCGGGGTGCGGGGCGGCATCTTCACGGCGCTGGGGGTTTCGACCGGGCTCTTGATCTGGTCGATGGCGGCGAGCGCGGGCGTTACGGC
>JAWXCN010000062.1:0-4959 GCA_034408725.1 Candidatus Hydrogenedentota bacterium
CCACCGATTCCATGAGCATGCAGGTTGAGCCGTTGACCGTGCCCGCGTTCATGTAGATGGCGCCGCCGACCGTGCCGGGGATGCCCGTGAGCCCGCCGACCATGTCGTAGTTGTGTTCCAGCATAATTTCGCGAACGACCTGATCGAGGTCCACGCCCGATTCAATGCGATACCGATCACCGCCAAGCGGTTCCATCGCGTCGAGTTTGCTCATAACGATGACAATGCCGTCGTAACCGTCGTCGTCGATCAACACGTTTGAACCGCCGCCAAGTACCGCGCGTTTGCCCGGCTGCCGCAGGGTCCATTCGTAAGCTTGCACGGCTTCGTCGATGGTGCGCGGCACGAGGGCAAGCCGAGCCGGGCCGCCTACCTGATATATCGTGAGCGGCGCAAGCGGATAATTTTCAACGGCGAAGTCAAAAGGCAATTCGTTCATGCGGGAGAGGATACCGGAACTGGCGCGGGAGTTCCCATTTCGGAGGGCGGGCTTTCAACCCGCCACTGATTCGTCCCATCAAAGAAATCGGCAGCGCATTGGAAAATTCCTCTCTTCGACGGGAGGGCGTGCGTCCCCGCGCGCGTGGGAGGTTTGAGACCGATGTGAGTACGGAGCGCGCGGGGACGCGCGCCCTCCCACGTCTAATCGACAGGAGTGAATCGCTCGAGGGTCGCGAGGTAAAGTTTTTCAGCGAGTTCTTTGCGGTCGGGCGCGGTGAGGGGGGCGTTGCCGTAGCTGATTACCGCACTGAATTTGGGCAGGCCGAGCACATGCGCCATGTTCTGACCGAGTGTCACCCCGTCCTTCCACACAATGACGTCTTTGGCCGCGGGAACGCCGGGCGGCGTGCTGTAGGACAGCGCGGCGTAGTGGACGGGTATGCCGCGTTCGATGGCGGGTTGCAATAGCGGCGGCTTGAACGGATGCACCTGGGCGTCCTGCGAAATCTTGCTTTCAGCGAACATGTGAACGCCGTAGCCCTTGTCGAGCCTGTCGTTGATCTGCTCGTTCACGCGATGCGTGTCGCGCGCTTTTGCGCGATCGATGAAGATGGTGTTCATGACTTTGGCGAGAAAGCCGAGGACGGGATGGTCCGCCAGGTCCGACCGCGACACGTAGACGCAACCCGCGGTGCGCGCCAGCAACACGATATCGAGATAGCTGAGATGGTTGGTGACGAGGTAGTACGGCGGCTTTGGCGCGTTGCCTTCGATGGTGAGCGACATGCGGACGATCCACGTAACACCGATCGCCCAGACGCGCAACAGCATGCGGCGACACCATTCTTCCGCGGAGCGGGAAAACGGAATCAGCAGCAGCGCGAGACAGCGAAAGAAGAATAACGAGACCGTCCACAGAATTAAGACGGTTGCGCGCGCGGCGATGCGCAGTTTTACCCATAGACCCAATAGCAGCGTCCCCCGAGTCGATACCTCAAAGCAGTGCGCGGGTTGTAGCGTATGGGAGGGGACACAATCAAGTATTGCGGGCGGGGCGGTATCCGCTGCAATGCCAGCAGCCAAACCTCAACGACTCTTGATCGTTCTCCTGCTCGTCCTCGTAATCGTATCTCGAATTTGCGATCACGCGAACCGGGACAGTAGCGCCGCCATCGCCGAGGGTGGCGAACCAAAGCACGAGGATCGATTACGATGACGAGCACGACGCACGAGCACGGGAAAAAACGTACGCGCGGGTCTACGATAGCGTGCGCTGCAATCCTACTACCACGCCCTGGATCTGCACCATCCGCGCGGGATAGCGCATGGGCTGCATGGTCGCATTTGCGGGTCGCAGTTCAATGGTGTCGCCGTCGCGGTGGAAGCGTTTCACCGTTGCATCTTCTTCAACGAGGGCCACGACGATGTCGCCGGCCTTGGGGCGCAGTTCGGGATTAACGATGATGGTGTCGCCATCGAGGATGCCGTCGTCGATCATGCTGTCCCCTTGTACTCGGAGCGCAAACGATCCGGGCCGGGTCAGGGTTGTGCTGACGGGGATATGCGTTTCGATGTTTTCTTCCGCGAGGATGGGATAGCCCGCGGCGATCCGGCCAAGGACGGGCAACATGCCGACGTCGGTCTGGTAGACGCCCGCTGCGGCTTTCTCCGTGACGTGAATGGAACGCGCCTTGGATGAACGCTCGATATAGCCTTTTTTCTCCAGGGCCACGAGGTGATCGTTCACGCCATTCGTCGAATTAATGTCGAACTTCGCGCCTATCTCCGCAATCGTCGGCGGCATTCCGTTGTCTCGGATACATTGGATAATGAACTGCAGGATCGCCTGCTGGCGTTTCGTCAATCCTTTGGCCATTGTTCGCATCTCCCTGGAACCTGAATTAAAGTCTAGTAGTATTTAATCAGGTAATTGGAGAATTGTCAAGGGTTCAGGGAAAAGGATCCTCGCTGATGTTTTCGTTTATGTCGATGGAGTAATAGACGGTGACCCGCGGATCGTCTCCGTCAAGTCCGAAATCTACGACCGCGGAGAACCCTTTCACGCCTACTGGATCGAGTCGGCCCCATTCATAGCGGTCTTTGATGATTCTAGCGGTGAACGACGTTGCTGTGAACGGTTGACGATGGTAAAGGCGTTCGCACTCGGCATTGGCGAGTTTTGCGGCCAACTCGGCGGCTTGCAGCTCGTTCATCGATTGGTTGGTCGCGATTTGCTGTTCGACAGAGGCCGCTTGGGATTTAGGCGCCGCGGGTTCCGAACTGCAACCCAAATTGAGAGAGGCCAGCAGAATCGTCACAAACAGATTTCGGCTGCGCTAATCTGAGACATAGCCTTGATCCGACGAAAAGTACACGCGAACCCGCGGTTCTTTGCCGTGGTCCGTGAAGTTGACTTCCGCGGACATTCCATTGATGCCGCGCGGATCGAGACGCCCCCATTCGTACCGGTCCTTTGTGAACCGCATGGGATAAGTGTCCGGCAAAAAGGGTCGTTCTCCATACAAGCGTTCGCATTCGTCATTGGCAAGTTTCGCGGCCAATTCGGCGGCTTGTTGATCATCCAATGCGAGGTCCGCGGATTCGTTCTGCGGGGTGACTTCGACTTTGATTGTTTTCGGAGGGCGTTCCGCTGTGCAACCAGGAATCAACAGCGCAATTGCCATTGCCATTGGGAGAGATAGCATTTTGCTGTTCATGGTGGAGCGCCCCGATAATTATTGAGCGTATCATAGCCGTTGGATTGTGTCGATGGGCTTGTGGACAGTGTGAAGATGACTATTTTGGAGTGCGGCTGGTAGCTGCCGCTTTGTCGTCGAGCGGGCCGTGGCGCTGGGAATGGCGGAGACTGATTGCAATCCAAATTGAAAGCGGTAGCTGCGTCCGAAGCGGACTCCGCTACCGCAGTCCAAAATGGCGCTTGGTTTCGGTCAGGGTCTGGTGGGTGATATATTGTTTGCATAGGTGGAGGGGTTGGTTTATGAAACAAAATTCATTTAGTAGGCGCGCGTTTCTCGCTTCGGGCGTTGCGGCGGTGGCGGCATTCGAGTTTCGGGGTGAAACGGAGGAGGACTTGAATACTGTGCCCGGTGTCTTTTCGTCCTCGACCTATCCGGAAACTTCCTCCACTTTGACCGTCGAAGACCCATCGCGCTTCAAAATACTTCAACTGACCGACAGCCATTTCTTTCATCATCGCAAGGAAGATCCCGATGGCTATTTCGCGAAGCTCGGTATCAACCGCGATCAGCGGAGCATCGACGATTGGAAAAAGATCATCGATCTGCACCAGCCCGACCTCATCGCGCACACAGGCGATTGCTGGCACGACAATCCGGAAAATCGCGGCGCGGAGTTTCAGGCGCAGTCGATTGAATGGATATCCGCGCTCGGCGTCCCCTTTATTTTTGTGTGGGGCAACCACGACCAACTCTCCGACGTGCCGAAAGGGCACGACGCCTGGCACGATGCGAAGAATTCGCTCTACCGCGGCGGGCCGTCGAGTGGAAACTACACCGTCGACATTCTGAACAGCGAAGGCAAGCGTGTGTTTGAACTGTTCTGTGTCAACACGCACCGCTTCGGTTTGGTGGATTCCGCGCTGGACTGGGTGAAGGCTCAGGAAGAACAACGCGCCGAAACCAACGATACCTATCCGCCCGCGATCATGTTTCATCACATCCCTACGGCCACGTACATGAAGGCGCTCAAGGCGCGTAACGCCGGCGGCACGTTTCTCGAAAAGATCACGAATGAACGCGAAGAAGGCGATGCGTTCAAGCACATCAAGGCGCTGAAAACGGTCAAGGCCTGCTTTTGCGGACATGACCATGTGAACGACTACAGCGGCGTGGTAGATGGCATCGAACTCGCCTACGGGCGGTCCTCCGGTGGGAACGGATACGGCTGGGAAAGCGTGCGCAAAGGCGGCAAACTCATCACCGTGAATTGCGAAAACGGCCAGCACACGTGGGAGAGCGTGTTTTCAGATGGGCTCCGTTGGCAGCCGACGCCCGGCGTCGTGATCGAAGAGAAACTGGATGAACCGTTTATGAAGGATCCGCTTAGGGAAGACGAGAAAGCCGCGTAAGAAACGAAACGCGCCCCGGTTTTCGGAGGGCGGGTTTTCCAACCCGCCACACTTAACCGGGGCGCGCATATTTTTCTAAAGGCTCCAACCCTCGCGATACTGCTTCTTCACGAGCTCATTGGCGGCGTCGCTGTTTGTCACGCGCATGTTCTTGATGTCCCACTGAATGCTCGTGCCGGCGCGTAGTGCGAGATTGCCAAGCAGGATGATCTCCGTAAATGATGCGGCATAGTCGAAATTCGAGACGGAAGGTTTCCCACTCTTGATGGAATTCACCCAGTCAATGTACGGGTCTTCTTTTTCGAGACGCGGAAGGGTTTGCGCCGGTTTTTGGAAGTTTGCAAAGTCGGCTTCCGGCAACAGGCGCGGCCGTTGGCCGTACGTGCCGCAGGTGAGCATGCCCTTGCTTC
>JAWXCN010000063.1:0-3562 GCA_034408725.1 Candidatus Hydrogenedentota bacterium
CAGCCATGGTGACGCCGTTTCGCCAGGGCAAGGACGCCGCCGGCATCCTCTCCGGCCTCAACCGCGAAATGGCGCGCATTGTCGCCGACCAGAGACCCGCGCAGGCAGTCGCCGCAGCGCCCGGCGTCGATCAGTTCGCGCGCGCGCCCTCGTTCGAAATGGGCAGCGGCTTGTTGTCCCTGCTGGTGTTCGTCGCAATCTTCATCGGCGTGGCGGTGCTGTCCAGAATGTTCGGCTTGAACGAACGCCCTGCCGCGCCAGGCATAAGTGTTCCCGACTACAACGAATATTCGTCGTCCAGTACCGCGTCGGGTAGCGGTGGCTCCAGTTCCGGCTCAGACAGCAATGTCATGAGCAGCGGCGGCGGCGAATCGGCCGGCGGCCGCGCCAGCGCCTCGTTCGGCTATATCAGTAGCAGCAGTAGTGGTAGCGACAGCAGTTGCAGCCACAGCGGAAGCTCCAGCAGCAGCAACGGCAACAATAATTGAGTAGTCACTGCGCGGCCGCTGGCTGCTCGGGTGCATGGTCCTGTCGAAACGAAGCTCGGCCTATACTTTCTGCTACTCGCGGGGTGGTGCGGGTGGCAGAAAAGCGTTGATTCCGGGTCAAGCTGATTCGAAACTGGATGCGGTAGCCGGAGGGAGTTGATGGATTTTGAGATCATCGGAGATATAGCCAGCACCGAGACCTTTGCCGTCAGTTCTTCCATTCGGGAACTGGCCCGTTTACAGAGGGTGTATGGCAAAGGACGCTGGAGAAACCGAAAGGGAATTGCCAGAGTTCGGCTGGAAGACGGCACATTTCGGCGGGCCGAGGTGCACTGGTACGAAGCACATGGTATTGGCAAGAAAGAATTCAAAATCGACCGATACATCGAATAGATCACCATGAAAACAACAGACCTACAATTCGTTGTTTGCCTCAAGAACAAGGGCTACGAGGTTTCCCTGGAAACCCGCAAGATCTATCGGATGGTTCCTGATCCGGATGCCGCTAAGCACAAGCAGCTTCGTGTCATTGATGAATCCGGTGACGATTACCTGTACCCCGCCAGATTCTTTTCCGTGATCGAACTCCCCCAGTTGCTGCGCAAGGCTGTTCTCGCCGCCGCCTGACGCTTCCACCCCTGTCGTCCCGTGTCGCGTCAGGCTTGGTGCCTACCGCAAACCTTAGTAGACTGATTGCACCTTTCCATCGCGTTCCCGGGAGTCGAACCTTGAACAATCGCCGCAAAATTGTCCTCGCGCTCGGTGCCGGCGCGCTCCTCGAACCGCTGGCCGGTTTTGCACAGGGCACGCCGATGTCGCCATCGGGCGGCTTTCCGACCAAACCCATACGCCTGATTGTCGTGTTCGCACCCGGCGGCAGCAACGACATCGCCGCGCGCCTGCTCGCGCCGGGCGTCGGTGAGCGGCGGACTGTAGGTGATGCCGCTGCACGAGCACGAGGGCGTCAGCACGGCGTTGGTGCGCTGGGCGCCCGAGACGCGCTTCAATGCGCATCAGCACCCGGGTGGCGAGGAGATCCTTGTGCTCGAGGGCGTGTTCCGCGACGAGAATGGTGAGTATCCGGCCGGCACCTGGCTGCGCAGTCCGCGCTGGAGCCGTCACACCCCCTATACCGGTGCCGAAGGCGCGCTGATTTACGTCAAGGTGGGCGCGATCGGCGCGCAATTTCTCAGCATGGCGGCTTGAGCGCCCCGGCGGGGTGGCCGGCCCGGCCAAGCAGCCGGGCCTGAACAATTTCCGCAATTGCCCTTGGTGCGGAATGAGAAAGTCAGAACGCGGGAATACATCTGATTGTCCGCTGGCAGGGTTTATCGAAATCGAAACGTACCGCCTTTGTTTCTGGCCGGTCTAGTCAACGATATATTCCAAAACCGCAGCATGCTTCTTTGATGTTGGTGTCTTTCCGTTCACGGACAGTTCGCCTTTGGAGTTGGCTACGATGTCGATGGAGAACACGTCACCGTCTTTTCGCATCGGTAACCACTTCTTGTTGTATTCGACAGCCATCTTCTCGAACGAAGCGGACACGATTTCAAAGCGTTGCGTGCTCCCCGCGGGAAGCCGATAGGACAAAGGCGCATTGCGCACCCTTGCCACTCCGGCGGGCAGGTCGAAAGTGCGAACCAGCGCGCCCTTGAATTCCTGCGAGTTCACGGTTTTCCATACGTCAGCCGGTTCAATCCCGAGGTCGAAAAAGTCCGCATTGATTTCCGGCAGGGACTCGAATTCCGTCTTGGTCAACAAGCGCTCCGATCGAAGCTGCCAGGCGGCGTCCTGCGGGTGGTGCGAGAAGACAAGTTTTTCAGGCGATGGCAGGAAAAACGTTTCGCTGAATTTTTTTACCGAAGCCCCGGCCTCTACATAGCCACTTCCCCAGGTCGAATCAATGAGTTGCCATTTGCCCTCGAGTTTTACGGCATTCCAGGCATGGTTCGGGGTAGCTATGCTGCTGCCGGCAACGTGGCCAACGCCCTTCGCATAGCCGGTAATGGTGACGGCCTCCAATCCGGACTCCTTGGCAAGGCGCTCGAACAATGCAGCGTAACCGGAACAGACTGCAAGACGCGATCGGAATACCGTTTCAGGATCGGCGCTTGAGCTTGTTTTGTTGGAAAAGCTCTTGATATCGTAGGCAATGCGGTCGGCGACCCAACGATAAATCGCGCGGGCTTTTTCAGTATCGCTTTTCGTCGCGGTGCTGAGATATTGAGCGAGGGGCCGAATCGCCGCTTCAGATTGAGCAGTCGCTGCCAGGGCGTGGGTATCAATGGCGGACAGCCGGCCGACATCTATAGTGCCAGCGCAAGCAAGGTTACCCCAGAGCAATCCGCCCAGCGCAAAGTGCCATGAAACGATCGTTTTCATTGGGAATTAGTCAAAGTTGACTTCATTTGCTCCGAGTCTCGACTTTCGCGGCATTTTTCGCTCAAATGTGCCCAGCCTCGGGCTCAAGATAACACGCTTTCGCCGTCCACCTGAATGATGCGAATGCACGACATCGCCACCAAGCGGCCAAGGTAGAAGGGCAGAAGGGCGGGAGCTTTTGTACGTAGTCAAAGACTGTCCGCTCCTGGTCGAATGATGCGTAACGGCTTTCTCCGGTCCGGTATTGCCGCGGGTGGAGCGCAGGTGCATTGACGCAGGCAACGGCCAACAGAAACAGGGAAATTGGCCGACCCATGGTTCCGACGCTTCAATGACGCGGGGGCTGCGGCGTCGCGTTGCCGGCCCGCATCAAAGGTAGCGGGCGCAGATTCAGCGCCGGGACAATTTCATTGGTTAGAATCGGACGGAGTTCCACCTGACGCCCGGTTCGTGTCTGCGATGAAATACACGCACGAAAACCATCCCGGACGTTTCGCCCGCTCCCCTCTCGGGACAAATCAATGCTCAGGCGTCGCAACCTTCTGCGCGCTGCAGGCGGCGGCCTGATAACCGGCCGCATACCGGTATTCGCGCAACAGACCGTGCATCGCATCGGCTTGATTTTGCCGAGTTCGGAAGGCGGAGGGCAGCAGTTTCTCGACGCGCTGCGCCGGGGCTCGTGCGACCGC
>JAWXCN010000064.1:0-38972 GCA_034408725.1 Candidatus Hydrogenedentota bacterium
CCCAATAAGATTGGCGATTACATGGCCGTGGGCCGGCCCACGGTGTCCAACGCCGTCGGTGAAATGAAATGGCTCTTCGAGAACTATGCCATCGGCGCGCTCGCGGACGAATCACCAGCCGCGATGGCTGCGGCGGCCCTCGCGCTGCTCCGTGATCCCCAACACGCCGCAACCCTTGGGGATACCGCGCGCCGGGTCGCCCAAACCGATCTCAATTGGGCCACGCAGGTAAAGCGGCTCCAGGATTGGTACTACGACATTCTCGGACGCCAACAGCGCACCTAATTCGCACTCCGGGGGAAGCGCGCGGGGACGCGCGCCCTCCCGGAAAATCACTGATGCGCATCCGGCCTTTCTGTTGTAAAATGACCTGCATCTCTTTGTCAAAACCCGGGAAAGGATCCCATCATGTCCATCGCTCGAGTCACGGAAATTAAATCCTCCTCCAAGAAAAGCTTTGACGACGCCATCGCAACCGGCGTCGCCCGCGCCGCCCAAACCCTCAAGAATCTGAAGTCTGCCTGGGTCGAAAACCAGGAGGTGCAGGTGGATGGAAAAGGCCACATCACGGAATACCGCGTGCAACTCAAGGTGACGTTTCTCCTCGAAGACTAGCCGGCCGTACTGTGGTCCAATAAAAGCGCCCACGAGGGCGCTTTTTTACATTGCGTCCGACCCGCGAAGGTCGTGTCATCCACGCAAATCATACTGCTTCGTGAAGTGCTTCAAACGAATGGACAGGCCCCCCAAGTGTTTGCAATAATTCATGGTTAGTGTGCGAAGGGTGCGAGTTTTCACGGGGCCAAAGGTACAAAGCGAGCATGAGCCGGATTAGCGTTTTAGGATTGGGTTACGTCGGGACGGTTTCGGCGGCGTGCTTTGCTGAACTGGGGCACGAGGTTATCGGCGTCGATGTCAGCCCGTTGAAGGTTGAGATGATCAATCGGGGGCAAAGTCCCATTGTCGAAGAGTTAATTTCCGAGCTCATCGCCGATACCGTTTCTTCAGGCCGGTTACGGGCAGATGGAGATGTCGCCGAGGCAATCAAGAATTCGGATGTTTCGCTGATCTGCGTTGGCACACCGTCGTCCAACGGTGGCGGTCCCGACATGATGTACGTGCGGCGGGTGGCCGAGGAAATTGGTGACGCGTTGCGGGACCATTCCGGCTATCACGTGGTGGTCCTTCGGAGCACTGTACTTCCAGGTACACTCGACGATATCGTGATTCCGGCTTTGGCTGCGCATAGTGGAAAAACGCCTGGAAAGGATTTCGGAGTTTGTTTTCATCCCGAATTTTTGCGCGAAGGGACTTCTGTAAAGGATTTTCGCGATCCGCCAAAAATCGTCATCGGTTCGCATGATACGAAAGCCGCGGACACGCTCGCTTCGTACTACGAAGGCTTTCCCGCGCCCTTGTTCAAAACCGCGGTGCGGACCGCTGAACTTCTAAAATACGCAGACAATGCGTTTCACGCATTGAAGGTGTCGTTTGGCAACGAGATTGGCACGCTCTGCAAGGAACTGGGAATTGACAGCCACGAGCTGATGCATATTTTCTGCCAGGACACCAAGCTGAACATTTCACCGGCGTACCTGATGCCCGGTTTTGCGTATGGAGGCTCCTGCCTGCCGAAGGATCTGCGCGCGCTCAACCACCTTGCCCGGACGTGTCACGTCGAGTTGCCGGTCCTGAACGTCGTTCACCGGAGCAATGAACAACACCTTTTGCGCACGGTTGACATGATTACGCGGCTGGAAAAACGCCGCATAGGAATGCTTGGCTTGAGTTTCAAGCGCGGCACGGATGATTTGCGCGAAAGCCCGCTGGTGGAATTGGCCGAACGGCTGTTGGGCAAGGGTTATTCAGTAAAGATTTATGATGAGAATGTTCTCTTGTCGCGCATTCGCGGCGGCAACAAGATATACCTCGATCAAAAACTTCCGCATCTCTCGGAAGTGTTGTCGGACCAGATGGAGGCGGTAATTAGTGAATCGGACGTAATCGTTGTCGGCGCGTCGAACCCTGCATTCGCCCATGCGCTGACGGCTGCCGCATCAGAAAAAATTGTAGTGGATTTGGTGCGCCTCTTCCCCAATGGGGTCCCACGGTTTGCGGGCTATCATGGCGTGTGTTGGTGATGCCGCAACGATGCGCGCCATGGAATGAAACCTGCGTTGCATGCCGGGTATAACGCCAAACGAACACGTCGGCCACGGGTCGCCGCGCAATGCGCAGGCCACCGCCGCTACCCGTCAGCGCGCCCTCACGTGGATGCCAGCCACCTCGTTTGCCCGAAGGAAACAGCGGTTTTATCTGGGCACGCAGTTTGCCAGTGCAGTCGCCGCCGGGCTTGCCGGCGTGTTTGCCGCTTATGTCATGTTGTTCAGTTGGCCAAAATCGCTTGGACAGGTGCGCGAATCGTCGTTTGATGTGGTTTCCGTATTCGTCGCGCTGATGCAACTGCCGTTTGTCCCGGAGCTGCGGCCATTCCTTCCGCTCGCGTTGATGTCCGGGCTCGCGTTCCCCGCGATATTTCAATGGTTTCGCCTGCTCACGCCACAGTCCGGCCATATCGCGCCTTTCGGCAATGTTTGGACACTATTGAAAGCGGTCGGTAGCGCGACGCTTTTGCTGTATCTGTTGTATACGCCGCAACTCACCGGGCCATTTGCGGGCGGACGCCATTACGCCGTCGCATATTTCATATACTTCGCGGCGACGGCGTTTTTCACTGCGTTGCTGCTGCGGGCGGGCGTTCTCTCATTTATTTATTTCCTGCGGTCGCGCGGCGTCGGACATACACGCGTCGCCGTGATCGCAAAGAAGGATTTCGCGGACGTGCGCGCCGTGATGGACCGTCCGGATTCCGAGCATACGCTGGTTGGCGCTATTACCGTAGACGAATCCGCGCGAGACCTTGTCAGAATACTTGGTCCGCTCGGCGAACTCGCAAACATCATTAACCGGCACAAGGTAGACGAGATTCTCCTGGCGGCCGATCCCGGCGACCTTACCGTGGAGCAGCGCACCAACATTGCGGAAACCTGCTGGAAACTCGGCGTCGAACTGAAAATGATCACCCCGTTTCATCCGTATTTCAGGACGACCGCGCGCACCGAAGTAATCGGCGACTTCACCGTTCTGCGTGTGGAACCTTCGGGTCTGTACACCACGCGTTCACAGGTGCTAAAACGGCTGCTAGACATCATCCTGTCGCTGACGGCGCTTATTCTGCTTGCTCCGCTCATGGCTCTCGTCGCGTTGTTAATAAAAGTAACGTCGCCCGGTCCCGTCTTGTTCGTGCAAGAACGCCCCGGTTTGCACGGACGCGTGTTTCGGATTCTCAAGTTTCGCACGATGCGCACGGGCGCGGAAACCGGGATCCATCAAGAAGCACAACGCAAACTAATCCAGGAAGGGTCGCCCGCGGGCTTTGATGCCGGCGGCAAACCGATCTACGGAAAAGTCGCGAACGATCCGCGCGTCACGCCGCTGGGAAAACTGTTTCGCAGCACGAGCATCGACGAGTTGCCGCAGCTCTGGAACGTGTTGCGCGGGGAAATGAGCCTCGTAGGCCCAAGGCCCGCCGTGCTCGCAGACGTCGAGAACTTCAAGGATTGGCATTTCCAACGGCATGACATCCGGCCGGGGTTGACGGGCCTTTGGCAGGTCAGCGGGCGCAGCCGCCTGTCGTTTGATCAAATGGTCGCGCTGGATATCACGTACATTGAAGAATGGTCGATCTGGCTTGACGTCAAGATTTTGATGAAAACCCTGCCGGCGTTGTTCCAAACAGATCAGGCGTTTTGATCATGACTACCGTTTTGAATTCGATGAAGCGGCGAAACCTGCTCCACGTGGCGGCTTGGTGCATCATTGCAGTCGCGGCAATCATCGTTCTCGCGATACTGCGCCAGTACGGACAAGCGGCGGTCGTGCGCTACGACGGATACAACACTCTCGCCGCGGCCTGGAATGGCTATGCCAACGGCAACATCGCGGAGGCGCAACGCCGTGCCTACGAATTGGCGCGTACGCATCCACAGTTTTCAAGCGAAATAATAGACCAGTTTGGCCAGCACTTGATTGCAATGCCAAGTCTCCTCGAAGAACTCTTTCCGAAAGCTAATCAGGCATTGTTTGGTGATTCGGCACACGAAATCGTTGGGGAAATATTGGCGGGCGACGCCGGAAGCGCTGCCACGCGAATCGATTCAATGATCAACAACGACACACTACCGGATACTGTGTTGCTTTGGCGCGCCCGTCAGGCGATGCGTGACGGCGATGTCCGCGCGGCGCATACGGTGTACTTACGGTATTGGAAACGCAACAGCGCGTCTCGCGTCGCTATTAGCGAAGGCGTAATTTTGTCCGGGGCTTCCTTGGAGGAGCGCGTAAATGTGCTTCTGTGGTGGGGATTGTGGGACGAAGCTATGGCCCTTTCAGCCAGTGCACCCGATGCGAACGAGCAGCCCATCGCTCACCTGTGCGACGGAATTGCCGCCGAGCTTGCAGGCGATCCCGCGAAGGCTCGCGCGGACTACGAAGCCGTCGTTGCGCAGCGCCCAACAAATCACCTCGCGCTGCTGAGGTTGACCGCACTTTTAGAAACTCTCGAAAGCGCCGCAACCCCAGCGGATTGAAAGGGCAATCGCGCTTAAGTCCCGAATAAACCGGCGTGACGCCGGCAGCGCGGCCGGGGGAACGGCTCTGCGCGCGGCCAATTGACGTCGAAAATCCGCGGAGCGCCTTGGAGTGCGGTAGCGGGTAGCTGCCGCTTTCCATTTCCTGGGCAAGATCGCTTCGTAATTGCGCGCGATTGCGATGGCTTCGATTCGCGTTTGCCTGAAGCCTTCAAATTTATTCTAAGATTTCGAGTGCACCGAAGTGAAAGCGGCGCTGATACGCCGCAGTCCAAGGCGGTGCAAAATTGCCAATTCACCAATGCTTACTTGCGCTCCCCTTTTCCAACATTTCCCGCGCCAACGCACTGTACTTTGTATCGCCCGCTTCAATGACTTGCTCCAATGACTGGCGCGCATCCTCATATTTTCCGAGAGTGTAC
This sequence comes from Candidatus Hydrogenedentota bacterium, assembly GCA_034408725.1. Taxonomy (GTDB): domain Bacteria; phylum Hydrogenedentota; class Hydrogenedentia; order Hydrogenedentales; family SLHB01; genus JABWCD01. The sequence goes on from JAWXCN010000064.1 coordinate 5,072, forward strand.
TCAAGTCTGGCGCACTGATAACCGCTTTCCGGTGACGGTTGAAGCGCATGGCTTTCCACAAACGCCGCCAGCGCCTCCTCGTTCCGGCCTGCGTCCCGAAGCACTGCTCCTTCGTTGTATTTCGCCCATTTTTCCGCGGCAGTATCGCCGCGCGCGCGCACCGCGGCAACGTGTTCCTGCGTCACCGACAGCGCGCCATCAACATCGTTCCTCTTCCGGAGCGCGTCAAACAATAGGGTATAGGTAGGTCCATAGCCCTTGTCCAACGCGAATGCCATCTCCAATACGGAACGCGCTTGCGCACTTTGCTCAAGCGCCTGATGAGATTTTACGAGCCGCAGCATTGTGTAAATGCGATGCAGGGGTTCGCCTTCAAATCGCCGCGCAAGCGCATCCTCGTAGATTCGCACCGCTTTCGCATGTTCTCCCGCGGCAGCAAGATCAGTCGCGTGTTGCGCTACCACCTCTCCAATTTGGGCACTCAATCCATCAACGAACGGCGCGCCCCACGCACCAAAAGCGATCATGGCCGCCGCAAACAGCATGAAAATGAACGCGGACACCGTCACCACCGCAGTGGTGATGCCGTGTTCGCCCGGTACGTGATTTGTTGATTCCATCAGACCCCGTTCGCAGTGTTGCGCTTACGGTCAAGGACTTTTATCATTCTATTCCATGACTGTTGCGCAAAAAAACGTTGTCTGGCATGTCACGTTACTGGTGTCCTTGTTAACCGTCGTGCCCCCGGCACAAGGGCAAGCCGGCTTCCTGCCCAGATTTCCCGCGTCCGCGCCTTTGCCGCGCGCGGCAGACACGCCTGGTCTGCCACCGCTCCAGCTTCTAGGTCTCTCATTGCACCAAGCCGGCGGGGAAGTCACGGCTGACCGGCCTGAATTCGACAGTAGCGTCCCGCTGACCATGACGGCTTTTTGGATGCCTTCGATACGGTTGCAGGCTAGCGTTCCGGTAGACGTAACGATGTGGGACCATCTCAACCTCATCTCTCAGACCCGCGGATTTCGAGCGGGCCCCGAGCCGGGGGCAGAACCCTGGCAGGTAGGCAGCGTTTACACGCAGCAATACGAAATTCCGCTGGCCCCCGTGGCATCGCAATTCAGCGGGTTGAGTTACCTCCTGGTTGCGCCAAAATCGGCGAGCAACACGGCATCTCCCCTTCCACCCTTTCAGCTTCTGCATACATTGCTCCGCCCGGCGATAATCGAGCGCGCATTGCCAAAAGAAGCGATGCGGGCGGCATTTCCAAGCGCGAGCGGGGCGTTGGCCAAGCACGTGCGCATGGGCATGGGCAGCGATGTCACGTTTGAAACTCCAGAGTGGCCAGAGCATGTACGGCGTATCGGCATAATCTCGAGTCTGTCCTATCGTAGTGTCGCCCAAGGCGAACCGGTATGCCGCGTGCTAATCAATGAGGGAGGGCCGGATGCGCGGACGGTCCACTTGCTTTCGGGAACGATGACCGCTCGTTGCGACTACGATCTTTTTCAGCGCAAAGACCTCAATCATGAACGCGCGCCCATATTCGAATCGCGCGACAGCGCGCAATTGGATAAAGACGGCCGGCCAACGCTCCTGCACACGTATTTTGGCGTCATTGATCTGGGCGCGCCCGCACTCAGGGTGAGGTCGTTGCGCTTCGTGTGCGACTCGGAGACTATTCTCGATCTCTACGGCGCCGTCCCGTTGTTGGAATAGGGGAATCGCTCTGAACACCTTCTCGCCTGCCCCGCTTCGATGCATAGCATGTCGCGCCGTGTCTATTCTTATGGCGATACTGGCTATGCCAGGCGGAAACGCCGGTGCAGATGAATCCGCCGCGATGGCTCCTGCACGTGTCAATCGCGCCCCTTATTTTTATGCAGGTCACCCGGATTGCCTTCCCTCCGCGGAACTGCTCGATTTACAGCTTATCTCGAACGGTTTGGTGGTTGCGGGATCGCCACCTCGAATTCCAATCGGCGCACCGGTGGATATCGTTTTGAGCCTTGTTCCGCGTGTTGCCAGCTCGCGCAATTTGTGGGTGCGCATCGGAATTGGCAACGAAGGAAGCTCGGTCAATTACGTATTCCCAGTCGCTGCTTCCCAGTGGGAAATCGGTTCCGTCACCCAACAACGCTGCACCGTCCGCATACCGCCATTCACGTTCGTAGGACACGGCGTGCTCTCGATAGCCGTGCAGGAACATCGCGCACCCGCATCAGGCGCGGATGAAACTACGGCGACGAAGACGCGCGCACCCGAAGCCGTCATTTACCAATGCCGGGTCGAAGCGCCGGCGGTGACCACCAGTTCAATCGTGGATGAACCAAGAATCACGAGCGCCCTCGGAGCGGACGTTACACGAATGAAAAAAGCGTTCCGTCTTGCTCCGGGCCAGTGCATCTCTTTGACATTGGCGCCGTCAATTCAACGCACAACGGCCGGCCTTGCCGTAATATCCGCGCTTCGCGGAGAAATTCAATCCCGGGCCAAAGACACGGTTTTGCGCATCACCGCCTCTGCACAGTTGCGCGCTGCGGAAAATATCGTCATGGCGGCGGGTACATCGACGTTGCCCGCGGAGTACGATGCATTTCGCCCTGGCACGAGGTCCCTTGGGCAGTGCGAACGCTTTGATATGTACCCCTATCCTGGCCACACGTGGAAAAACGAACCGCTTCACGCATACGCGTATCTTGCGCGGCTACCGTTAACGGTGACAAAAACACCGGACCAACTAACCTTCGAGAACTTAAGCAAAACTGCCGTGATCGATGTATACGACGTTGTCTTGCTGCATAACCCAGATTCCCTGCGCGCCCCGAAGGACACGCGATGACGCCGGACGTATCCGAAAAACACGCCAATAGAATCTTGGCGTTTGCCACTTTTTCATTGTGCTCGCTGGCGATCGCGTTACCCTGGGAGCTGTTTCAGCGCCTGCCATTCACAGGTTTTACAGTGGCGAAATTGGCAGGGGTAGTCACAGTGGCATGCGCAATCGCGTTGGCGATTGCGGACCGTCGCTATCGGTGGCCGCGCACGGGCATCGGCGCCCCACTTGCCGTATTGGCAACGGTCTGCGTTATATCTATCACCTACTCATTGGACCGGGCGGCGACGCTGCGCCAGCTCGTGGTATACGCCTCGTATCTCGCGTTCATCTTTGCCGCAGTCACATTCATCGGACGGCCCACGATCTCGCGGTTGCTGGTTCACTGCTACATCATTTCCTCGATGGTTGTGGCGGTTGTGACCGTGGCTTGTTATGCGGGCGCGCTTTGGCCTACCAGTTGGACTACCGCTTCAACTCCATTGCAACGCCTGATACTCGAATACCGGCATGGCGTGCCCATGCGCATGGTCGCCGCGGGCAACGATTTCAATCAGGCCGCCATGTTAATCCTCGTGGCGTTTGTAGCGTCCCTCTTTCTTTACCAGGGGCGCGCGCTCCTGGTCAGTCGCCGGTTCGTCTTGCACACCGGGCAAATTCTTCTGGTCTCGGCGCTGTTTATTTCGATGTCCCGAAGCGCCGTAATCCTGGCCGGATTGTTTGCTGTGTATTGGCTAGTCACTGTTCCGCGGCGCCGATGGTTGGCCGCCGCTTTCGCTGCGGGCTTATGCATCTTGGGTGTGCTTCTACTCGCGTATTTCGCGCAAGGGTTTTGGGAAACGTTCATCCACCGCGCGCAAGGCGGCGTCGCGCATGACGACGCCTCGATCCGCGGGCGCTGGCAGGTGTACCAGATCGGCTTCGCTCTACTCCCCGAGTATGGTCTATGGGGATGCGGTCTGGGGGCGGTCGATGCCGCGATGACCATGTCCCGTTTCAAGGACGAAGCAGTAATGACCATGCACAGTCTCCCCATGATATTCTTGTTGGAACTCGGCATCGCCGGTTTCTTCGCGTACTTGTGGCTGCTGGTACGACTGGTCAAAACAGTTCGCGAATGGCCGGGCCACGATTCCATCGAAGCCCGTTTCACCGGCCGCGCACTAACCGCTACCGTACTTGCGATCATTGCGATGACAGTCGTTCAACCGTTTCCGTTTTTGCCGTTGTACCCGTTCATCATTGCGCTGATCTGCGGCCCGTATTGCGGGAAAATCGGCGAGCGTGACGACGAGACGTCCTCTAAACCGCGGTTTACGGTTCGTCGCGGTCCCATAGCGTTGGCTGCGGTCTTCGTGGGAATTGTTGTTGTAGTTAATCAGACTTCATATCAAATCACGGCGTCGCGGCTGGCCGACGCCGTGGACGGACTTGCCGCTGGATTGGACGCGGAGCGTTCCGCCAACTGGTCTGTCGCAGTCGAGCATTATCGAACAGTTACGAATGATGGACGCGGCATCTCGATGGATTCAGAATATGCGGGCATCGCGCGCGCGCTCGTGGACCCCGAACCGGTGTTCCTCGCCATGAATATTCCGTGGCTTGACCCACCCTTGCAGGCGGCCGCGCATTACGGACTGGGCCGGGCTTGCCTCGCGCAAAATGAAGTAGCGACCGCTCGGAACGCATTCGAGGCAGCCTGGACCCTGGATGCGCGGTTCAACTTCCTTCGGTTTGATCTCGCGGAGGCATTGTGGAGCGCGGGTTTGTATGCCGACGCGATTCGGTTGTACGGCGAGGCAGCCGAAGTACCGTCGGCACTCTTGAGCAACAAGCAGCGCAAGGCAATTGCAGTTGTGAAGAGCCGGACTGACGCCGCTACTGCCCTGCACACATTTTCGACCATGGACAACCACTGGCGCAGCCTGCTGCCAAACAGGCTGCTTAGCGGGAATGACGCCAGCGATGAGGCGTCCCGGCTTGAACGCGGACTATTGCTCCGAAGGCTGGGCCGGTGGACGGAAGCACTTGTCGTCTATCAGGAAACGCTTACGCTATTTCCAATGTCGGCTGAAGCAACGTTTAATCTGGGGGTGCAGAGCGAGATCGAGGGTCATGCCGATCGCGCGATTGAACTCTATCGGAAAACTGTCCAGTTGTCCCCGCACCATGCCGATGCGGCGAAACGATTGTCGGCCATCACTCCATCTTAGTGCCACGTTGTCCGCCCCAGTCGTAATTGGGCCGCCATACTGTGTAAAATATGCTATGTAAGTCTGTGGTAGCTAAACATTCCAAGGGAGTCGCGTTGTGGAAGTCTGGGTACTGCGAGGGGTAAGCGCGCTATACCGTCAACGGTGGTTAATCATTGCGTTGACATTGTTTACGACTGTCTTGGGGGCGGTGCGCGGGACGTTCTCGGTGACGTACGAAGCGGAAAGCATGCTGCTTCTCACGCCCCTCGGTGTAACGAGCGAAGGCGCAAAACTTCTCGCGACTGCGCCCACCGCCAAAGTGTATAGCGGCATGCTCACTTCTCCCCAAATCGCCGCCGAAACGATGGACAAACTCGTCGCTGAAGGTGTAATCCCCGACGACGACCTCCCTCGGTTGGTGGATTTTATCGGCATGCTTTCGGTCGAAGTAGAAACCGTCGACGCGACAACCCGGCCGGTGACCTATTCGCCCTTGATACGGCTTCGGGTAGAAGCTTATTCGCACGAACAAGCGGAGGCTATTGCAAAGGCATGGTCCGAGGTGGCAATTGATCGGGTAAACAAGATGTTGGTCTTACCGTTTATCGCGGTATCTACCACTTTGACCGCGCAAGCAACCGCCTCCGAAGAAAAGTTACAGACTATCTGGACTGAATTGTCGCAAGAAAAATCCCAGTATGATTTGGAGCTAATGCGTCAGCAGGCAAACCTGCAATTGATCCACCTGGATTTGTTGCAAACCGAACTCCTCACCACCAAGAGCGCCCTGGAAGGCTTGCAAAAAAGCATTGTCTCCATACGGGAAGTGCTCGCGGCCGAGAAACCTTTTCTTGAGCTTGCCAAAGCTCCGAGCGACGAGGCGTTCTGGCTTACGGAAACGGAATTGGGCGCAGACCGCGCGTTCAAGGAGCTATCAGGCAAGGTTATGGTAAGTCAGGAAATAAACCTGGCCTATTGGAACATGAAAGAAAAGGAAGGCCAAACTGCCAGTGAAATCGCCGCCAACGAAGGCAAAATCGCGTCCCTGACGGCGTTAATCGAACAGGCGCGCGCTGAAAACAAGACGCTGATGGCTGCATTGGGTGAACACACGATTAAACAAAAGGAACTGGAATCCCGCGAAGCCGTCGCCAAAATTGTGTATGACGATATCGCCAAGGCATCCGCACTCAACGCCGCAACGCTCGGTATGATTCACTCTCCCGATGGCGATGGACTCCAACCTGTCGGGTTGAATCTATTGAGCGATAAAATCCAGTCCACGCGGGTCTCGTCCCTCCTGGGAGGACGGCGGGCAGCGTTTACCGGAGGCATTCTCGGTTTTCTCCTGATCTGTAGCATTGTTGTTGTACGCGACACCGCGCTGCCGTGGCTGAGGCGCTCTGTCGCGAAACACGGGGAAATCACATGAACCCACCCCGAGCGGCGTGCAGCGGGTTTCCGGGCCATGCCCACTAGCGTGCCAGCGCGCACCGATGCCGAAGGCTATCACACCAGTCCCCTGAATCTTGGTTCCGTGGCCTCGATCGCCGCATCCGTAATCCTTTGCGCGTACCTTGGGATGGTGAGCGATCTTGCGTGGCTTCTCATGTGCGCTGGAGCGCTGGCGGTCTTGCTACTGCCTTGGGCTCGCTCGATCAGCCTGATTTTCTTCGCGCTGTTGTCCGGATTGTGCGGCATTCTCGATTATTACCCAATATCCTTGGGGCAGTTCAACGCATACGCCAGCGATTTTGTTATCGTCATTTTGGGTTGGGCAATGATCCATTTCTGGTATGCAAAAATGAACGGCCAGAGTCCCGCCCAGGGCAAATCCGAGATAACGCTGGGCCGAATCTGGATAGTTTGGACACTACTCGGTCTGTTGTTCGTCGTTTACGGATATTCCATCGTGGGGTCGCGGTTCGATCGCGTGTTCGGCGATTTCCGCCGTGCAACGGTATATTCGGCGGCGTTCTTTATCCCCCTGTTGTTTCCCTATTCAAAGCAGCACGACAAAGGCATTCTCTGGGCGACCGTTGCCGGAGGGATGATAATCGTTCTTATCGGTTATTTCCGGCTTGCCAATGGCATCGCCGCGCGGATTGATGAGAACTTTGAGACTGGGCATTTCGCTTTGCGGCTGATGAATATGGCGGAAACCATGGGGTTGGTAAGCCTCATCGCCTTCCTGACGATAAAATTCCGTGATTCCAGTGGGATTTTTCGACGTACAGTGGCGGCCATCGGGATAATCATTACGTCTGTTCTACTGGTCCTCAGCGGCTTTCGGCTCGCGATGGGGTTTGTCGTACTCGTGCCGTTACTTACCTTGGCTTTTCAATCCTGGGCACAACGCCAGAAGGTACTCCGGTTTGCGTTGGTGCTCATGCTGATTGGGGCGGCGCTTCTGCCGTTCGCCCTCGTAATGCCTACGCTTATGCCTGACCAATTTGAGAAAGTCGCGCTGGACCTGCGGCTGCGTTTGGTGAACGAAAACATCCAGGGCGGTTTTCGCTGGTGGACTTACGAGCGCGCCATAAAGAGTTTCGCGGAAAGCCCGATCATTGGGCATGGTTATGGCTATTACCTCGTTGTCGCCATGCGAAATCAGATCGGATTGTTCGACTTTGTCGAAATGAACAATCCGCACAACATGTTTTTGTGGGTGCTATACCAGACGGGGATTGTCGGATTCATTCCGTTCACCGCTTTCCATTTATTGTTTGGCTGGCACGCAATGAGAGCACTCAGAACCTTAGACCCCAAATACGTTTCACTGTATGTGGTCTTCTTGGTGACGTATGCGTGCTACATGGCTTATATGTGCTTTCAGCCCTTCGTCGCCTCCCAATATATCCTGATGTATTTCATAATGGGCCTGCTGCTGCGCCTCGCGCGGCCAGCGCCTGACAATGCGAACTCAACGTCTGAATTGTAATTTCCGTCTAATTATTCGATGCTGGCCTGCACCATATCGATTGCATATTCTTCGTCCGCCAAACGCGGAAGAACGAACCGCACTTTCAGGCTTTCGGTATCGATATTCTCCCCCAGTTCGACCCGAATTACACCCTGCTGCCATTCCGCCGATGGCGCCCATTGATGGCTTGACAGGGCTTTAACCTTGCCGGTCTCACCTGATTCGACATACATCGTAAGGCCCGGCGTTGAATTGGACCGTGCCCAAGCTGACACTACTAAAGTTTTTGCACGGTAGGCTGAGGAGATTAAAATGTCATGCGCAATGATCCCGTTAAATTCCGCCTGGCCTTTTAGCGCCAATGCCTGCGCGCCGTCATAAGCGGGAGCGCCCGTTTTCACGATAATGTCATTTGGCGAAACCACCCAGCCGCGCGGACGTCCCGTGTCGTCCTTGTCCTCCAGTGATCCGTTTCCACTCAGAAAATCAGGAATCACACGAATATTATCCAACGCGAAACCCGAGCCCGCGCCCTGCTTGATTAGAATTCTGAGCTTAGCGGACCCCTTGTCCGACGCCTCTGGAATTGTTGCGAGAAACTCTATCTTTCCCCAATCCTCCGATACGGGCCAGTATTTCGCGCTGACTTCTTTCTCTTCACCGTCTTCCGTGCATATCAGGGCAATTTTCATCGATTCCGCCGCTGGTGCTTTGCCCCAGGCTTCCATACGTAGCGGGGTATCCGGATAGCGGTCGGCACCGGCCAATTCGCAAAATATAACGGTCCAACTGTCTTTCTCACCGGTGAGCGAGAGAAATCCTTTGCCGTGCTGTGCATCTTCCCCATCTTTTGCAATGCTCGTCGCGGGTGAGATCGCCCAACCACGCGGACGGCCGTTGTCGTCCTTTTCTTCGAATGAGCCGTTCGGCGCTACGTTCGCGTCGTGTACCGGTTTGGATGGCGCCTGGACCGGTTCAGCGGGTGCGGCGGGCGCGGGTTGCTCGACGGGCGCGGCCGACGCTGGCATCGGCGGAACCGGGGATGGCACGGGAACAGGCGATGGTGGCGGGGGAACCGGCGTCAAGGTTCCGGCTTTCTGCGCATCGCCGTCCTGTGGCGGGGTTGGATTGCTGCAAGAGCCCGCGCCCAGCGCAAAAAGGATTACCAACCCACCCATGAAAAATGAACTCCGCATGATATCCCCTTTGTTATCGTGCATATCGAATCGATACGCTGGGTTTCGCGCGGCGTTAGCTTTCCGCGCGTTCCGTTTTTTGTAATCCCAAACAGCTTACACTATGAACGCCCCCTCCGCCAACGGCTCATTCGGGCGCATTCGCCACAGGCTCACTTGGCTCGAACACCGCGCGCACGTCATCGATTCGTACGTAATGGCCCGCGCACTTCGCGCAGACGACGCGAACACGCACCGTGCCCGCGTCTGCGTCCAACGGGATAGGCGCCTCAAACGCGACAGGATGCCAGTTGTCCGGCGACGCTGGCCATTTGCGCTCCGCCGCCGTGCGATTCTCCCCCTTCACCTTATATTCGAGGCTCAGGTACATGCTCAGATCGAACGGCGCCCGGCCCTGTGCAGAAACGTATAGAATGCGCCCGGCGTCTTTCGGGGTTAGCGAAAGGTATTGGTTGAGCGTGGCATAGTCGTCGTGAATGGTGCGAATAAGCGCCGTCCGTTCGCCATCGAAGGCATCGTAATCCCCGCGCGGATCATTGATAACCGCACCTGCGGGCCACACTACCCAGCCCACGGGCTGGCCGTTATCGTCCCGCGATTCAAACGAACCGTTGACGAGAACGTTACCGTCGAAAGTCTGTGCCACGCGCGAGACGTGTGGCGTTGGAGCGCCCGGTGGATCGCTCGAGGAACTTACGGGATCGCCCGCAGGCCGGCACCCGGCTAGAACGGCAACAGCGAAGACAATTAATTCTATGCGCATAGTGTTCAACATCACCCCGGCTCGGGCACAGGATTTTGCCGCGTTTCCATGAATTTTTCCCACAACGCTGTGCGAATAAACAGGGTACGCAGCACTCCCGGGCGTAGCGCGTGCATTTCGCTGTGGTAGCCCGCGCGCAGTCTACCCGCGAGCTCCTCCGTAATTTTTGGCGATACAACAATCATGGAAGCCGTGTATAAGGGGGCATCGAGGTCAGCGGGCAACGAGGTCCAATAGCCAACATTTTTCATTTTGCGCAGATACCACGGCAACGGCCAGTAATCCGCATCGGGCGCGACGACTCCAACGAGCATGGCGTTGCCTTCAGGACTGAAAGCGGGAATGTCCTGGATGCGTTCGGCGAGCCGCGAGATCGCGCTCGAGGTGTGCGCATAGACGTATGGGTTGCGCACGTCGGCGTAGTACACGAAACTTGAGCGATAGGCCTGCATGCCAAGTTGGAGCATGAGCAATGCAAGCGCGGCGGCCACGGCAAATTTTACGGGACGCCAGCGCATGCCGCGAATGAGCGCATCGGCGCCTACGCCCGCCATCACGATAAGCGGTTGCAAGAAATTCAATGCGCACCACGGAGTTTTGTAGGGTATGAGCGAATAGGCCGCGGTCATGCCGAGCGTGTAGAACGCGAGAAAGCGCAGGAGGTTGAGCGAAGGATTGTTTGGGTTTCGCTTGGCCAGCAGCGTGACCACGATACCCTTCGCGCCCAGCGCGAGGATGAGGGCTTCGCTGAACCAGGGGTTGCCTGAGTGGCGCGTGAGCAACAGCATTTGCAGGTAGTAGCGCCAGGGTTTGTCGTGAATCGCGAAGTTGCCGGCTTTGTTGGAGTAGTTTGTATACGCGAGCACGGAATTTATCACGCCGCGCGGATGCGTAAAGAAGGAGGAGAAGAAAAGCATCGACACCGCGACGGCGGCCAGGATACACACGACGACATTTCGCGTGGCGAACTTTTTTACCGCCGCGAATGCCGCGAAGTCACCATCACGCAGACGCGACCAGCCCGCAGTGCAAACCCACGCGCCGAAGTACGACACGAACGCAAGAACGCAGGTTTCCTTGCTCGCGTGCGCCAGGCCGAAGCAGAGGCCCGCCGCAATCGCAGCAGCGTATGACTTTCGTTGGATGCAGTACCAGCCCGCGACGATTGCGCCAAACGCAAAAAATACCAGCAGCATTTCCTGTATGTAGTACCGGCTGTAGTACACCATCGCTGGTGAAATGGCTGTGAGCACCGCGGCAATGAATGTGGCGCGCGTCCCGATTGCGCCGCGCAACGGAATCATCAGCAGGACAATCGCCGCGCCAAACAACACTGGCACAATGCGGTATGTCGATTCGGTCGTGCCGGCGAACGTGCCATCTGTCGTTAGCCATGCAAACGGCAGCATCATGTAATAAATCGTTGGGCCGTGGTGCTCGATTGGGTCGTAGGCGTAGTCGCCGGTTTCGAGCAACACCCCGGCCTTGAACGCCTGGTTCGCTTCGTCGCCGTGAAACGGTTTTAGATCGAGCAGCGGCAGCCGGAACGCAAGCGCACCGGCTGCCGCCAGAAGAATCAATGCCAAACCAATTCGATTATCGCGGGAGAGGGCCGCTGACGATACCATCGCGTGTCCCATGCCCGTCTGCGCGGCGTGTCGTTACTTGCCCGCGGCGGGTTTGCCCCAGACTTCAACTTCGACGTAGTGGTTCGTGTCGTCCGACGTGTTGCCCTTTGAATACAAGCGCACGAAACGTCCCGATGTGGGCTTGCCATCTTTCAACGCGTTGATAAGCCGACCCTCGTAACTTTCGATGTATTCCTTGTCCTTACCGATGCCAAGGCCTGACGAATTGTCGTAGTCGTTGTTGTAAACGGTCTGAACGTTCTTCGTGAATTCCGCGTCGTCCGCCGTGCGCACGACGAAATCGAAGTACACCCGGTCCGCCGCATGAAAATGCCACGCAAGAACCGCATAGATGTCGCTCTGCTGGCCAAGATCGATTTGCACCCACTGTGTGCCCGCGCCGAGTTCCGTGAGGTATTCGGTTTGATAACCCTTCTCGCCGTCCGTGATCATGCTCAGCTTACCGTTGGTCGGGTCCGGATCGCTGCTCGATACCGTTTTCGCGGAGGACAAAATCGTTGCGCCTTTTGGCGCGGCAAACGGCTCACGCGGCTTGAAATTCTTCTCTTCCAGATGCTCGTTGAAATAATCCAACGGCGTGCCGCCGAAATAGGGTGGCGGCAGTTTGATGTCCAGCGGCGCGGTATCGCCCGCCGCGGCCGGGGCCGCTTCCTTCTTCGCTTCGGCCGCAAACGACGCCTGCGCCGCGCCAAACGCCACAGCCAGCGCAACAACCGCCGCGCGGCGAATCCATTCAACTCGAACCATGACTACCTCCTGTATCTACGTTACACCAACAGGCGGGCGAACCCGTCCTATCCCGATATGACGAAATAACCTGCTGTCTATTCGTTCTCAAAAGCGCGCGTTCACCCAGCCGGAGCAGTCCTGCCCCAAACTTCGACCTCGACATAATGGTTCGCGCCGTCCGATGTATTACCCTTTGAATACAACCTGACGTAGCGGCCAATTGTCCCTTTTCCGTCTGTCAACGTTCCAATCAGACGGCCCTGATAATTCTCGATGTATTCCTTGTCCTTGCCAACGCCGAGACCCGACGAATTGTCGAAATCGTTGTTGTATACCGTCTGCATATTTTTTGTAAACGCGGCGTCGTCCGCAGTGCGCGCGACGACATCAAAATATACGCGATCACCCGCATGAAAGTGCCACAGGACGACGGCATAAACCTCACTCTGCGCGCCCAAATCTATTTGCACCCACTGTGCGCCTTCGGCGAGTTCCGTCAAATACTCGGTCTGATACCCCTTCTCGCCGTCAGTAATCATGCTCAGTTTGCCGTTCGCTGGATCCGGGTCGCTGCTCGTGACAGTCTTGCCCGCGGACAATACAGTTGCGCCTTTTGGCGCAACGAATGGCTTGCGCACCGTGGGATCGAACTCTTCCAAATGCTCGCTTATGTATGTAGTCGGCGTGCCGCCAAAATACGGCGGCGGCAATTTGATCTCGAGCGGTGAAGTATCACCGGCGACCGCGGGTGACGCTTTCTTCGCGACATCCGCGGCAAACGAAAGTGCGCAAGACCCCGTGATGAGCACTGCTATCGCAATATGCCAAACAATTCCTGTGCGCACCATCGATTTCTCCGCATCCAATATTCAAAAGAGGGACGGGCACGCCCATCCCCCCGATTTCCTACAAAAAGACCACAAGCCATTTCCGGATAGTATTTCGCCCAAAGCCGCAGCCTGTCAACTTTTTACAAGCCACGTGTATGCGCGCTCACCCAGACATGTCCGCTTAGGCGGGATTTCGTCCTTTTCGAGCCGAGCACAGCGCGTTGGACTGCGGCGTGTCAGCGCCGCTTTCACTTCGGGGTACACGAATGCCTCAATAAAATTACAGGCTTCGGGAACACGTGAATGAAAACAGTGCAATCGCGTTTAATTGCGAAGCGACTTTGGCCAGGAAATGGAAAGCGGCAGCTACCCCGTTGCCGCACTCCAAGGCGCTCCGCGCGGATTTTGGACGTCTATTGGCCGCGCGCAACGCCTTGGAGTGCGGCGTGTCAGCGCCGCTTTCACTTCGGGGTTCACGAACGCCTCAATAAAATTGCAGGCTTCGGGAACACGTGAATGAAAACAGTGCAATCGCGTTTAATTGCGAAGCGACTTTGGCCAGGAAATGGAAAGCGGCAGCTACCCGCTGCCGCACTCCAAGGCGCTTCGCGCGGATTTTCGACGTCGATTGGCCGCTCGTAGCACCTTGGACTGCGGCGTGTCAGCGCCGCTTTCACTTCGGATACCCGAAAAGCCTCAATAAATTCGTCGGCCTTCAGGCTCAAGTGAATAGAAACCAGGACAATCACGCTGAATTGCGAAGCGCCTTTGCCCAGGAAATGGAAAGCGGCAGCTACCCCGCAGCCGCACTCCAAGGCGCTCCGCGCGAATTTTCGACGTCGATTGGCCGCGCGCAGTGCCTTGGACTGCGGCGTGTCAGCGCCGCTTTCACTTCGGGGTACTCGAAAAGCCTCAATAAATTCGCAGGCCTTCTGGCTCACGTGAATCGAAGCCAGGGCAATCGCGCTGAATAAGACAATCCACGCTGAATAAGACAATCAATGGCGGGTTGGAAAACCCGCCCTCCAAAATTGACCTATGGCCGATGCAACAGCGCGGCGCCTTGGGCGTTTGCGAGCAGCAACACCCTTTCGCTTCCGACGGATTCGTGCGCGATGAGCGGCAAGGCCCGAAGTTCCGGCGCAAAGGGGAGGAGCCAGCACCAGTCGGGTTCTTGGACGATTAGAAAAGCGGGTTCTCCGCTGGAAACATCAACTGCGAAATCACGCACGGCGTTGCCGACGGCAATTTTGAAATCGTCGACATACGGCGACTTTGCTTTTGCGAACGAGAAAACGCTTTCGGAATGCGCGCGGAGTTTTTCCAGTTCCGCGTCGCTGATTTTTGACCAGTCGGCGATGGGCACGGTCTCGGTGGCGTTTCGCAACGCCTTGCCCAGCGCGCGTTGTTGCGCGATGAATTCGGCTGGATCAACATTGGCGGGCGCTTGCAACGGCCAATTGTCGACGAGGAACGGCACGTGGTTGTGTTTCGTATAGAAAATGTATTCCTCGCGCGAAAAAGCCACGGAGTACAGACGGTACCCCGTTCCAGCTTCAGTCAGATTTCGCAGCGGCGCGCAAAAATCGCTCGCGCCCTTGAACTGATTGACTTCCGGCATCAGCAGACCCGCGGCGATCACCGCGAGTCCCGCGAAGTGTCCCGCCATTGCGAAATGAACGGTGCGCCCCTGTTTGCGCACGGTCGAGATGAAGGCATGAATCGCAAACACAAACGCGGCGGCGGTAAGCACGGAAATCGCGCGAAGCATATCGTAGTGGATGGAGACGCCGAGACCCTCGAATGGCCAGTAAGCACCTATATCGGGGTAGAGGATATCATCGAACCATGCGAAATACCCGAAGGGGATCGCAAACACGCCAAGCGCAATCAATAGCACCGTCCAAATTGCGCCAACGGCGCGGCGCATCCATGCGCGCCGTGGATCGTCCGCCAATGCCGTTATTGCGTAGCCAATGAGAATGGCAAATGCTGGACAGAGCGGCAACAGGTATACCGCGCGCTTTCCTGAGCTGATCGAGAAGAAAATGATCGCCGGGACAATCCAGCACAACAACAACCGCATTGCGTCGTTCTCGCGCCGCCGCTTCCACGTGAACCAGATGACCCACGGCAGGAATAAGGTCCACGGAAACAGGTTCAGGGGAAGGTTTTCTAGGTAATACCACGGCGGCCGCGCCTTGCTGACGCCCATAAAAAAGCGGCCAATGGTCTGCCGGTACAGGTTCTCCGCAAGTCCGAGATTCTGCGCGGGCGCGCCGGGCGACGGCGCAGCCATCATGTACGCTGGAATGATCCAAATGGCTATCACCGCAGCGATAGCGAGCAAACCCCAATGGAGTTTTAGCGCGCGGCGTTCATCACGCCGGCCCCAGTAGAACGTAATCGCGAGCAGCAACGGAAACACGACCCCCGGCGGACCCTTCGCAAACACCGCCGCGCATATCGACGCGTAAAACGCGATGAGCCATTTGCCGCTTTTGGTTTCGTGGCGCATCCAGAACGCGTAAAGCGCGGCGCTGAGGCATCCGGTGAGGAGCATGTCCGTGCGCACGGAACGGGCCTCCCACCAAAACAGCGCGGTAGTGATTAGCACGAATCCCGCGCAAACGGCCGCGCGCACTCCGTAGAGACGCAGCGCCAGCCGGTATGTAAAAAATACGGCCAGCAGCGCGGCCAGCGCGGACGGGACGCGCGCAGTCGATTCCGTCACGTCTCCGTAGGGGAAAGAAATCAGCGTGATGAGCCAGAACAAGAACGGCGGCTTTTCCTTGTAGGGTTCGCCGTTAATCGTCAGCGCGAAAGGATTGCCGGATTGCATCATCTCGCGCGCCACCTGGCCGAACCGGGGTTCGTCGGGTGGCCAGAGATCGTAGCCACCGAGGTTCGCCGTGAGCACGACGAACGCGGCAACCAGGACCGCTATCAATGGCAGCCGTTGCAAACGCTACATCGCCCCCGCAGTGGTGGCCGCGTCGCTGGGCTGTCGATGGATAAACCAGATATTCCGCAGGTACACGGGAACGTTGAGGATAGGTCCGAGCGCGAGCAGCCATTCGCCCTGCGCGCTAAACGACGCGCATAACAACAACGCCGCAACGAGGCTCATGTGCCAGAAAATATCGGGCATGACGCTCCTGCGCCGCACTTCCGTGGCGATCCATTGGATTATGAACCGGCCGGCAAACAGACCTTGCCCGAATACGCCCACGGCAATCCACAGCCAGGTGGCGACGGCTTCATGCTGCTGCTGCATCTTCGTCTGTTCTATTTCGCGCCACCAGATTAGTATGACGATGCTGACCGCCGTGCAGGTGATCAATGCGACGAGGCTTTGAAACAGCACGCTGCGCGTGCGCGTGAGCGTCCCCTTTTCACGCCAGATATGCACGAGGTTGCGCGAATAAATGACCGTGTTCAGGCTGTAACTCAATCCGCCGTTGGGCGATTGCTTGTGAATTGAATAGATCAGGAGAATGATCGCGCCGATGCTGCTGAGATACCAGAATGACGTCGGCACGACGCTGCGTTTCTTCTTTTCCGACGCAAACCACTGCACGTAAAAACGGCTGTTGAACACGATGGTCCCGAACACACCAAAGCAGAACCACGCTGCAATCACAGGATCGGAGAATGTTTCCTGGAGGTGTTGAATAAAATCCTCCACCTATAGTTCTCCCTCGACCTGAAACGTCACGTAACGCTTGCGCAGCCACCCTACGCCGATGAGGTCGTAGATGCCGCGCCACAGGCGGTTGTTAATGCCATACTTCGACACGCCATGCACGCGGGGATGGTGCGTGACGGGGCATTCCGCGATGGTCATGCCGGCGTTGCGCATCATCACCGCGAAGTAACGATGCACGCCGTTGAACGGAATGATGTGCTCCACGCATTCGCGCCGGAATCCCTTGCTGCCGCAGCCTGCATCGCGGATGCCATCGTTGAGAATGCGTTGCCGCGCGCCATTGCCGATCCTGCTTGAAATTTTTCGCACCCAGTTGTCTTGTCGATTCGCGCGGTATCCGCAGACGCAATCATAGTCTTTCAACAACGCGAGCATCTCCGGAAAGTCGGAGGGGTCGTTCTGCAAATCGCCATCCAAGGTCAGAATGTAGTCGCCCTGCGCTCGCCGCATCCCCGCCACCAGCGCAGCGGATTGTCCTCGGTTATTGACGAGATGGATTGGCCGCACTCGCGGGTTTTTCTCCCGCGCCGCCTCGAGGCGCGCTCGCGTCGCGTCGGTGCTGCCATCGTTCACGAAAAGGCACTCGTAATCACACTCAGGCATGCCGCTAAAGACAGCCTCGACCCGCTCCAACAAGGGGACAACGTTGTCTTCTTCGTTATAAAAGGGAACGACGACGGACACCAGGAGATTCATGGAATGGCGCACACGTTCGAGACCGTCCGCGAATTCCCGCGTGGCTTCGTGTTCGTAATCAATTTTACATTCTCGTTTTTCAAAAGTCACCTCGCGAAATCACCATTGCCCAACCGCACGGCCAGCTTTGAACGGGACGATCGGCAGGTCCAGACGAAAGGCACAAGTATAGCTGAAACGTATCACACACGGAAAACCGTTTCCGCGAACGTAGAGCGCAATCGATTGGCATTGGTATAGTAGGGTTTGGATACCAGCGACGCGGGGACTGAACGCGAAGCCGGAGCTTCGCGCACTGCATTCCCAATCCGGAGCTTGGGAACGAGAAGAACCGGAGAAGAGAGGGCAACATGGGCACCGACAACGCCGTCGAATTCGCGCGGGAAAACCGAGATCGCTTCCTGAATGAATACCGGGAATTTTTGCGCAAACCCAGCATCTCGACCCTACCAGAGCACAAGGGCGATGTCGCACAGACCGCCACATGGGTTGCGGACCAGTTGCGCGCCGCGGGCGTGGGCCATATTGCCATCATGCCGACTCCGGGGCATCCCGTGGTGTATGGCGAGGTGAAAGGTCCCGCGGGCGCGCCGGTGATGCTCGTGTATGGCCATTACGACGTGCAGCCCGCTGATCCGTTCGACGAATGGACAACGCCACCATTTGAACCGGACGTCCGCGAAGACTACATCTACGCCCGTGGCGCGTCCGACATGAAGGGCCAAATCTTCGCGCACATCAAGGCCGTGGAAGCTCTGGCGAAACAGGGTCCATTGCCGTTTACCTTGAAGTATCTTATTGAAGGCGAGGAAGAGATCGGTTCGCCAAATCTCGGGCCCTTTATTGACCAACACCGCGAACTCCTGGCCTGCGATTTTGTGTGCAACTGCGACGCGGGGATTCACGCGAAGAATGTGCCGGCGATTACCTATGCGCTCCGCGGGCTTGCGTATTTCGAGCTGGAGATTCGTGGGCCAGCGAAAGACCTGCACTCCGGCCTTTTTGGTGGATCGATTTTGAATCCCGCGCAGGCGCTGTGCGAATTAATCGCGGGCATGCACGACACCGATGGACGTGTAACACTGCCAGGATTTTACGACAAGGTGCGCGCGCTTGATGCGGATGAGCGCGCGGAAATCGCGCGTCTCCCCTACACTGACGCCGAGTGGAACGCGATGACCGGGGCATCGGGACTTTGGGGGGAAGCGGGCTTTTCCACACTCGAACGCATTGGCGCGCGGCCCACGCTCGAGGTGAACGGCATGCTTAGCGGGTTCACCGGTGAAGGATCGAAAACCGTTCTGCCGGCAAAAGCGATGGCGAAAATCTCTACGCGGCTCGTCGCCGATCAGGAACCCTCGGACGTGTTCGCACAACTGCACGCGTACCTGAAACAACGGTGCCCGAAGAGCGTAACCTGGGACCTTCGCGAATTGACACATGGCAAAGGCGCGATCATGGATCGCAAGACGCCAGCAATGAAGGCGGCAACTACGGCTTTGAAAACGACGTTTGGAATGGACCCCATCTTTAAGCGTGAAGGCGGCAGTGTGCCCATAGTCAGCATGTTGCAGGAGAAGCTCGGCGTGGACTCTGTCATGCTCGGCTTCGCGCTGACGAGTGACGGCATCCACGGACCGAACGAGAAGCAATATTTGCCAAACTTCTTCCGCGGCATCGAGACTTATATTCATTTCATGGCGGAGCTTGGGAACTGAATGCGCGACACCCCCGTCAGTACCACAAACAAAAAGGTCGTCGTGCGCGGCGTTCTGCCCGGCGCGAAGACCGTCTCGGACATCGTAGTCGAAGGTGGAAAGGTCATCCGTGTGTCGCGCGCGGGGTCCGGCGGATGTGACGCAGGATCCGCCGCGTCAATCATTGCGCCTACATTGTTCGACATTCAGGTCAACGGGTACGGCGGTATTGACTTGCAAGGCATCGAGGCATTACCCGAAGACGTCGCGCGCGTCGATGAAAAGCTTCAGCGTATCGGCGTTTCGCATTGGATACCGACGATCATCACGTCGTCCTTCGAAAATACTGAACACGGTTGCGCGATGGTTGCCGCGGCGCGCAAAGACCCCGCGCTCGCCAAACGAATTCCGGGCGTGCATATCGAAGGCCCCTACATCTCTCCCGACGATGGACCACGCGGCGCGCACGACAAACGCCACGTCCGAAAACCGGATCTACGCGAGTTTGATCGCTGGTACGAAGCCGCCGAGGGACAGGTGGCATACATTACGCTGGCGCCGGAATTGGATGGCGCGATTTCATTCATCAAGGAAATGTCGAAACGCGGCGTGATCGTCTCACTCGGACACCATAACGCGACGCCCGATCAGATCGCGCGCGCGGTCGATGCGGGCGCGCGCATGTGTACGCACCTCGGCAACGGCTTGGCCGCGCATATCCCACGGCACAGCAATCCGCTGTGGCCCCAACTGGCGGAAGATCGCTTGTATGCATCCGTGATCGCGGACCTGGAACATTTGCCGCCCCACATTCTGAAAACAATTGTCCGCGTGAAAGGACCGGAGCGCACAGTGATCACGTCCGACGCAGTACACATCGCGGGGCTCAGGCCTGGTCACTACAATCTCGTGGGAATGCCTGTGGAACTAAAAAAATCTGGACGCATTTGCCTTAGCGGAACGGAGCTGCTGGCAGGCAGCGCGACGAGCTTGTTGCAGGGCGTAATCAACACCGCTAAATTCACCGACCTTACCTTGGAGCAGGCTTTTGCCTGCGCTTCCAGCGTGCCGGCAAAACTCTTTGGCGTTTCACATCGCTTCGGCGTTCCAAAACCCGGCGCAAGCGCGAACCTTATCTGCATCGCTCCACCCGCGGGGAACAAGCGCGCCGCACCAACCCTGCGCGCGTGTTTCGTCGATGGAATTCGCGTGGTGTGAAATATGCAGACAGATGTCCCCGACCTGACCTATCGCTTTCCGCTTTGGGTACGCCTGAAAATTCTTGTGGCTCTTCTGCTGGTGCCCGCATATCATGCAATAGTGCTGCTCGCCGGCGCTGTCACTGCGGCCGCGTCCGTGGTGCCACTGGTCGCGGCAGTTTAACCGCGAACCGGCCCTCTTGGCCTTGATACATACGACGTGTTTACTCATGAAAACCCGCATTCCGGATGCGGTCATCCTTCATGTCGGCACAGATTGTTTTGTGACGCAGCAACGGTTGACGGTGCTCAACGCCAACCCTCACGGACGAATCCTTTGTCTTGGACTTGGGTTCATGGCATGCATTAAAGTAGATGAACTACGAAGCATACTTGCTCACGAATTTGCGCACTTCACTGGGAGCGACTTGCTGTACAGCAAGATTGTGCTACGCGCGTACATGGGCTTGGAGACGGCTTCGGTGTCACTAAGTCAATTGAGCGACCGAACAAACGGTCTGGCACGGGTTATCACGGCCGTGCCGTTTTTCGCGATAGTGCTACTTATGCGCGTAAATCTTCTCTTCTTGAGAAGTATTGATGCAAGCATCCACCGCGCGAGAGAAATACGGGCAGATACGCTCGCAACGCGAATTTGTGGAACCCGCGTGTACACAGACATGTTGAAAAAAATTCATGCATACGGCCCATTGTTCCAACTGTCAATTATGCGAATCGCCGGAGAAATTCAACGTTCGCGCAAACCAGACGAAAGTTGCCTTCGCGTGTGGCGAAAGAACCTCAAATCGTTCGAATCATCCGCGCAAGAAATACTGAGTGACAGTATGGTGGAAACAACGAACAAATGGGCGGACCATCCGGCGTTGCGCGAGCGAATACAACGTCTGCCCGAAGTACCTGATCAATACCATAATGCACAGCCAGCACTTTCGCTTTTTCGGGAACTGGCGGCGTATGAGAAATTGGCGGGGGAATATCTGGCAAACGATTATCGCATTTTACAGCGGGAAGGAATTCACCGGTAGCTCACTATTCGATGGCCTTGTGCTTCGCGATTCCCTTTAGCATCGTTCGGTTCACTTTTACATTGGCATCGGCTTCGTCAGGCCAGGGCAGAAATGTGAATGGCACTTTGTACTTTGGCAGATGGCGTTCGAGATGCAGTTGCATCGCGGACTGCAGCAAATGCGTATTTCCATCCGTCTTGACGAATGCGACCAGTCTTGCGCCGAACTCTGCGTCTTCAATTGCGACCACCACCGCCTGCAAGACGCCGGACAAGGTACCCAGGCATTTCTCGATCTCTTCGGGCTGCACATTTTCGCCGCCGGTCACGACGAGATTATCCTTGCGTCCCGATACGATAAGGTTGTCCCGCTCATCAAACCGGCCCAAATCGCCCGTCGCAAGCCATCCGTTCGCGGTCATGGGCAACGTGATCCCGTCCGGCTCGACGTAGCCGCGGAACAGCGTGCTGCCTCGCACAAGGATTTCGCCGCCGGACGAAATCGAGACTGTGTCGGGCTTTAACGGACGGCCAGAAGTAAGCAGGTCGTCAAAAGTCGCGCCCGGTGGTGTCGTTGTCATTTGCGACGCGGTCTCGGTCAGGCCGTATGTCGTGTACACGCGCAACCCCTGCTCATGCGCCTGCCTGAGTAGCGACGAAGACACCGCGCTTCCGCCCACCAGGATCGCTTTTAACCGCTGCAACGCGGTGACGCCGGCAGTGGACTGGAGCATCCGAAACAGTTGCGTTGCGACCAGTGATGCGTGCGTGACGCCGAACCGGTTAATCGTGGATTCTATTGACTCACCCACTTCCGGCACGACGACTGCCGCTCCGCCGAAAAGGCAGCGGAACAAAATGCCAAGCCCGGAAACATGGTAGAGGGGAAGTGAGAGCAGCCACCGGTCTCCCGGGCCGAGCGCAATGTTCTGGTTTGACGCAACGGCCGAATAACAGTGATTGGAGAGTGTGTGCAAGGCGGCTTTGGGTTCGTCCGAACTGCCGGAGGTAAACAGTATCGTTGCGTCCTGATCAAGCCGGAACGATCGCGACAACGGATGGCCATCGTGATCGGACGCCACGAGGTCTTCAATCCGCAAGGTGGGCATGTGGTCAAGCCGCACTATCGCGAAGAACTCGTCGACGAGGAGCGCCATCGCGCTAACGCGGTGCAGGTGCTCGGCAATACCGTGCCGCGGGATTCGCGTGTTGACGATGCACGCAACGGCGCCGAGTTGAAAACAGCCCATGAGCAACGGCGCGAGGTGCGTGCTCGGGAGCGCGAGTACGCCGATGCGGTCACCATGACCGATCCCTGCCGCGCTTAATGCCGCCGCAATGCTCCGCGTGCGCGCGTCATAGTCCCGGTAGGAGTATGATATTGGGTCGCCTAGCAGCGCAGGCGCATCACCGTATTTGAGCGCGGCCCGAGTCAACGGCCAGGACGACTCAATCATTCGGCAACTCCTCGAGCGAATCCACGTTAAACAAACTCCGGTGCGCGTTCGCATCTTCAACATTGATCGTGCCGAGACTAACGGCAGGCGTCTCGACAAGATTGCTGGCAAACCACGATGCCGTATTGAGTCCGGCGGGGCGACAGTGCTCGCCCGCGGACGCGGCAAGGTTCACCAACGCGGCATGGCCAACGCCCGATTCAAATGATGAACTTAAAACGAGATCGGCGTCAATTCGCTCGTGCAGCGCGAGCAATCGCGCCATGTACGCAAGAGGGAACCCCACAAGCGTGGGTTTGACGACCCAGGTATGCGCCGCCCGTATTGCGCGGAGCAGCGGCGCGGCATCCTCTGGCTCGTCCGAAAACGCTTCGAGGTAACCGGCCTTGCGCCACTCGAAAACGCGCGGCCATCCGGCGTCCTGGAGCGTTTCATCCACCGCAACCGGCACGGGTGAACCGGCGGCAAACTCCGCCAGTTGCTCCGGCGCGTTGATGGGTTCTTCGATATACGCGATGCAGCAGCCGGCCACCGCGCGCACAAACGTTGTGGCGTCGCCGATACTCCATGCGCGGTTGGCGTCAAGCCGGATCGCGGTCGATGCGTGAACAGCGGCGCGCACGGCGCGAATCATCTCAATGTCCTCATCCACCGGGCGCGCTCCGACTTTTACTTTAACGGCCGTATATCCACGGCGCACGGCATCGGCCGCCGCTGCCACGATGGTATCCGTATCGCCGGAGAGCAACGCATTCACCGGCACATGTTTCGCAGGCGATTCGGAAAGGATGGCGGCGGGGGCGCGGCCGGACACGTTGGCCGCGAGATCCAACAGCGCGCATTCGATCCCGAAGCGTACCGACGGCGGGAACGCCTCCCGATGGCGAAGTCCGGCGGGAAGTGTCGCAAAAATGTCGCTGCGTTGGCAGAGCGCGTGAACACAGGATACGGCGCGCTGTCGCGCGTCAGCGATTGATTCCGCGCTGAATCCCGCTAGGGGCGCGATTTCACCATAACCTTCCGCACCGGAATCGGTCTCGATTTTGACAATCAAACCCTCGCGCGCAGTGACCATCTGGCCGCGCAACGGCAATGGCCGGACGAGCGGAAGCACATACCGATAATACCGTGCGCCGGTAATCTTCATAGGACCCAGCAAAGAGAAAATACGAAGCTGAAGGCGAGCAAAAGTTTTCCCGTTGAACCGAGGGCCTCATTAAGCGCGGGGCCGTCGCCTTTGGTTAGCACTGCGCGCAATGGCGGCCACGCAATCGCCCCGCATACCAACGGCGCCGCGACAAACCAATAGTCGCGCATGGACAGAGCGAAATACAGTGGGATCAACGCGCACGCTATGAGCAGGCAGACGATATATTCCACGCGCGCGAAGGTCCGGCCAAACCGGACGGCGAGCGTGCGCTTTCCCGCAACGCGATCCTGATCCACGTCGCGCAGGTTGTTCACCGTAAGCAGCGCAACAGAAATAAGGCCGGGCGCGAAACTGGCCACGATGACATTGTGAGAAAGGGTGAATGCATGCAGATAGTAAGTTCCGCACACGGCAACAGGCCCAAAGAAAACCAGGACAAACAGATCGCCGAGGCCAAGATAGCCGAGCGGAAACGGGCCGCCTGTATACAGGACGCCGCTTACAATCGAAATGAGTCCAATCGCGAGGAATGGCCAACCGCCACGCGCGATTATGTAGGCGCCGGGGATCAACGCAAGCGCAAAGCACAACACAAAGGCGTTGCGCATGGTCTTGGGCGTGACGAGACCCGCGGCGGTCGCGCGGAGCGGCCCAATGTTCGGCGGTGTCAGTGCCTTTGACGAAATCGAAGTAATCATTGGCGAAGTTAGTGCCGATCTGAATCAAGATCGCGCCAATCAATGCGCACGCGAGTGCGGGCCAATGGATCGGTACATGTTCCGCAAAGGCAATCGCGGCGCCAATAACTACGGGGGCGATGGCCGCTGGAAGCGTTTTCGGGCGCGACGCCAACAGCCAGATTTTCGGCATGCTCGTTTCTGCGGACTTTTGCGTCATTCTTGCATGGTGCGTTATGGAAAACGCTTGAACTTGTTAAAGTCCGGCTTCCGCTTCTCATTGAAGGCGTTGCGTCCCTCCTGCCCTTCCTCGGTCATATAGAAAAGCATCGTGGCGTTGCCGGCAAGTTCCTGCAAACCGGTCTGGCCGTCGCAGTCGGCGTTGAGCGCGGCTTTGAGACAACGAATCGCCATCGGCGAATTGGCGAGAATCTCCCGGCACCATTGGACCGTCTCTTCCTCAAGACGCGCGAGTGGCACAACGGTATTGACGAGACCCATGTCGAGCGCTTGCCGAGCATTGTATTGACGGCAGAGGAACCAGATTTCGCGGGCCTTCTTCTGACCGATGACGCGCGCCATGTAACTCGCGCCGAAGCCGCCATCAAATGATCCGACTTTAGGTCCGGTCTGGCCGAAGACGGCGTTGTCCGCTGCAATCGTGAGGTCGCAGATGAGGTGCAGGATGTGTCCTCCGCCGATGGCATAACCCGCGACCATCGCAATGACGGGCTTCGGACAGGTGCGAATCTGGCGCTGAAAATCGAGCACGTTGAGGCGCATCGTATCCTTGGCGTCGTCCTTGTAACCTGCGTCCCCGCGGATTTTTTGATCTCCACCGCTGCAGAACGCCTTGTCGCCTTCGCCTGTGAGAATTATGACGCCCACTTCGGGATCAAAGCGCGCTTCGTGCAACGCGTGCATCATCTCGTCCACGGTAAGGGGGCGGAAGGCATTGCGCAACTTCGGACGGTTGATTGTGATCTTCGCGATCCCATCGGACTTCTGGTATTTGATATCGGTGTAAGATCCGGCGTCGTGCCATTCGATCGATGCCATGCGAAACTCCGTAGTCAATGCTAGGGTTTTGGATTCAGGACTTGGTTCAGAAATGCCGCGATTGCGGAATTATACGCGCCGGGCGCTTCTTCGTGCACGTTGTGGCCCGCGCCGGGGATAATGGCCACGGTTGAGCTCGGGCACGCGGCGTGCATCTCGTTTGCGAGCGCGTGATATTTATCATCCAACTCGCCCGCGACGACCAAGGTTGGAATGTGGTTTCCGCGCCACTCGTCCCACAGCGGCGATTGCCTCGAAACACTCAAGCCGCGCAATGCCCGCGCGAGTTCGCGCGGATTGTTCAGCATTCGTTCGCGACGAATACGCTCGATCAGCGCGGGCCTCGCCATGAGCGAAGCGAAGAGCGGCTGCGCGTACCACGATTCCAGAAACGCTTCCAATTCGCCGGACTCGAGCATGGCTGCCCAATGCTCGTCCCGCGCGCGTCGATCCGCCCGTTCGTCGATTGTTTGCAAACCCGGCGACGCGGATTCGATGACCAGCGCATCAATCCGCATGGCGTAGATCGAAGTCAAATACAGTGCGAGCCGTCCGCCCATCGAGTACCCAATGATCGAGAACGACGAGACATCGAATGTATCGATCAAATCAATGATGGCCGTCGCAGCAGACGGGACGGTGTAATCTCCGTCGCGACCACCGAGGGATTTCCCGTGACCCGGCAGATCGATCGCGACGCAATAATACCGATCACCCAGTATTTCGATGAGCGAATCCCAGTCCCGATGAGAACCCAGGAACCCGTGAAGCAATGCGACCAGTGGCCCATCGGCGTTGCCGGTAGCAAGGTAATGCAACTTCACGGGAAAACCGCTCCGCGGCAGCGCTTAGGCGCCTCTGATTTTGTTGCGGAGAAACGGAATGGCATCAGTAACCTTCGAGCGCTTTGACTACGGCTTCGCCGATGGCGCGATGAAACGCGACGTTTTCTTCACGGTTGGTGTTGACTTCGATGATGTTTGAGCCGCCGGATGCCGCGAAGTCGCGGAAGATTTTCAGGAATTCATTCATTGTCGAGGGGCGGGCGTATGGGAGATCAAACATTTTGGCGGCGTGTTCAAACTGAAATCCGTGTGGCGTCGCGAAGTATCGCTCGAATACATCCAACTGATGGGCGATGGGCAGGAAATGAAAAATTCCGCCGCCATCGTTGTTCACGATGATCAGCGTCAGCTTCACGCCCTCCTGCCTTAGCAACGTCAGCGAGTTCAGATCGTGCAATGCGGCAAGATCGCCGATGATGGCCGTGGTTCGCTCGTTCCACGCGGAGCTGTAACCCGCGGCAGTCGCGATGTTCCCGTCAATGCCGCTGGCTCCGCGATTGGCTACGACTTCGACTGCGTCGTGAAATGCGCCGCCAAACATATCCATGTCGCGGATCGGCATGCTGCTTCCAAGATACAGCGCGCCAGAGTCGAGCTCCCTCGCGACGTTCAAGGCGAGCCCAGGCTCCGTAATCGCAATAGGTTCCGCGAGACCCGCTGCAACGGCCGACGCCGCGAGTTTTGACGCGCCGGAATGCCATTGGTTCCATTTGTTGTTGGACGGTGCGCGGAATCCGTCGCTGAACACCGTGTCGAAAAATGTTCTAGGTGAACAGTGTACGCGCATAGTCGCGGACAGCGTGGGATCGTCCTGATGCGCGCTTGCTGAGACGCGCAAAAAATGTTCGGGCTTGGCGCTCTCGATTAATTGGTACAGCCGCTTCGACACGCAACGTCCGCCGATTTGAATAATGACATCAGGCATGCAGCCTGCACGATACTCCGGCGACAGAAGTAGTTGGTCGTAGTTTGAAATCATAAGCGGGCACTCGGATACGCGCACATTTGACGTGACGTCTGCAAACACCGGCCACGGCCATTCGCCGGCGAGGCGCTTCTTCACGAGGCGATCCAGCGTGGTGTAACTTGCTCCGCCGGCGATGATCAGTCCCTGGCGGGCCGAGCCGATGATTTTCCGTGCGCGCGCAACGGCATGGGGATCCGGCAACGTGTTCGTGATGACATGCTGCGTATGGGGGGCGTCGTTTTCGCGCCAGCGTTCGAGTCCGGGCATCGACGCGAATTGTTCGTCCGAGACCGGATCGGTAGCCAGCGGTTCGCGAAACGGACAGTTGATGTGGACGACGCCGGCGGGCGAACTGAAGCAATCGTGAACGGCCTGATCGATTGCGGCGAGCACGGCCTGGGCTGAAATGAGCGCGTCCGGACACGGCAATGGAACGTAGCTGCGGGCATACTTGCCGAAGATTCGCGTATGATCAATTGTCTGATTCGCGCCGACATTCTGAAGTTCCGGGGGCCTGTCCGCGGTCAATACGATTAATGGCGCCTCCGCCATAGCCGCCTCCACAATTGCCGGAAAAAGATTCGCGACAGCGGAGCCGGATGTGCAGATCAATGCAGTTCGCGATCCGGCGCGCGCGCGACCGAGCGCGAAAAACGCGGTGCCCCGTTCGTCAAAGTGCACGAAACATTTGTCGCCGGCGATTCGCGCCGCGGCTGCCGTCAGCGGGGACGAGCGTGACCCCGGCGAAATAATGAACGAACGCACATCATTGCGCACGAGTTCTTCGATAATAAGTTCCGCCCACAGGCTGTTGAGGTTTGGCGCGCCGGTGGTCATTCGGAGAGGATAGCCGCGTATGGGGCGAGTTTGTTTTCGAGTTCGTCCCATTCGCTTGAGGGTGTCGAGCCTTCGACTATGCCCGCGCCAGTGTACGCGTGTACCGTGTTGCCGGTGACGAGGGCAGAACGGATGGCAACGGCAAACTCCGCGGAGTCGCATCCGACCCATCCAACGGGGCCCGCGTACCAGCCGCGATCGAACGGCTCGTTTCGCGAGATCCACTCCAGCGCCGCGTGCCGGGGCACGCCTCCAACTGCAGGCGTGGGGTGCAACGCACGGAGCAGCTCCGCGTCGGTATGGAAATGATCGAGGATGCCCTCGATGCTCGCGCTGAGGTGCTGATACCGGGCGAGACACATGACGGAGACCTCTGGCTGCACGTGAACCGCATGGCACCGTGTCGCCAGTTCGCCGCTGATGGCGTCAATCACGTGGCGGTGTTCGCGGCGGTCCTTTTCGCTCGCGAGCAATTTTGCTGCGCGCGCTGCATCACTCGATTCGTCCCCGGTGGCGAGGCACGTACCTGCGACCGCCTCGGTACGGATGTACCGGTCCTGCCGTTTATAGAGACGCTCCGGCGAAATCCCGATAAACGCAACGCCAGGCCGGGGCTGGAAGCAGAAGCGGTACGCATGCGAAGCGGCCGCGTCGAGCCTGCGAAGCAGGGAAACCGGATCGACCCGCTCGCGGCAGGTAAACGTGGTCTCGCGCGCGAGGACGGCTTTCTCGACGGCGCCCCTCCGGATTTCGGCTAGGGTTTGTTCAATGAGCTGGTCCCAATCATGCTGTTCTGGCGCATCACGCCGCGCGGTTGCGCGCGCGATCTCGCGAACATCGTCGTCTCCGGGAAATGGCATCGCTTCGAGTGCGTCATGAATTTCGCGGAGAAGATTGTCGTCACGCTCGCTGAAAACTGCGTTGCACGCGAGATACGTCTGATCGCCGCGTCCGAGAACTTCAAAACGCGGCAGAACAAACCGGTACGCGCCGAACGGGAGCCATTTTTCGACAGGCGGCGTTGTGGGGCTAAAACGCATACCCCCGTAATAATGGAGATGCGGATGCACACTGGCGATGCTCACGCGAAGTTGGTCGAACAGCGCATCGTAATCAGTCAACACTTCAGCGGTGATGATGTCCGCCGTGCCGACGCCCGCAAGTTCGAATTCACGTTCGCGATCACACCAGTATCCGCGGGACCGATCACCCTGCGCGTCAAGCCATGCCAGGGGACTGACGCCTTCGACGGGCACTTCACAGCGAAGAATCCGGCGCGGCTTGTGCACGCCCGCGGCCGAAGCGAACGCCTGATCAAGGAGGGTTGCCAGCGCGCGCTTGGCCAGCGAAGGTTCGACGACATCGGGAAACAAAAAGGGAGTAGTCATGACGCGAACGAGGGAATTTTGGATTTTAGATTTTGGATTTTGGATTGTAAATCCAATACGCCGGATTCACGCGTTAGAAAATAGTGAACCCGGGAATGTGAAACCCGCAGAATCCGGCGAGCTCTTTCTTTAATCCAAAATCCAAAATCCAAAATCCAAAATTCCCCACCCACCTTATTTGTCCCCCCAATAAATCATCGCGATACCAAACGTCAGGGGATACGATGCAACATCTTTGAATCCGGCGCCGCGCATGAGTTCGCAGAAGGCTTCGCCGTAGGGAAACGTTTCCACCGTCTGGTTCAGATAGCGGTATGCGTAGGAATCGCCCGACACCATACCGCCAATGGCCGGCAGCACGTTGCGAAAGTACAGGAGGTAGCTCCATCGCAACAACGCGTTCTCCGGAAGCGCAAACTCCAGAATAAGGGCGCGCCCGCCAGGCTTGAGAACGCGGTGCATCTCGCGCAATGCGGCGTCAACATCCACCACGTTACGAATGCCAAAGGAAATTGTGGCAACGTCAAACTGCTCGCCGGCAATAGCCAGACTGGTCGCATCACCACGGACCATGCGCAACGCCGTGGCATGTCCGGTATCTTCGAATTTCTGTTTGCCAATGGCCAGCATCTTGCCCGACATATCGACGCCGACACCGGACCGCACGCTGGCAGAGTCGGTGCGCAACGCGAGGAGGACGTCGCCGGTGCCCGTGGCAAGGTCCAGTACCCGCAAATCGTCTCGCGGAGGCAGCAACTCCGAGAGGTGCTTGCGCCATGCCACGTCCCGCCGCATCGACAGCACACGATTCAAAAAATCGTACCGGTGCGCGATGCGGTCAAACATCCGCCAGGCTTCAGTACGGACGGGAATTGAATGCTCGGTAGAACCGTGAACAATTGCCACGAATATTCACCTAAATACGTTGATTTGGGAACAACACTGGCTGAAAGTATACCGTATGATACAGTGTTTTTCGCCTTACAATATCGAGACATCATACAGGAGCGGTGTAAGTGTTCAATATCGATTTTTCCCACTTCCAACTCGTTGACCTCTCCATGGCAATCATCCCGAACCAACTCAACGAAGGCCGGCCGTTTGAAGTGAAGGAGGGCCGGCTGGCGGACGGCACGCTCAAGTACGATATCGTGAACACGCACACGCACGTGGGCACGCACATCGAATCGCCGGTACACTTTTATTTCAAAGGCAAGACCTGCACCGATTATCCGCTCGAGCATTTCATGGGGCGGGCCGCTCTGGTGACAACGGCGATTCCCGATTCGGCGAACAGCGTGACGCTGGACCATGTGACGCCGCAACTCGAGCCACGACGCGGCCAGTTCGAAGTGCTCTACGTCCGTAACGATACGCCACGGCGACCCCTGTTTATCGATATGGATTGCGTGCGATATTTCGCTGAATTCGATCTCAAACTCTTTATCTTCGAACACACGATCAACTTCGGCGATTCTTCCTTGGAAGCGGGCCGCACGTTTCATGATCTGCTGTTAAGCCGCGATACGCTTCTGGTCGAGTTTCCCGCGAACGGCGCGAGGCTGACGCGGCCCGATTTCTACGTCATGGCCGTACCGCTGAACATTCGCGGTATCGATTCGAGCGGGTGCCGGCTCGTGGCGATTTTGGAGAAATAGCCCGGCAGGAATGATCGGGCTCAGGGTATTTGCTGCCGGACTGCGCGCGACGCAAATTTGCTCGTCTGGACCTGAAGTGCCGTTATCCAAATAACTTACAGAATATTCAAAACTCGGCATATCACTTGCTCTCCTCTCGCGGGGTTCCGTCTCTGCATGCAGGAGTTTGCGCATGGTGATCAAACCGTTGTTGCCCGATATCGCGCCTCATCCCGGCGAACCGAAACTAGCGCCAACATTACCGTTTCGCCGCACGACGGATTTTATCGAACTCCTGAAATCACGCATGAAAATCCAGCCGCAACCCTCCCCGGCAAATCACACGGTCAAAAAAGGGGAATCGCTCTGGCGTATCTGC
This sequence comes from Candidatus Hydrogenedentota bacterium, assembly GCA_034408725.1. GTDB lineage: Bacteria > Hydrogenedentota > Hydrogenedentia > Hydrogenedentales > SLHB01 > JABWCD01. The sequence goes on from JAWXCN010000064.1 coordinate 36,911, forward strand.
GAAGACGCGTTGCGCGCTGACGGCAAGGCGCCCACGAAGAACGCAATCAACCTAGCCGTGCATCAAGTCGCCTCCGCCAACAACCTGCGCAACCCGAACAATCTGGCAATTGGCCAGACGCTGGACCTCGGCACGGTGCATCGACCGCAAATGGCTGGCAATAAAAACCTCGCGGTTACATCAGAGGCTCCGGCTGTTCGCGAGGCAAAGGCGAACGCTAACAAGCCAACGCATCAACCTCCGCTAATGGCTGCGGAGCCTGAAAAAGGGGCGCGCGGCGGCGCGACCAGCCAGGCGCGGCCCTTGTTTACGCGATTGTCCAATGCCCGTCCGCTGGTCCACGTGCATCCTCATCCTGGACATGAGGTGGACGCTTCGAAAAGTACGCCAGCACCCACGGTCGATCTTACGGCCCTGATGCAATCGATTCTGGAACCGGGTTCCATCGCGGTCGATACCGCGGCGGCGACCAGCCCGTGGAAAACGCTGCTTGCGGGCGCGGGCAGGTTTACCTCCGGATTTGGACTGAGAAACGACCCGTTCTCCGGCAAGCCGCAATTTCACCAGGGCATTGACATCGCGGCCGCAACGGGTACGGAAATCTATCCTTATATGCCGGGCACGGTAAAATCAGCGGGCTGGAATGGTGGACATGGGAACGCAGTCGTGATCGAGCATCCGAACGGCCTAGAGACCATGTACGCGCACGCATCGGAAACTTTGGTAAAGGCGGGCGACGTTGTCATGAAAGACACGCCTATCGCGAAAGTGGGGACATCAGGCCGGTCCACCGGGGCGCACCTGCATTTTGAAGTGCGGCAAAATAACAAGGCGATCGATCCGCTGCCGTTTGTGAAGGACACTTCATTCAACGTAGCCAAGACTCTTTAAGGCGTCCACATCTTCTTCGGTGAGGTCCGCGGCCTCGGCGGAGCCGGTTCCAACGTTTGCATCCCATTCTTCGATTAGAGACCTCATCGCGGCCACACGACCGGGTTCTTTTCTATATAAGTTGACTATTTCGCCTTTATCAGTCGCGATATGAAACAACTCCGGATCGGGCCCGCCCAACACCAATTTCCAACCTTCGACAATCACGCCCTGGCGCATGGGCGGACGGCCCGCCATGACAGCCTTAGCGCCGGGCACACCCGGCACCGCGCCGCCATACGTTTCCACGACACGCGGGCGATTCGCAGGAACCGCATCATTGATCAAATCGAGACCGAGCGCGCCCGCGAGCGGTTGAAGTCCCGCCAGCGCGAGCAGCGTGGGCGCGACATCAATCATTCGCGCGGGGGTCTTGCTGCGTCCAGGTGTCACGCCGGGACCGCGCACGATGAGCGGCACGTGCATGCTGTCCTGGTAAATACGCCTGCCGTGACCGAGGTACTCGTGTTCGTAAAGACTTTCTCCGTGGTCCGCGACAAAAACCACGATAGCGTTGTCCTTTGGCAATGCAGCGAACAGTTTTCCGAGGAACAAATCGGTATACGCTACTTCCGAATCGTAGCGCGCCCTCGTGGATTCAACGTCCGAGAGCGTTCGTAGCGCCGTGCCTCGCGGGTTCAGCTCGCTGTGAAACCGGTAGGGCGCGTGCGGATCGGAATAGTGAAACCAAGCGAACAACGGTTTATTTGCGGCGCGTTTCTCGATTCGTTCCAAAGCAAGTCTCGTCACCTCGTCCGCATATCGCTCGGATTTCAAAAATCCCCACCGTTTCTTGCGAAACCCATCGTCGTAGTGGTCAAACCCGCGGTGAAGTCCCGATAACTCGGCTTTCAAAGTCCAATTGCTCGTGACACATGCCGTTTCGTAACCTGCTGTCTTGAACTGTTCGGCAAGTGTCGGGACACCCGGCGGCAGCGGGAGGCCGTTGCGCGCGACGCCGTTCATGCGTGGGTACTGCGATGTCATCATGGCGCTAAAGGCCGGCGACGTGAGCGGTATCTCGGTGACGCAATCCTCGAAGAGCAGCGCGTCCTTGGCAAACGCATCAAGATGGGGCGAAGTCGGCAGCGCGTGCCCATAGCATCCGAGCCGGTCCGCGCGCAGGGTATCC
>JAWXCN010000065.1:0-3788 GCA_034408725.1 Candidatus Hydrogenedentota bacterium
ATTTGCTGTTTGTGCAGAATCTCTACGGCCCCCGCAACATCACCTGCCTGACCGCGGCCACGCTCACCGGCGAAATCCTGTGGCAAACGGGCAAACCCTCCGCCGATAACGGGACCGCCTACTGCGACCTGCCCGTTCAAATTTATGACTGGGACAACGACGGCAGAAACGACGTTTTGTATGTGCGCCAAGCGGTGTACGCGGAACCTACCTACGACGGCAAGAGCGTGCGCGAACGTGCGACCCGGTACGAAGGCAACGCAACGCTGGTTGTTCTTAACGGTCAAACGGGGATAGAGAAGGGCACGCTCGCACTCCCGGCGCCCGCGGACGATACGCTCCTCTTCGCGGACCTGACCGGTCGCGGGCGGCGCGAAGACCTCGTGGTCAAGGACCGATACTGGAACATGTGGGGCGTCGCCCATGACGGAAAAGTGCTCTGGCATTGGGAGGGGTCTACCGGCCATTTCCCCGCCATTGGCGACGTCGATAATGACGGAAAAGACGAAGTCTTCGTCGGGTTCGCGTTAATTGACCACGATGGCGATGTATTGTTCTCGTCAGACCCCGGTGACACCCACCAGGACGCGGCCTGGATCGAACGCGGGCCCGACGGCAAATGGCGGCTCCTTTTTGGAAACGGCGGCATCCATTGCCTGGCCGTGGACGGCACGGAATTCTGGAGCCACGATATCGGAGAGGGACAACACGTCATCGCGGGAAAGTTTCGCAAGGAATCCCCCGTCGACTTCGTTGTGGTGGACAGAACGCCCCTACCCACCCATCAGCGCGACGAGAACGCCTGGGCCGTCCTCTACCTCTACGACCTCGACGGTAATGAAATATGGAAGCAACAGCAGCCTGCGGGCGCATGGGCGATTGCGACCGTCCCCGTGAATTGGTCCGGCCCAGGCGCAACAATGAACTTCATGGTCTACGGCCACGGCCCCGGCCGGCCCGCGGTCATCTGCAATGGCAAAGGGGAAGTTGTTGAAACCGTCCCAATGGCCTATTCACCGCATCGCACGGATGAAGACCGCAAAAGCAACTTCTACGGACTCGCCGCCGACGTCTGGGGCGACTCCCGCGACGAGGTCATCTTGTTCGGCGCAAAAGCCGCCTGCATCTATGCGAATGCACGTCCTCTCGAACTCCAAACCCTGTACAACGAAACGCTCTATCCCGGCATGTAGGAGTTCCGATCAACCGGCCCATCGCGCTACCCATTTCTACGGTCCGCATTTTTGATTGCGAATGGTGTGAGTGCTGCGATAGGAGTAACGACGCCCACTCGCGCGGCGGATCAAAGCAAGGGGCTGTGGTTGTCTGGCGAAGTGTTGCTGGTGTCTGATCGTGCCGGGCCGGAGTGTGATGGATCGGCGCTCGTCGTATCTGACATATTGATAGGTCATGATGGATCAAATGATACGTCTTGTTGGATCGGAGGTCGATAGTAAGGATCCCCGCGGGGACGCGCAAACGCCGTTTTACAACGAGACCGAGCGCGCTCGTCACGCACAGCAAGCCTGGGCGCAAGTTCCGGTGCGTGACCGTCTACGAAGCGTGCGCGCGTTGCGTCACGGGCTGGTTGACGCCACGCATCACATTTGCCGGACGATTGCCGGCGACGTAGGAAAGCCGGTTGACGAATGCCTTATGTCCGAGATTCTCCCTCTCGCGGAGGAATGCCGCTTCCTGGAAAAGCATGCCCACCGAATACTGCGCCCGCGCCGGAGTTCACTACGCTCGAGGCCGATTTTGTTTTGGGGACAAAGTGATCGGACTACTCGGCTCCCGCGCGGGGTGGTCGCCGTCATCGGAACCTGGAACCTGCCGCTGATGATCAACGGGATGCAGATTTTGCACGCACTCGCAGCGGGCAACGCTGTGCTGTTCAAGCCGTCGGAGGTGGCCCCCAGGACGGGAGAACTTTTGGCGGAGCTGATCGTTCAGGCCGGTTTTCCGGACGGATTGTTCCACCTGCTCCCCGCACGTCGCGACGCCGGGCCTCAACTCGCCGAGGCCGACATCGATCACGTCGTCTTTACGGGCAACACGAACACTGGCCGCGCGTTGGCGAGCACGTTAGGACGTCGTCTCGTCACGTCCACGCTCGAGTTGTCCGGTTGCGATTTGTTGCTACTGCTGGAAGATGGGGACGTGGAATTGGCGGCGCGCGGGGCGTGGTTCGGAGCGACGGCCAACGCGGGACAGGCCTGTGTCGGTACGCGCCGGGCCTTCGTGCACCGATCGCAACTCAACAATTTCCTGGACGTCCTTGCTCCGCTGGTAGAACAAGCGTCTCCCGTTCCACTCATCTTGCCGTCCCAGGTCGAACTTGCCGACCGGCTTGTTGCAGACGCGTTGAAGCATGGGGCACGTCTGATCCGCCGCGAGGGCCAACCGTTGGCGAAGGGCCAGGTGCGCCCAGCGGTGCTCGTCCAAGAATCGCCGGATACGTTGGCGTGCCGGGAGGCATTTTTTGCACCGTTGCTTACCGTGGTTCCGTATGACAAACTCGAGCAAGTCGTGGCATGGGACGCGCAGTGTCCTTTCGATTTGTGCGCTAGTATTTTCACGGCAGACCCTCGGCGGGCACTTGCCTTGTCCGGCCGGCTACGCTGTGGCGTCGTGCACGTAAACGATGTGATTTTTCCGATGGCGCATCCCGCGACGTCTTTCGGCGGCAGGGGCGCCAGCGGATGGGGTAGGACAAAGGGGGTCGAGGGGTTGCTCGAGATGACCGCGCCACAAGTCGTGAGCGTCGTCTCCGGCCGATTTCGCCCGCATTACAACAGTCGCGGCTCCCATTGGTTTTTGCATCCCGAAGCCCTTGATGCGTTGATCGAATTGCGGCACGCGCGTTCGTTGCGCGCCAGGTTGCGCGGTGCGTGGCGTCTCGTGAAGCAAATGCTCCGAACGCGACGGCGCGATTCGTCAGACAGATTCGGCGACGCGGAGTAAACTTGCCTTGGTTGGCCGGATTGACCGGAGCAAAGTCAGGATTGACGGCGCGCCGTAACCCGCATCGGTACACCCCGCTTTGGGCCCATCACGATATTTTTACGCGCGTCGCGTTCTGTGCCGAGCGATTCGAGTTCCCACCGCATCACAATCGTGGCCAGCGCGACACGTATCTCGAAAGCTGCGAGGGAAGCCCCAATACAGCGGCGATGGCCCCCGCCATAGGGCAGGTACTCGAATGGACTGAACGATCGCCCGATGAACCGTTCTGGTTGGAACCGCTCCGGTTCGGGATAAATGGCGGAGTCTTGGTGTATGGCGCAGATTCCAACACCCACACTGGCGCCCTTCGGCACTGTGTAACCCAATAGTTTCAAGGGAACCTGACACATGCGCGCGATCTCGGTGTGGGTCGTGTGCAAGCGCAAAACCTCGTCGCATACGGCGCCGAGGTAGGGTAGTTTTGCGATCGATTCGGGATCGGGATCCGGGCCTAGCGCGTCCAACTCCTCGCGAAGACGTCCCAGCGCGGAAGGTTGGTGCGCGAGTTCATAGAGAGCCCACGCCAAAGCTGCCGCCGAATTCTTGTGTCCCGCCATCACGATGGTCCCAAGTTTGCCGAGGATTTCGTCATTGCTTACCGTGGTCCCGTCTTCATGGCGCGAGGCCATTAGTATGCCCAAGACATCGCTCGATTCTTTACCAACGGCGCGACGCTCCGACATGTACCGCGCGAGGAAATCAGCGGAACTGCGCTTGATTCGTTGGAACCGGCGCCAAGGAGGAAACCACCACTTTCGAAACGCCGGTGTGAGCGCAATAAG
>JAWXCN010000066.1:0-8946 GCA_034408725.1 Candidatus Hydrogenedentota bacterium
GCCGATATTAGCAAACTACGAGGACTGACCGGGTTCGTTCCGTCCATTTCCGTAGAGAAGGGGCTGAGCAAATGTTTGACCTGGTTTGCGGCGAACAAAGAAAAATACGTGCCTCAATCGGCGCTCCGATGCTAATCCCTACGGAATGTCCGATTGACGGTACTGATAAGTTTGACGAGGAAATTTACCCTGCCAATTTTGCTTTGGAAGACCTCACCGCCGAATTGTTTAGCGCCAGGCGCTCGCCTGATCAGATTCACTATCGGATGGTACGTAATACGAAAAGTGGGTGTGTCCGTGCGAATCCCATTCTGGATCCGTCCATTGTTTACGCTCTGTATCGGGACAGCCATGCTACGAACGCCGATATAGTTCCTTATACCTTGGCGACATATTTACGCTATGCAGATCGGCTGTGGCCTCATTTGCCAGACAAGCGTGGCGTGCTTGAAATAGGCTGTGGAAGCGGCTCATTTCTTGAATCCATGAAACGGCTCGGATTCGAGCGCATTATTGGTGTAGAGCCTTCGAGAGAGGCTGCGGCCAAGGCACCTGTGGAGGTACGCCCGTGCATTCAGACTGTCACTTTTGAAGAAATTGTCCTTCCAGCGTCTTTCTCTCTTATTGCTGGTTTCCAAGTCCTGGACCACCTTATTCACCCCAACGAAGTGCTGCGAAAATGCCGTGACGCACTTTGTAGAGGTGGACTCATGTATTGGATTTGCCATGACATTGGCTCTATGTTCGCTCGCCTGTTGGGCAAGCGGTGCCCAATGATCGATATCCAGCACGTCATCCTCTACGACAAGACAACGATTGCCACCCTTTTCCGGAATAACGGTTTTAATGTCCTCGATGTGTTCGGCGTTACCAATCGATATCCGTTACGGTATTGGCTTAAGCTGGCCCCGCTCCCACGGATAATGAAAGGTACATTCACAGCGCACCTTCTCGAAACAACTGGGATTGGGCGAATACCCGTCTCGGCAAATCTCGGTAACATGGGAATTGTTGCTCAGAAACCATGAAGACATACACGGATGCAGAGATTGCGGACGAAACCCTGATCCGCATGGCATCAAGAATTCGAGCACATGTTGTAACGATGTCGTCGCGCGCAAGAGCGCCCCACGTCGCGTCCGCTCTCTCGTGCGTGGATATCCTGGTGGCCTTGTACTTCAAGGTTGCCCAAATTTATCCGGCGGATCCCCAACGACTTGATCGTGATCGAATTATATTAAGCAAAGGCCATGCGTGCGCCGCTCTCTACGCCTGTCTGTCGGAACGGGGCTATTTTTCAATTCGCAATTTGGAATTGTTTGCTCAGGAAGGGACAGCCTTCGCACTTCATCCCAGCCGAAAATTAGATTATGGAATCGAAGCCACGACCGGTTCGCTGGGTCACGGGCTCGGCATTGGGACCGGCATGGCATTGGCTTCTCAGATTGATGGTCATGAATCAAAGGTGTTCGTCGTACTCTCTGATGGCGAATGCAATGAAGGGTCGGTATGGGAAGCTGCTATGTGGGCTCCGTCCAAACGCTTGTTCAATTTGGTAGCGGTCGTAGATTACAACAAGCTCCAGGCGATTGGCAGATGCAGTGAAGTAACTGGCATTGACCCTCTGCCGGCAAAATGGGAAGCATTCGGATGGGACGTTGTTGAGGTCGATGGTCATGACCTCGTCGCGCTTGTTAGGTCGCTGACAACTACGCATAGCACAAAGCCACGGGCCGTTATAGCGCATACCACGAAGGGAAAAGGTGTTTCCTTCATGGAAAATGATATCGAATGGCACTACCGTCCGCCGTCAGAAGAGGATCTCGATCGAGCGCTTTTAGAGCTCGGAGTTGTTCTGTGAGAGATGCGTTTTTCCGTACGCTCGTTGAGTTGGCGTCGGAAGACGAGCGCGTGATATTCATCACAGGAGACCTGGGCTTTAAGCTCGTAAATGAATTTGCCACACGATTTCCGACACGCTTTTTCAACGCTGGCGTCGCAGAGGCAAATATGGTTTCTGTCGCCGCAGGTCTTGCGCTCTCTGGAAAAATCCCTTTCGTATATTCGATAGTTCCTTTTATTACGGCGCGTTGCGTCGAACAGATCCGAAACGACCTGTGCAATATGGGTGCTCCCGTCATCGTCGTTGGCGTGGGCGGTGGATACTCCTACGGTGAGAACGGCCCAACCCATCATGGCATTGATGACATCGCGCTCATGCGCGCAATCCCCGAAATGACCGTTGTCTGTCCCTGCGACCCCGTGGAAGCTGCCGATGCGATGCGCGCACTGGTAGCGTACGGCAAGCCCGCATACCTCCGTTTGGGCCGTGCCGGCGAACGGAGTTTGCCGCGTTGCAATGGATACTTTGAACTGGGTAGGCCCTCGCTCGTTCGCACCGGCGAGGACATTGCCATTGTGGCGTCAGGGGCTATCACTTCCGAGGCCCTGAACGCCGCGGATAAGCTCAATGAAACAGGTATTGATGTAGCTGTATGGTCACTACATACCGTCAAGCCGATTGAATCTTCGGTCTCAATTATCGCCCAAGCCCGCTACAGGTTGGTGATCGCAGTGGAGGAACACGGACCATGCGGCGGGATGACCGAGGCCCTTAGTGCCAGGATGCACGAAGTAAGTTCAGGAACGCGCGTTGCGCGCATAACGGCCCCTGACACATTCACCCATCCTGTCGGAAGCCAAGGAACATTGCGAAAAACGGCCCATCTCGATGCCGACGGAATCGCTGAGCGAGTACTGACCCTAGTTGGTGGTAAGAATTGATTACGCAGAAGAAAATCTCGGTGATCGTCGCGTGCTATCGGGATGAAGGTAGCATTCGTGAAATGTACAAGCACTTAATCGAAGTGCTGGAAGGCGTTTTCCAAAACTTCGAGATCATTTATGTCAACGACGCCTCCCCGGACAATTCCGAAGCCGTCCTGACGGAAATAGCTCAAGGTGATCCGAGAATGGTCGTCATAAACCACACTCGTAATTTCGGAAGTCAGAATGCATTCATGTCCGGGCTGCGCATTGCCCGTGGAGATTGCGCCATACTCATGGATGGCGACCTTCAGGACCCACCTTCACTGATTCCGCAATTCGTCACGCGTTGGCTCGAAGGATTTCAGATTGTCTATGGCGTCAGGATAAAACGAAAAGAAACATTGTTTCGCCAAATCGCATACAAAGTGTTCTACAGAATATTCAAACGCCTCTCAGATATAAATATTCCGCTTGACGCCGGCGATTTCGGACTCATTGACCGGCGCGTTATCGATTGCCTTGTCAATGATTTTCCAGAACGTCTCGTATTTTTACGCGGTCTACGAGCGTACACAGGATTCAAACACACAGGCATCGAATATGTCCGCGATGCACGTTTTGATGGGCGATCCACCAACTCCTTCTTCGGAAATGTCCGCTGGGCGTTGCTTGCAATTTTTTCCTTTAGCCAACGACCACTATCCTACATCTCCCTGCTCGCTTTCGCGGTAGTAACGTTGACAGTCGTTGCCGCGTTCTTTTATTTGATCGCATATTTCGTTTACGGCGCACCAACAGGGTTTCCCACTATACTCCTGGTAACTTTGTTCTTGGGCAGTGTTCAACTCATCTGCTTTGCCATCCTTGCTGAGTACCTCGGACACATGTACACGGAAGTGAAAGCCAGACCACGGTATATCGTAAGAGATATCGTTGATAATCGACTCAAAGAATAATAGTCGCCGGTTAGCCTGCTAGTCGTTTACTACTCCCGTTTCCACGAGTAACCCGAGGTCCAAACATCATCTAAGTAGTTGTCGTACCAACTGCAATGACCGCTCATTTCCTTGGAATTGGCGCCTATTTTCAACAGAAATGTGCCGGTACCCGCCAAGACGTGGGAATCAACGCGTCGGAAGCTGCCGTATAAAACATTACGCTTAATAATACCTTGGTATTCGAATGGATCGCCCTGCTGTCCTTGAATATGGCCTTTACCCGTCACGAACCTCCCGAATTGGCGAAGCGTAGCATCGATTGTTTGGGGTTTTTGACTGCCGGCAGGACGTGGCTCGTCAAAACGAACGACCCACGTTCGACCTAAACGCGGTACGTCTCCGGCAAGTCGTGTGCATAGACGTGCACGTTGATTTTGTAGGAGCGGTGCGATCCAACGCGCCATCAACGCAAGTAAAAAGAAAACGCTTTCATGTATTGTTCGATTCATGCATTGTGTGTTAAAGCCTTGTAAAAAACGACCATGTGCCCGCCATCCTCAAGATACCCCTTGACGTGGCCAACCCGGACAAACCCATTCGACCGATAGAATGCGCGGGCTTTTCCGAACTCGGCCGTGGAATAAGTCTCAATAAACAGTTTGGCGTATCCACATTCCTGTGCACGTTGGATGATGGCGTCGAGGAGCAATTGTCCGAATCCCGACCCCTGAGCAGCGGGCTCGATGGCGAACCAGGCGAGCCAAATGTTTTGCGAGGGTCCCCACGAATAGTGATGCAGACCCACTACTCCGACTACGCCTATTTCTAATTTAAGCACAAAGTATTGACGACCGTCATTGATTCTGGCCTGTGCGCACTTGAAGTGATGCTCAAACGTCATTTCTGCTTGAACAGCTTCTTGCTGATTCATTGCCCGTCCGATCAAATCGACCACGGCTTCTATATCGTTATCCCCCATTGAAAATAGGGGTAGGCTCACTAACGATGTCGTCAACTGCTCACAAACGCTAGCATTCCGAACCTTGGCTCTACGATGTGCACGGGAAGGCAAAATCGACAATCCTCGGCATAATTGCCCACATGTGGGCAATTATGCCGCATAGAATCATTTCCCACAAGTGGGAAATCGATGTCCAAACTGGCAATCAGACTTGGCAGGCATTTACGAGATTTGCGAGGCAAAGAATCCCAGCTTCAATTCGCTCAAAGGCTGGGGATCGCCAGTTCATCGCTGAACCGAATGGAGCTTGGCGAACAAAACGTGTCCCTCAAGACACTTGAGAGGTTGTGCCATCGACTGAAATGTGATGTAAGTGAGCTATTTCCCAAAGAAACTTAACCAGGACAATCAGCGGGGCTCACTTCGCAAGAAATTGAGGGAGCCCTGTCATTCGATGCCGAATTCGGGTCAATGTCTGTTCATCAATCTCATGGTTCCCCGACTCGTTTTCCCAGGCTGAAACCTGCTGTTGGTTGACCCCCAATTTTCTAGCAAATTCTCGCTGTGTAAGACCGAGCAACAGTCGGACATTCCGGACTAGCTGATGCTCATTTTCTGGGACTGTGAATGGGTTGTGTCCCGTAAATCGCAGGATTGCGGGTATTGAAATGTGGTTCTGGCGGGAGTCTGGCTGCACTTCCCATTTGGATACCGTCGAGGGATCCACCCCCATCGTTTTAGCCGCTTCGGCCCACGAGAGCCCCAAGCCTTCCCGATGCTGCCTAAGGCGAGCGCCAATGGTTTCAGCGACTGGACGCGGATCATAGCCCAAAAACTTTAAGATTTTGGGCCATGCCCGGAGATTGGGCGTTGTTCCCATGCGTTCCCAATTGAATACAGTTGTCGTGTCAACTCCCAAAATCTGAGCAACCTCCCGCTGGAACAAGTCGAGTTCGAGACGATGGGCACGGATGTGGTCACCGACCGTTTTTACCGTAAGCGGAAAGCCGGAAGCTTTTGGCTTGGAATGCTTTAGCTCTCGGTGGCAAAAAGGCAACGCGTCCATGCCCCTGCGGATGCCGTACTGATCCCCGGCGCCCGTGCCGTTGCACGAACGGCGAAATACAACGCTACATGGGGCGCCTGTCCGGTCCATTACTGGATCGAATCGATCTGCACACCGAAGTGCCCGCGTTGACGTATGAAGAAATTTCCGATTCACGGCCTACCGGACCGACAACGGAAGAGGTGCGCGCACAGGTCCAGACCGCGCGCGATCGTCAGCGAGTCCGCTATGGAAAGGCGTTCTCCTGCAACGCCCATCTCGATGCGAAGTCCGTGCGCGAATTCTGCACGCTGTCCGAAAGCGGCGCAGCCATACTTCAACAGGCCATGGATCAATTGGGTTTCAGCGCCCGCGCCTACGACAAATCGCTGCGCGTCGCGCGCACCCTCGCGGATTTGGAGGGATTGGATGCAATCAGTGACAACAATATCGCCGAAGCAATTCAGTACCGTTCGCTGGACCGGCAGTTGTTTTAATACTGATTGGTCCTATAAGTCCTATAGGTCCTTTGTGTCCTATTTATTTTCCTCAATTCACCAAATACGCCTTCACCTCTTTCAGCACATCCGCGCGGTCTTTCCACGGCTTATACACGATCCGCATTTGCATTCCGTATTCCTTGCCCACTTCATAGTCCGGTACCAGCAACTGAAAATCCCACGCGGGACACGTGTCATCCTTCGCAGTATTTTCTCCGCCGCCAGAGGGTGAGTGCGCGAACCGCAAAAACGGATTCGGTTTCCACATATAGATCAGCACCATGTCCTTGAACCGGCCGTAGAAAAACGGTTCTGAGAACCGCAGCGGTGAAAAACTCTGGTACAACGTGTCAGATGCAGGCGGCATCGGTAGTTCTACATCATCCCCTGCGCGTTTAACCGTGCTGTCGCGCCCATGAATTTGGGTGCATAGCTGCGCCCACTTCGGCGCATCAAGTGTCGAACCTTCCCGCAGAAAATACATGCTCTTGTCGATGGGGCCGTTAATATACGACGCCCAGAACACGCCCATGTACCCGCCTTCAAACACCTTCTCGCGAGGGATGCATTTGAACGTGACGTCCACGTAATACGGCTCGGCTAGCGTGAACGCCGTCCAGCTTTCCACCTTGTAGGTTGGCGTCGCGGCCTGGTACAGCTCCGCCGTAGTCGCATTGATTTTCTTCATTGTGATGGGAAAATTGCGCGGCTCGAAAAAGATGAGATCGTTCTCAGGACGTGGGCGAGCGTCGAAGTAGTGCTCAAGATTCAAGCCCGCATACGCCGGCACAAAGGGACTTTCCGGCTCGTCCGGCGATGTCATGCTGAAGATACCGTTGTACCGGTGCCGATGAGGATTGTCGCCGAGATTGTTGCCGATCACGCAAGTCAGTCGCGACACAGAGAATGTGTCAAAATCGGCGCCAGCCTTGCCCTGGGGTTCCGCAGCCAACACTGCCGCAATCAATATCGATGTAAGCATGGAAGCCTCCAGGGGACTGTCACCGGCAGCGAATCCCAATTGTCCATCGCAATCCACCTGAACCTGCCGGTGGCTGTCCCCGAACCACCGCAGTACGGGGACCACGCCACACTATCCGAGGTTCGGGGACAGCCACCGCATCCAAAACGCGATGCGGAGACAGTCTCCTTACGGCAGTTCCTTAATCCGAATATTTCGGTACATCACCGGGTCGCTGTGTTCTGTCAACACGATGAATCCGCTCCGCGCGCGGGGGCGTAGTTCCTCGACATCATTGATATCCACGTCATTCACCTTGACCCCATTGAGGTAATAGGTAATCCGCGTGCCGTCGAAGATCGCCTCGGACGAATTCCATTCGCCAATGGGTTTGGATGCGTTTGACGTCGGGCCCACAACGTCATAAATCGATCCCGTGCTGTTCTTGTTCGGTTCTTCACCGTAATCGCCAAGCATCTGGTATTCGTAACCGACCTTTGACGCACGTTGTGCGCGCGGCGCGCGCATGTGAACGCCGTTGTTGCCGCCCTTGGGTAAATTCCATTCCCATCGCATGACGTAATTCGCGAAACGCCGCACGGTGCGCACGCCCGCCGAACCGCCGGATTCGCGCACGATCATGCCGTCCTTCACCACCCACGCATCTTTCTTTTCGCCCATCACCACCCAGCCGTTCAACGTCTTGCCATCGAACAGCGCGATAAAGCCCTCCGCGCGTTCTTCCGGCGACAACCCGGAATTATCCGGTGTCCACCTCTGTGATTCCTCCGGCAACGCCGACGCCGCATCCAACGCGTCGTAGCTCGTCTGGTCCGCGGATAAAATAAAGTGCGCGCTTTTCCCAAGCTCCTCCGGCAATCCGCCCAGAATCAGAAAAGGCTTCTTGCGCGTTTTATTTCCCGGCGCAACAATGTCCACGTCGCCATAACGAGGCGAAGCCGTCGCGAGATCATTCGCCGACTTTTTGAATGCCCTCACGAGCTTTCCCGCATCGTCGCCGTCGAACAAAAACAAATACGCGGAATCCTCTTTGAAGGTCCTTGCCGCGGTTTGCGCCCATGCCAGGCGCGCTTTCCGGTCTTGCGGCGCATGAGGCCCAAACAATCGGACGACACCAACCGCCCCGCGGTCCGCGCCAACGGCGCGAACCTGCCGCACCGCGTCAATCGCTTCTTGCGAGATCGACTCGCCATCTTCCGCGATGCCGTATACATCAAAGCAAATCGCGTTCGCGCCCGGCGCGGCAACCTGGTTCAGCGCGGCGGCGACTTGCTCCTTCGTCGTTCCCGGTTTCGCCGCATCGGGCGTCATAATCGCCTGCAACGTGAGCGCGCCTGCGCCGCGCTTCAACGTCACCCCCTGCACCGTAATCGCGTTCTTCTCCTGCGCAATTGCGGCCACACCTGTCATCAGAATGATGGCAAAAATCTTGCGAACACAGCCTGAATTGAACAAAGAAACCCCCTCCTTCTATCCAGAATGATGCGCCACTGTAGCAAATCCGGGAAGACTATTGCAGGTGCATTGCGTTACCAATATCGGCGCAACCTGCGAATCCTTTGAACAACGCCAGCAGTCCTACTATCGGGCAAGTCCCTGAACTGAATTGACCTCGCCGTCTTCGTAACGTATTATGGCGAGGCGTGGAAGGAATATTTTTTTATGCCTCTAGCCAGGTCCGTTATGCTGGTGTTGGCGGGGTTGTCCTGTGGCTTTGCAATCGCGCAAGGCCAGGAACCAGCGCCTCCACC
>JAWXCN010000067.1:0-24134 GCA_034408725.1 Candidatus Hydrogenedentota bacterium
AAATACGGCGTTAGGGAAGAAGCCCATTTGGACTGCGGCGGCCCCCAAGGCGCCGCTTTGGCTGTGCTCGCGAGTGGACTGCACAAGCGAACGGCAACGGATTCGATTCAGTTTCCCCCACCGCGAACGCATGGGTTGTTCCCTTCCTTGCCAACTGGAAAATTGTTCGCAGTCTGCGGTTCCCTTATGTCATTCGTTCACAAACATCACCTTATTCGAAAACGCGGCGCGATCTCGGATCATGGTCATGGCGTCGAGTAATTGCGGCAACCCCACGCGGTGGGTGATGAGCGGTTTCACATCCAGTTTTCCGTTTGCCATGTATTCGAGCGATTGTTTCCAATCATCATCAGGTCCGTCAGGATTAAACGATGAATTCCAAGAACCCACTACACGGAGTTGTTTGCGCAGGATCGCCCAATAGTTTTGTTTGGCGAGGTGAATGTCTCCCGCCGGATTGCCGAGCAGCACCACACGCGCGAAAGGCGCGGCGGCGTGCATGCATTGTTCAAGCGCGGCGGCGCTGCCGGAGGCTTCGATGACGAGGCTCGGAAGGGGTGCAATGGACGGAATGGACGAGATGGACTCGCCCGGTGACGCTGCGACTGTTTGCACGGGTTTATAGGTGTCCGCAAAGTCTAGTTGCTTTGCGAATTCGAGTTTTCGCCCGTCGATATCCGCGAGGGTTATTTTTCTGGCGCCCAGCGCGCGCGCCCAAAGCGCTACAAGCAAGCCGATTGGCCCAGCGCCGAAAATGAGGACATCGTCCCCAGATTTCATTTCGCCTTGTCGCAGGGCATGTAGCGCGACGGCCGCAGGTTCGGTCATGGCCGCTTCTTCGATGGAAACATTTCCGGGCACGGAAACCACGTTCCATGCTGGCGCGCACACATACTCCGCAAATGCGCCGTTCGACCGCGAGCCGAGATAATCGTAATTGGCGCACAGCGCGAACTCGCCGATGTCGCACATCGGACATGCGCGACACGGGATCAATGGAAAGATTGTCGCGCGTCTGCCGAGAAGCTTTCGATCAACGTCATCACCGACCGCAACGATTTCGCCCGCGAACTCGTGGCCCGGTATCAGCGGAAACCGGTACGTCCCGGTCTTGAACACACGCGGGATGTCGGAGCCGCACACGCCGCAAGCGCCCACGCGCACGAGCACTTCGCCCGCGCGCGGGGAAGGGTCATTTATTTGCTCGCACCGGAGATCGCCGATGGCGTGGAGTACACATGCTTGCATGAATCGTATTGTAACAATTGGTTCTGCGCCGAGTGCAATCAAATTGCGGGTGCGGATGGAATTTGAAAATAGTCGAGAACCCGTTATAGCCGAAGTGAAAGCGGCAGCTAACGCAGCCGCACTCCAAGGCGCTTCGCGCGAATTATAGGGTTTCTACCGTGATGTTCGTATTGGTATAAATGCAGATGTCGGCGGCGGTGAGAAGGCTTTCGCGAACGAGGTTTTCCGCGTCGAGCGAGGTATGCTTGATCAGCGCGCGCGCGGCGGCCAATGCGAACGGTCCGCCGGAGCCTATAGACATGATGCCGTCTTCCGGCTCAATGATTTCGCCGCTGCCCGCGACAATGAGCGACGTGTCCGCGTCGCACACGGCCAGGAGGGCTTCAAGGTTTCGCAGATACTTGTCGGTGCGCCATTCCTTGCCCAGCTCGACAGCCGCGCGCACAAGGTTCTTGTTGTATTCGTTCAGCTTCGCTTCGAACTTGTCGAACAGCGTGAATGCATCCGAAACCGACCCCGCGAACCCCGCGAGCACCCGGCCCTCAGCCAGCCGCCGCACCTTCGATGCGTTATGCTTCATCACGGTATTGCCGATGGTCACTTGGCCATCGCCGCCCAGCGCGACTTTGCCGTCGCGCCGAACTCCGATGACGGTGGTGGCATGCAAATCTTTCAATGAAAACTCCAAACGGCGGGAACGACGTCCCGCGCGGGGTAGGGCTAAAAAAAGTCCCAGATGGCCTGGCCACCTTTCGGGTCTTCGCCTTTGTTTTTACCGTCGTCCGCGGTCGCGGGTTCGGGAACGGAATCGACCAATTCGATTTCTTCAGCTTCCGCTTCGGAGAAACTCTCGTCCCTCTCGTACTCGACTGCCGCGGCGTCTCGGTCCGCCTCGAATGCCGGTGAAACTGGTTCGGGCTCATGCCGAATGGCTACGGCTTCAGGCGTGGCGGCATCCACGATCGGGACGCGTTTTTTCCGGCCGCGCTTGGGCCTGCCGGCATTTGCCGCGGCTTCCGCGGCGTAGTCATAGCCCGGCTCAAGGTAAAAAATATAGTCCACCGGTTCGCGCAATAGCTTGGCGATCTTGAGGCAGATGACAATGGACGGGTTCAAGCGCCCTTTTTCGATCGCGATGATCGTCTGCCGGGTAATGCCGACGTCCCGCGCCAGTGCGGACTGGCGAACGTCAAGGCGTTCGCGCAGCTCTTTCACACGGTTCCGCAACGGGGTATTCTTCAGCATGCGTTGAAGCATACTGGGATGCGCATAAAACAATCAAGGGCAGGCGTCAAAAAAAGTAGACCGGGGCACGTGCGAGCGCGGTCCGTTGTGATGTGGGAAACGGAACTCTGGCCACAAGGAGGCAGGGCATGAACTCTGATGTGTTTGCGGCGACCCCGGAACCTCCGTACTACGCTGTCGTCTTCTCTTCGGCGCGGACCGAGGGTGACAAGGGCTACGCAGTCATGGCTGAGCGGATGGATGCCCTGGCGCGAGAGCAACCCGGATATCTGGGTATTGAGAGCGCGCGAGGGGCGGATGGGTTCGGGATCACGGTTTCGTACTGGGAATCCCTCGAGGCTATTGCGGCATGGCGGTCGAATGCCGAGCATCAGGTGGCGCAGGAAAACGGTAAACGAATCTGGTACGGCCATTTCGAATTGCGCATTGCGCGGGTCGAACGCGCGTACGGAATGATTCAGAAAGATCGCGCGACAAATTGACTGCCATCCGCCTCTGTAGTTTCCGGATCGCGCCATGGAAACACCCATCCTGTCCAAGCATGTGCCAAGACCTCTCGACGGCTGCTTCGCGCAACCAACTAATTCCGCCCACGAAATGGGCAAGCGGCTAACGCGTGCGTTGCTTGCGATGTTTCAAATTGCGAAGGCTTCGCTAAGAATGCACATATCCGGGGCGTGCGAGACCGGTTGCGGTATATGAACGGCGCGCCATTGGACATAACGCAACGTGTTTACGGTCTTTTGAAAAGCCAGACGTTCCCGAAGCGGCACGCACGATTTCCTCTTGGCTTCTGCGCACCGCAGTCTCATTCCTGGCGTCATTGGCGGAAGTTCGCGCGCAATTTTGGGAGCGTTCGAGTCCCCCGCTTGAGTTTGAAACATGCCGCTCAAGGGATGTTGTGCGAAATATCAAAAATAACGTGCTGCATTCTGAAACGCCGTATTCCGGCCAAATCAAAAAACGCCGCGCCCAGACTTCCTGGTGCGCGGCGCGTGGAATTTCGATGCACTACTGCTTTTTAGTCGCGTCTGTTTCAGTGCGGGCGGGCGGCAACGCCGGGGAATCCTTGCTCAGTTTCTGCACGAGGTCTGGCCGCAGTTGAAGCTGTTTCTCGAGGTCGAGGTACACCCGCACCTTCGTGGGGTCGCCAGTAATCGAGCCGCAGAATTCGCTCACGGCCCGACCGCCTTTCTGCGCGAGCAACATCTCCTTGATACGCGGTCCGGCTTCTGTCATCGACCCGTCCTGGCCCGGAAGCATCTCTACGAGCTTGATAATGTGGAACCCTGCTTCGCTTTCAACGACATCGCTGACCTGTTCGGGTTTCATGGTAGCGACCGCATCGCGAATGAATGGGGGAAATTCCGACGCGGGCATCATTGTCCCCTTGTCCTTATACGTGCCTTCGGACA
Organism: Candidatus Hydrogenedentota bacterium; assembly: GCA_034408725.1. Lineage (GTDB taxonomy): Bacteria > Hydrogenedentota > Hydrogenedentia > Hydrogenedentales > SLHB01 > JABWCD01. Next base: position 3,909 of record JAWXCN010000067.1, read on the forward strand.
AATCGCGCGCAATTCCCTCGAAACTCTGGCCCGAACGGATTCGGGCCAAAGCGCCATCCGCTTTTTTTCGCGCCGCTTCCTTTAGTTTTGGGGTAGAGTTTTTAGTCGCGCTGATAAAAATCTGTTTGAGATGGAGCATATCGGGGCGTCGCGTGAGGTTTTTGTTCGCATCGAACCACTTGGCCACCTCTGCGTCCGACACCGTAATGCCCTTTTCCTTGATCAGCGCGTCGCGGACAGCATCGACCATCATTGCCTTACGAAGTTCTGCCTGGGCCTCGTCGCGCGTAGTGTTTGCGCGTTCGAGCACAACGTCGTCCGAAGGCGGGGTTTCCCCAGGTTTCGTCATGCGCTGCTTCAAATCATCGAATTCCGTTTTCCATTTGGCTTGAAGCTCCGCGTCGGACACGGAAATCTTGCGCCGGAGCGCTTCCTGATAAAGGACTTCCCGCTCGACGAGAACTCTTAACGAATTGATGGCGATGCCGAGGCGCTCATCATCCGGAACATTTGAACCGCCATGCGCGACCGCCCAGCGCATCATTTCGCCCATGTACAAATCGCGAAAAACGCGCGCGGGAATGGGTACGCTATTGACCACCGCCACTGGTCCGTCCGGCACAGATTTAAGCACGACGTCCATGTTGCCCAAATCAGGGGCCTGCGCCCACGCGCAGTAAGAAGCGCCAAGCGCCAACACGGCGGATACGAAAACTCCGCGAAATGTCATTGCTGTTCATCTCCCGAGGGAACTGGGGGCGATTCGCTGTCTGCCCCTGGCGGCCCGAGCCGCATGTTCCGTTTAGGCTTCAATTCCGGACCGGCAACCTGCTGGATTACATGCACTAAAAAAAATGCGGCGAGATACGCCACGATAAACGTCAGACCGACGCGGTATACAATTTCCACTGCGGCCGCGCCCGACCAAAGCACGCAGGCCACGAGCACGACCAAGCCAAAAAACGCGCCGGAAACCAACCCGACGCGGTCCTTGTCCATGTGCAAGATAAGGCGCGCACGGCGCGCTGCACCCGATTCTGGCATGAGGAGATGGTAGCACACCCGGCGGAGCGAGAGCACGCTGTGGGCTTGGTGGACTTAGTGGACTTAGTGGACTCGGTGGACTTAGTGGACACAGTGGACGGCTGGCATCGAAGCGAAGCGATTGAGGTCTACCGAGTCCACCAAGTCCACAAATTTACCCCAGCCCCAGCATCGACTCCATCACCTTCCAATCGCCATCGAACACGTGTCGAAGCACCTCGAATCCCTCCGTCCTCACCCGAACTTCGCTGAATTCTCCCCGGAACCCTTCCCCGCGGTTATGCCCAAAAAACGTGCCGGTAGTGAGATGCACCAGATTCGCGTAGCGGGGGTCGCGCACGTGGCTAAAGCGATGCACGTGGCCCGCAATGTACAGAATCCGTTTGCCGGATTCGCCGAGGACATCGCGAAGGGCATCCGCATTGCGCAATTGGCGTTGAGGCGTCAATTCGTAAGACGCAGTACGCGCGAGCAGCGGGTAATGCCCCGCGACAATCATCGGTTCGGGCGCGGCGCCGACCAACGCGCGCACTCGGGCGATTTCCGCGTCGGTGATGCGTCCGCGCGAGGAAACCATGTTGGGACATGCAGTCGGCACGAGGATGAGGGGCGTGCCACCGGGTAACGTGTTGCGCGATGGGCATTCATTCATATACGACTGAAAATGCTGCTCGAACCGCCGCGCGCGCAGCGATTCGAAGGTATAGACATCGTGATTGCCGGGCAACAGATGAATTGCGAATCCCCGGTCGCGCACCGCATCCACAAACTTTCGTGCGCGCGTAAACTCCGCATCGAGCGATGTCGAACTGAAATCGCCGGTGAAAAGCAGTGACTTCGCACCGGTGCCTTCGAGCGCATCAATGAACGGCTCGGCATTGTCCATGGCAAAATGCTTGCCGCGCCGCAACCACACATTCGCATTGCCAAGGATGCGTTTGTTCAGCAGATGCAATGGATTCCAGGTTACGTGCCAAAAATGCAGATCGGCAACGTGCAACAGCACATCGCGCGGCGTCGCGTTAGTTTCCGGCATTCGCGCCTACTGAAGCGCGGCGAGCACGGATTCGGGCGCAACGCCGCCCGTGAATAGCACAGCATCCGCGTCCTTGCCCGTTACCATTGCGTAGGACTCCGCAGCGGCGTTCCAAGCTTTGCCGTCGAAAATTGCCAGCGCATTCGGAGCAACCAACACCGATGCCGTCGTGACATCGCCGAGTGACCGGATGGATGGAATATACGGGCCCGCGGCCCAAGACGCATCGTCGTCGGGATCAAAATTGTTCGCGTCGATCAACACATGCGCGACGCCGCCATCCACCGCCGCTGCGAAGAGCGCCCAGATACCTGCATCGCCGATGCCCAGCACGTCCACGGGACCGCGAGTATACTCGCCCGTGCGCGCGACGGCGATCGCAGTCAGCACGTCCTGCACGCGATACGCGGTGTCCGTCGGCAAAAATGTATCCGGGAAGCTTTTTTCCAACCGCTCCGTGCGCTTCGTCGCGGCATGATGCTCGCCGGTCAGGAACGCGTCGAACGTGAGCACTGCGCGCCCATCCGCGAGCAATGCCTGAATTAGCGCGCCGGGCCCGCCGCTTTCGACGTCCGCCAACGCGGCCTTGCCATCTTCATGCGCAATCACGACGGTGCCTTTGAGCGCCTTGCTCGCGGGCGAGTACAGCAACACCGGCAGCGCGTCCTTCTGGCCATTGACCCCGGCGCGTAACCGTTTGATCGAATATTCGCCCCGCTCTTCCGCGCTCACGTTGCGAACGCTCAACGCGCCGCCGGGTATGGCAAGCCCCATCGCGTGCATCAGCGCGGGGCGCGCTTGCGCGCGAAATGCGTCGAGTCCCGCGCTATCCTTTGGGAGGGTGGCGGCCCACTTCGCGCGCGAACTTTCGATCAACTGCGCGACGAGTTGCTCCTGCGTCGGGTAACCCTCGGGCGGCGCATCGCCGGGAAAAACTTTTAGTGCGTCGACCACCTCAACTGCAAAATCGGGTTCGGCATAAGCCGCCCACTGATCTCCACCCAGGAGATGTTTGCCGAAAAAGCGATAGACACCTTCGCGGCTGTCCTTATTGTAATTGTGCCCCGCTTCGATCCGAACGCTCTCGACGTTGTCCGCAGCGTCATAGAGTGTGTAAACACTTCTAATCGCGGGGTACTCGACCGTCGGCGTCGCGCGGGTCCAGTCACCGCTCGCAGCGATCATCATCATCGGACGCGGTGCCATGAGCGCGCCAACTTCCATGTTCGACGCGTTGAACCGGATGATCGGCGCGTTCTCGCAGGGGCAACCGCCCTGCATGGAGTGCGAGATCATATTGACCGGCGCTGACACCTTCACGCGCGGATCGACCGCGCTCAATGCAAACGTCTGCGTTCCGCCGCCGGATGCGCCGGTACACGCAAGCTTGTTTTTGTCTACGTAGGGCAATGACTCCATAAAATCAAGCGCGCGCACCGCAGTCCACAATTGCAGCGCGAAAGGATGAATGCCCCACAGCCCTTCGCGCCGCCGGACATCTTCCGAAACGTTTCCACCGGAATGTCCCCAGCCTTTGGGAAATTGCCGGCTGTCGTTATAGCCCACCATGTCGTAACTGAACGCAGCCATGCCCATGCGCGCAAACGTAATGCAGCGCCCCGCGACGGAGCAGGTCTCCGTGTCCTCGAAACGGCCCGTTGTCCAATGCCCATGCGGACAAATCACCCCGGGGTAAGGCCCGTCGCCGAGAGGACGATACAGATTTCCGGTAACCAGAAATCCGGGATGCGCCTCGAACGAAACTTTCTCGACGATGTAATCCGGGTGCTTGGCGACTTCGACGATCTTCGTATTCAGCGGCGTGCGATCCGGCATCGGCCAGAGCCCGCTGGACACAAGGAATTTTTCGCGCAAGGGCGCTGCGAATTGTTCCCAGGCATTTTTGTCCGCGAACGGCGTCATTGAATAAAGCGTATTCGTATCGCGATCGATCGAGGCGCGGCCATCACCAAACGCGGCGGGTTGATCATTCACGCGCCGGTCCCCAGAAACTTTTGCGGGATCATAGGTGTCGATTGTGGTGAGAACGACGGTGGCAATGTTCTCCGATAGGGCGACGCCTGCAAGGCCTTTCGGCATTGATACGCTACCCGCGCGTTTCCACTGGAACCCCACGTCGCCCGGCGCGACCGTGAGGGATTCCGTACCGAGTGTCAGTTCCGCTGAAACACCGAGGTCGGCCCAAGCCCAAACGTGGTACTCCCGCGCGTCGCCAATGTCGATTCCCTGTTCCCGCGCTTCGAATGCGTCGACCCACAACACAGCCGGCGTTTGTAACGCCGTCCCAATCAATGCCAAGACCACCGCTATCATTGCAGCCTCCCCGATAAGTTGAACACCATCGTAGTCGGCAGGAGCGCGGGTTTTCCAACGCGCGATTTCTGGATATACAAAATCAATCGCGGGTTAGAAAACCCGCGCTCCTATCCGCTACACTTTGTGCGGGTTTGCGGCCAATTCCGATTTTCCGGGGGTATACCTTCTTCATGAACCATCCTGACGACGCTTCGTATTTCGATTCCGTTCCCCGCGAGGGCGCGTACGACGCGCAGCTTTCCTTTGCCGTGCCGTTTGTCGCGGCGCCGGCGCCTATCGCGTGGATTGTCAAACGCGACGGACGCGAAGTACCCTTCGAGCAGCGCAAGATTGCCGACGCTATTTTTAAAGCGGCAAATACAATTGGCGGAGAAGACCACGACCGCGCGGCGAGCCTGGCTTCCGGTGTTGTGATTTACCTTGCGAAACACCTTGATGGCGCAACGCCAACCGTCGATCAGGTACACGATGCCGTCGAGCGTGTGTTACTCGAGATGGGCCATGCGCGGACCGCCCGCGCGTACATGCGCTACCGTGATCGGCGGTTCCGCGCGCGCAGTTTGCGGGCGGGCGATGTCAGCGCGATTCTCAGCAAACTGGACGATGCGCAACGGCAGGCGGAAACGCTGGAAGCGACGATCCACGAGCCACTGTTTGTGCGCACGAGCGATGAGCGCCTTGCAGGCTGGGACCGCGAGCGGATTGTGCTGGCGCTTGTGCGCGAAGCGCGCGTGCCGGAGGACAGGGCGCGCACCGTCGCGCGGGCCGTCGAGGAGCAGATAGCGCGCGCGGGGTTAACCACCCTCACCGCCGCCCTCGTGCGCGAATTGGTTGACGCGAAACTGGTCGAGCACGGCCTCGAAAAATATCGTAGCAGGCACATGCGACTTGGCGTGCCGTTGTACGACACGGAACAAATCATTTGCACGCCGAACCAGGGCGAAACCGAAAGCATCCAGGACCCGGCCGCGACCGACATCGCGCTGGCGCAGCGCGTGAAACGCGAATTCGCAATGTCCAGCGTCCATTCCGCGGACGTTACCGATGCGCACCTTCGGGGCGACATTCATATCCATGACCTCACTCATGTGGACCGATTTCGGAGCGCCGCTCATTCTCTTTTATTTCTAAAACAGTTTGGTCTCGCGGTGTACTCCGGCAAACGTTACGCGCCGCCTCCCGTGACGATTGAAGCGCTGCTTGCGCAGACCGTGCGGTTCACGTCCGCATTGCAGGGGCATTTTGTCGGACCCATACGGTGGACCGCGTTTGCCCGCACCATGGGCTCATTGGTCGACGGCGACAACAAGAAAGACATCGAACGGCTTGCGCGCATCACGATATTTGGATTGATGACGCCTACCGGCGCGCAACCCGTGGACATTGAACTGCCCTGGGACATTGCTGATGACAACGCGCGCGCGTTTACCCTGGCTTTCGCAAAGATATGGTCCACGGTCGTGGATGGCGGCGCAAATTATGGCGTGCCGCGAATCACGGTCCCCGTATCGCGTGAGGCAATGCGCGATTCAAAATTCCGCGCGCTGCTTGGCCGCGTGCTCCAAACGCACACACTCCGCGCGCATGCCGCGATCCGTTTTGAGCGAGACGCGACGGAATACGGACCCGACTGGCCCGCGCGCGATATCGTGGGCGGAGCCGTCACGATCAATTTACCGCGCGCCGCCGCGCAGTTGCTCGGCGAACAACATCTATTCGACACGTGTGGCGCGCTCGTGCGCGCGGCCGTGATTGCGCTGGCCGAACGAAAGGCGTTTCTCGATCGGTTGTATGCATTCGGCGGTGTCGGGCCGATGGCCGCACTTACTTTCAGACACGATGGCCGGGCATACGTCGATCCCGATGCCGCGCAATTTGTCGTCGCCATTACGGGACTCAATGAATGCGCGCAGGCGATTACCGGCGAGGAACTGCACCGATCACGCGCAACCGTCGAGTTCGCGCAACGATTGCTGAAACACCTGCGAACCGAAACCGAAACCTGCGGCGCAAGCGAACGAGTGAATGTAGTGCTGGGCGCGGATGACGACGGCGCGTGCGCGCGACGATTCGCAATGCTGGACCTGCACACGATTTCGACGCCCGCCCGCGCATTCATCAAAAACGACAGCATCACGCGAGATGCAACGTACACGCCCGGCGTCGCTTCGATAGGGAACCTTAGTCCAGTTGATCAACTTCGCGTCGAAGGCGCGTTGCACGCCGGACTTTCCGCGCCCGCAACGTCGTATATCGCGCTTGGAGACGCCGATCCCTCGCCGGAATCGCTTGTCAATCTGCTTGAAAAGGCGCTGCTGCAAACGAACTGCGCCTCAATGCGGTTTGTATAAACAATTTCACCTAAAGCGCCGCTTTGGCTATGTATCTCTTGCACTCAATCCCGCGCTGAATGCCACAACATCGAGACCGGCGCCGGCTGCTTCTCTATTCCCGGACCTTCAATAAACAAATCCAGCGCTTCTTGTCCACCGCTCTCGAAATACTCGACGCGAATGGGATGATAACCCCGTTTCAAGGTGACGATGCCAGAGCGCACCTCGATTTTGTGCAGGCCGTCACTATCGACGATTACATCATCTCCGAGATACAGTTTACTGCCATCGTTTGACCGCAGATGAAACAGGTACACGCCATCGACCGGCGCGCGGAAGTAACCCGCAAACGCGAGTCCGAGCGCTTCGCGGCGCGACGTAACGCTGAGATCGATTGCGTCAGCCACACCTTCTTCAACGGGTGTGAGCGCGGAGAAATCGGGTAGCGAGTCCCACACACCATCGTATCCGCGAAACTTCAAGCCAGGCTGAAGGCCTTTCGCGGAAACCGCCGTGCGCGCAGGCCCACTCGTAATGGCCTGATACTTGTCGAGTTCCTGTTTGTACAATTCTATCGCGCCATTGCTTTCGCGCAGGTTGGTGACGCCGTTGCGCGCGGCAACATCGAAGAACCGTTTTACGCGCGCGGCAAACTCGGGCCGCACCGACAGCGTGCGCGAGTGTTGATCGATCACGTACATGCGTAAGCCCTCCGTGCGCTCGCGCTCGATGATCGCGTAGTCCACGCTTAACCGGGCCGCGCGAACGCGCTCGAGGATTTCCGGGTCGCTGGCGACGCGGGATTCCGCCGTGTCCCAGATATGATCGGCGATCTCGAGTACGCCATGGTCTAGCAGCGGATGCTGCGGACCAATCCAAATGTCCATGTGAATGTTTCCGGCTTCGGCGCGGTTGTGCAACAGATCAATGTATTCGCGGATTGAAAGCGCGGCCTTGCCATACACTGCGTCGAGAAACTCATTGATTGCTGTGTCTTCATCGTAATTCGGGTTCCACAACATCTTCGCATTCAGATAACCGCTGAGCCCCGACAGCTCGCCGTTAAGCGTGGTGTAAACATCCTGCTCGAAGATGCCCTTCACGTTGTTGCGCGCATAGAACTGGATGTTGTCATTGCGCACGCGCAGATTCGGGTACGGCATGAAGTAGTCCGAGAATGACGTGTTGTAGTTCCAGACCCAAAGCCGGTTACAGATTTTTCCCCATTCGATTACGTCCTGCTCGAACGCCACATTCTCCGCGCTGTCGCAGTCCTCGAACGAATGCGCAAAACAACACTCGATACTGCACAGCCGGATGATCACGTTTGGTTCCGCCCGCATCGTCTTGGGCGGTTTGCGGGTGTATTGGTAAGCGAGCGTGTCGATGAGTTTGCCGGGAAATTCCTCTGCGACGGCTTTGGCCACATGGTTGGCGAGTTGAAGGACTGGCGCGATCTGGCTGCCTTCCTTTTCCGCGAGCGCGGTACACGGGTCGCATTCGCAATAGTTCAGCCAGTCGTTTTGCGATACTGAGAACACGGTAGCTTCGGGATGTTCGCGCATGTTCTTTTGCACCGCTTCTGTCACGATTCGAATCACGTCCGGATTAGTGCAGCACAACTGCGAGCGCTCTTTCAGGCGCTTGCCTTTCACGAGAGAAAAATATTCGGGGTGCTGATCAAAATATTGATCCGGCGGCAGCAGCATGTTGAACGTGTGTACAAACCCGTAATACGTAACCTTGCCGCCGTGCTTTTCTTCGAGTCGCGCCGCGCTGCTGTTCATGCGGTTGCGCGCGGCCCAGTCTCCGTCGTAGCAATCAGCGACGAACGGTTCGCGATACTCAAGCACGGGCCGTTCGCTCTGCGTGAACCGGTCCAGCGTCAGCGTCGGCGATTTCGGGATGCGGCTGACCGTTGGCGTGAACCAGCGGCACCCGAGCTTTTCCTCGAGCAACCCGTACACGCCGTACAACGTGCCGCGCGGTTCACCGCCCGCGATGATCAGGTGCCGGCCCGTTGACTCAATCACATAGGATTCGTTGCCAATCGAGTCGTAGAGGTGTTTTTCACGGGTGGCCTTGCCAAGCTGCGCATTGCACCCGAGCACAATATCGCCATCGCGCAACCGCTCCGTATCAGGCACAACCTCGAAAGTCCCGCCGGTAACCTCCCCCAGAAACCGCTGCAATTCCTCGGAGGCATACTTCGTCGAGGCCGGCGCATCCGCCGCGACGACAATCCGCGCCTGGGCGACTCCGTCTTTTGCAAGATAATATTCCGGGACCACGGAGCGAGGCGGCGCGGTCGCGCAACCCGCCAGTAGAACGAGAACTAAGCCAAAAACTGATGCCCGTACCATTGAATAATTCCCTTATAGTGTCCGCCCCAGACAGCAGCGCCATAGGTTGTAAGATTACCTATAAGTGAAATCGTTTGCATCCGAGGGGGGACAACGTAGTGTTTACTTGCTCCCACTACTGTCTCAACTTTTGGACGAACGCGACCACTTCCGGGTGTGAAAATTGCCAGAAGCACGTATTCGCGGCAAACGTATCTATTCTTTTTCGGAAGTATATGCTAGACTAAAAACCCGGATCGAAGCCGAACACGAAAGGGGCAGTCCATGAGGTCGGTTCATCATACATTTGGCGTGGCGCTTATTGCGCTTGCAGGACTTGGTGTTTCTGGTGTGGCATACGGCCAGGATGAGATCGAAGTAATTTCGCCTGAGCCGGGCGATGCGCCGGTCGCTGTCGAGATCGAGGTGACCCCGGCCGCGAATGAGGCCGTGGAAGTGGTCATTGAAGGGGAAGTGGACGTATCCACGCCGGGCGTGTTGCCGAGTCCGCTTGATTCGACGGTGGACAGCCGGCCGACACTTGAGCAGCGAGTGGATGACACGAATACGAACGAGGCCATTCGTGTGGCGCCGCGGTCGCGCAAGAATGTTTACCGCTTGGACAATCTTCCGAACAAACCGCGGATTAAGCCGATTGCGGTAATTCAAGGGCCGGTGTCTCCGTGGGGATACTCGAACCGGTATATCAATGGTGAAATAAACCGTCAATCTGCGAAAGAGATGCAGGGAAAGGCGCCAGGTCCTGGCTCGGAACGTCAGGGTGGACTCACCGGCGGCAGTAATAACAGCAGTAGTGGGGGCCGAGGCGGCGGCAGCGCCAGTGCGAGAAGGAACCGTGATTGAGTCGGCGTAGTTTCTAATTTCGGTCAAATTGTATCCGGCCCGGTGGTGATTGCCCCGGGCCGTTTTTTTTGTTTCTGCGATGGTGGGAGTGCGTTAGTGAAGCAGCGGTAACGCCGCGACGATCCAGGAACGCTTTTTCTTCGGCTATTGGGACGCGGAGGCGTTGGTGTCGTCGTGGGCGGTCCACCAGTCTTCGCGGGACAGGGCATTCCAGTAGGCCTGTTCAAAGATTAGTGAAAACTTGCGCAGGCTGAAAGGTTTCGAGATGTATCCGTCCGCGCCGGCGCGCAACGCCTCGGAGAGCGGGTGATGTTCAGTGTATCCGGTCATGAGAATGATGCCTATGCGGGGATACTTCGTGCGCGTTTGGCGGAGTAATTCGAATCCGTTCATTCCGGCCATCTCGATATCGCTAATAACGAGGTCATAGGAATCGCCGTCCAGCAGTACCAGTGCATCGCGGCCGGCGTTGCAGGTGTTTACGGAATAGCCGCGCGTTTCGAGAAACGCACCGAGCAGATCGATAACGCCCGGATCATCGTCAACGACGAGTATTTTGAGATGTCGTATCAAGGCGCCGAACCCATCGTACCGGTGTACGCCGCGTCCCCGATTGCGGCGGAACAAAATGTCAATACTTGTCGAATGCTATTGTCCTTGCGCTTCCTGGGCCAGTCGCTGATCCTTGATTTTCATCAGCCGGCTGGTGTTTGAGCGTTCCATCTCGTCCAGCTTATTCTTAATATATTTTATCGTTTCCCGCATTCGGGGTATAAACGAGTGTTCGAGAGCATTTACGCGGCGACGGGTCTTTTCGATTTCCTGGGACAGGCGCCGGACGGACTCCTCAAGTTCAGCCATAAGAAGGAGGGCCGGTAGAAACTGTCGCAAACCGGCAATGGCCTGGTCAAGTTCCATCGAGGTATGCACGGCGCTGTATCCGCCGCGAACTTCGCCAAATTCAATATCGAGGTGCGGCACGGATATGCTCATCACGCGTCGCATGGACCGCGTGATGGATAAGTCTTGCCGGGTGTTTTCGAGCGCGTCCTCGGTAATGAGGCGGGAGGAGGTCACCTCGGCCAACACAAAGAGCTTCATGACGCGGGGGAGCTCGGCATCGACGGCTAATCTGTTTTCCTTGTAGGTCCGGGCGATCTTCATGAACTCTTTCATCAGGCCGTCCAGCTTGTCCTTAAGGAGTTTATGACCGCGCACGGCGACTTGCAGGCGCTTGCGCAGCCGGAGCATTTCCATGCGGGTGGGGTTGACTGCCAGACGTGTTGCCATGTGGGTGTTCTGGCCTTATGCCTTATCCGGGTGATATTTTTCGACCCACTTCTCGCGCACGCGTTTGAGTTCCGCGCGCGGCAACAGGGCGAGCAGTTCCCACCCGATGCGAAGGCTTTCCTCGACGGTGCGGTTTTCGTCTTCACCCTGCGCGACGAAACGCGCGTCGAAGGCGTCGGCGAATTTCACATATAACAAATCCGCTTCACTCAGCGCGGATTCGCCTAGCACGATGGCGAGCTCCTTGGCGTTCTTGCCGCGGGCGTATGCCGCGTAGAGCTGGTTCATGACGTCGGCATGGTCTTCGCGGGTCTTGCCGTCGCCGATGCCTTTGTCTTTGAGCCGTGACAATGAGGGCAACACGTCCACCGGGGGATAGATTCCTTGCGCATGTATTGATCGGCTGATAATAACTTGGCCTTCGGTGATGTAGCCGGTGAGATCCGGGATGGGATGCGTCTTGTCGTCTTCGGGCATGGTGAGCACGGGAATCTGAGTGATGGAGCCGTGCTTGCCTTTGATGCGGCCCGCTCGCTCGTAGAGCGTTGACAAGTCGGTATAGAGATAACCCGGGTAGCCGCGGCGACCGGGAACTTCTTTGCGGGCGGCGGAAATTTCGCGAAGCGCCTCGCAGTAGTTCGTCAGGTCGGTAAGGATAACCAGGACGTGCATGTCTTTCTCATAGGCGAGGTATTCGGCGGCGGTGAGCGCCATGCGCGGTACTGCGATGCGCTCAATCGGGGGGTCGTCCGCGAGGTTCATGAAGAGCACGGCGCGTTCGAGCGCGCCGGTGCGGCGAAAGTCCGCGATGAAGAATTCGGATTCTTCGAAGGTGATGCCCATCGCCGCAAAGATCACGGCAAACCTGTCGCCGGTTTTGAGCACGCTGGCCTGACGCGCGATCTGCGCGGCCAGCCTCGAGTGTGGCAATCCCGAGCCGCTGAAGATGGGCAGTTTCTGTCCACGGACAAGTGTGTTCAACAAATCGATTGTCGATATGCCGGTCTGGATAAATTCGTTCGGATAATCGCGCGCGTACGGGTTCATCGGGTTGCCGTTGATGTTGAGCCACTTCTCCGGGATGATGGCCGGGCCATCGTCGATCGGGCGGCCGAATCCGTCGAACACGCGGCCGAGCATGTCCGGGGAGACCGCCAACTCGAGGCCTTTGCCGAGGAATTTTACGCGGAGGTCCCGGGGCGAAAGGCCGCTGGTGCCTTCAAACACCTGCACGAGGGCTTTATTGCCGCTCACCTCAAGCACGCGCCCGCGCCGGAGCGCTCCATCGGCCTCTTTGATTTCTGTGAGTTCGCCGTAGGTAATGCCTTCGACGCCATCGACAAGGATAAGGGGTCCTACGATTTGTTTGACGGTGCGGTATTCTTTGGTAATCGCGGCCATGTGTGGTTCGCCTTTTTACGTGGTTGGGATTGCGCGCGTTTCCGCGCCAATCTTTCGTTCGACCGCGTCAAACTCGCCGTCGCTGTCTTCGGGAATGAGTTTCGCCTTTGCAATATCGTCGAGGGAGGCCAGGGTCATCAACGCGTTTAGCGGCGCGCCGTTCTTCAATGCAGCGCGCGCATCGTCGTAGTAGCGCAGAATAATTTTGAGTAGCCGCAATTGTTTTGAGAGCGACGTATAGCTGTCGCGCTCGTCAAACGCGTTTTGGTGCAGGAAATCTTCGCGAATCATTTTCGCGGCCTGCATGAGCAGCCGGTCTTCGTGGGCCAATGCATCCATGCCGACGAGGCGCACGAGTTCATCAAGTTCGGCTTCGCGCTGCAACAGCACCATTGCGCGTTTGCGGATAGACTGCCATTCGCCGTCGAGATGTTCGTTCGCGTAGGCGTCAATCACTTCCTGATAGAGGGAATATGAGGTAAGCCAGTTAATCGCGGGAAAGTGACGCGCGAAAGCAAGTTTGTCGTCGAGTCCCCAAAATACTTTTACAACACGCAGCGTCGCCTGCACGACGGGTTCTGACATGTCGCCGCCGGGAGGCGACACAGCGCCGATGATTGACAACGAGCCCGGGCGTTGTTCACTGCCGAGACACAGGACGTTGCCGGAGCGTTCATAGAAGCTGGCGATTCGCGAGCCGAGGTAGGCGGGGTAGCCTTCTTCCCCCGGCATTTCTTCGAGGCGGCCAGAAATTTCGCGCATGGCCTCGGCCCAACGGCTTGTCGAATCGGCCATGAGCGCGACCGAGTAGCCCATGTCACGAAAGTATTCGGCAATAGTAATGCCGGTGAACACGCTCGCTTCGCGCGCGGCGACGGGCATGTTCGACGTGTTCGCGACGAGCACCGTGCGTTCCATAAGCGGCTCGCCCGATTCGGGGTCTTTGAGGTGCGGGAATTCCATGAGCACGTCGGTCATTTCGTTGCCGCGTTCGCCGCAGCCGACGTAGACAATGATGTTGGCGTTGGACCATTTCGCGAGTTGGTGTTGCACGACGGTCTTGCCGCTGCCAAATGGGCCGGGCACGCAGGCGGTACCGCCTTTGGTGAGCGGGAAGAACATGTCGATGACGCGTTGGCCGGTGACGAGCGGTTCGGTTGGCGGCAGTTTCCGGAATACTTTGCGCGGATGCCGCACGGGCCAGCGTTGCACCATGTTGACATTCACCGAGCCAGCACTTGTTTCGATTACGGCGACGTTGGTTTCGACATTGCCTTTGATGGGTCCGATTTGGCGCACCGTTCCACGCACACCGGCCGGGACCATGATTTTGTGTACAACGAGTTTGCTCTCTTGAACCGTTCCCAATACATCTCCGGGTTCGACTTTGGCGCCGGCCGTTGCGACAGGAACAAATTCCCAAATGGCGGCGCGATCCAGTGCGGGGCTTTCCGCGCCACGGACGATGAAGTCGCCGGTGTCGCGCGCGAGTTTGTCCAGCGGACGTTGTACGCCGTCGTAGATGGAGCGGATGAGGCCCGGCCCGAGTTCGACGCTCAAGGCTTCGCCCGTTCGGAATACCGGTTGACCGGGGCCAATGCCTTCAGTTTCTTCGTAGACCTGGATCGAGAATTCATCACTCCGGATTTCGATGATCTCCCCGAAGAGACGCGCTTCGCCCACGCGCACCATCTCGAACATCCGCGCATCACCCAAGCCTTTCGCGACGACAAGTGGACCGGAAACTTTGATTACTTCGCCATTATTCGTAGTCACCGACAAATCCTCTTTATTTTAGATTTTAGATTTTAGATTGAAGAGCATGATGTACCCGCACGTAATAATTGCCGGCCTATGACCTGGAAAGAGCTATGTTTTGGGAGCGAGTCCGCGAGCTTGATAAAACGGAGCGCAAGCCTTTTTGTTCGTGCCTTAAACTCGGTCTCGTTCATAACATCCGCATTTCGTATTCAATCCAAAATCTAAAATCCAAAATTCCTCAGTCTTTGCCCAAAATGTCAACGCCTATCGATCGCTCGATGGCCTTTTTCATTTGATCGAAGCTGGTGTGATTGCTGCCTTCGTGCGTTGGAATGATGGTTAGGATTCCGTTTGATCGTTCGCGAAAAGCATCGATTGCGTCCGGTGCTTCCATCGCGATAGTTTCGGTTACCAATACAACGGCAACGTCCGCTTCGCGCGAGAGGCGGTTGAGTTCCGCGCGCAACGATTCCGCGTCGTTGCATTCGACGATCTCGAACCCAGCACCCTTGAAGCCGAGGATATAGCGTTTTTCGCCGACGGCAACTGCCTTAAGCATGGGGTTTGCGCAGCCTCCGTTTGAGTATGTCGGCGTCGATGCGGCTTAACCGCCCGGACACAATCAACTTGAGGTTATACGCTTCCGTGGCCAGCGCACAGAGATAAGCGAATACGCGTTCCGGTCCGAAGACCTGGCCGCGTCCGAAGCGCGCAATTTCGGCGAGCAGATCAAAAGCTTCGCCTTCGAATCGTTGCGGCGCATCGGCAGTTCCGGCATCAACGTGTCTGGCCAGCGCCACGCCGAGCGCGCCCGGTACGATCCCTGCCCACTGTTTTGGATCGGCCGCGGCGACGAGGTCTCTGATGATGCGCGAAAGTTCACCGAGAGGCAGTATGTGGGATGCCGGAGCGCTCAGCGAGCCGCCCGCAAGGTGACTTCGCCACAACACGGTAATACTTCTGAGCAGGGCGTAGAAATCGTAATACTCGGCGATCAACGGCACCTGGACTGCGTGAGCGGACTCGTGCAAATGCCGCACGTACGCGCCATCGAGCACCAAATCCAGATGGGACAGCGATCGTTCTTCTATAACGCGGGCGGCGGCCTGCGCGGTTTCGCGGTACGGTGAAGGAACTGCGAGAAAATCTCTTGTTGCGCATGCATTCAACATTTCCGTGGTAAGCACGGCATGTTGGAAGGGATACACCGTCTGCCCGGTGAGAGCGCGCTTCAGGTTCTGGTAATCGCCCTGCATGAGAAAGAGGTTCGGCACGCGCTCGTCAGGGCAGTCTTTGCGGATCGAAGCGACCTGGTCATAGAAATGCCGATCGATAATCGCGCTCCAGTCCTCCCACGCACCGGCGGCAGTCACGGCATCGCGCAGCGGAGTTTCCTGGAGTTGTCGCAACAGGTCTTCGGAATGTTCGTGGCCGAGCAATGTGTTGTAAAAATCGAAGCCGAGCAAGGTTCGTTCAAGGACGGCGATGCGGCCGCAAACAAACCCCCATGAAATGGCATTTTGGACCAATGCTGTCACAATCAGTTCTCGAACAACTCTGCGGCAAGTTGCGGAGCCAATTCGTGCTTCAGGGCGTCGACAATCGTTTCGAGTGTTTGATCGACTTCAAATGTCTCCGCGACAAATACGAACCCGCCAGGTTTTGGGAGCGGCGCGGCGGGATCAAGCGAAACGCGCGCATCGCCCGGACGCTGTGCGTTGAACAAAGCCAGCATGCTCTCCATGACGTTTTTTTCGTCAGGATGAATCCGAATGACTCCGCCTGCGCCTCCGGAAGCCGTTTCGAGACGCTTGCGCATTTCGGCTGCGTATGCGTCTCTGGGCATCGCGAGGATATTCTTCCTGGCCTCGGCGAAAATGGCGTCGAGCAATGCGTTCCGGCGCGCGAGAAGGCGTTTGGACGCTTCGCCCTTCACCCGGGAGATCTTGCGCGCAGCGGCATCTTCCAACGCGCGCACGGCAAGCTGGTACCGGTGCTCTTCGGCCCGCCGGATCGCTTCAACCTCGCGGGCGACACGCTCGCTGGCGTGTAGTTCCGCGGTTTCTACGATGCGCCCGGCTTCCGTGGTCGCGGACGCGATAACGGACTGATGGATAGTGTCAAGCGCCACGACGTTTTTCCTTCTAGCCCTGTGCCGCCGGCGTTATGGGGCCGAGGTATTCGAGGACATTGCGCGGAAGCTCGGTCGTTCCCGGATTGGACAGCCAGAGAATGAACAGAATGGCAGCCAACAGCGCGATGACCGCGTACGTTTCGACCAATGCGGGGAATAGGATCGCACGGCCAGCGGCGTCTTCGCGCCGGGCGATGAGGGCAATACCGGCGGCAGACGCATGGCCCTGGTACACCGCGCTCACATACAAGGCCAGGCCCGTGCCGAACCCTACCATGAGCAGCGCGAGTCCTGTGCCCGGTGACACGTGAACATCGCCCTCGACAAGGCCGGTTTGCATGGCCATCATGAACGCGGCGATGAAACCGTAGAATCCCTGGGTGCCGGGAAGCGCGACCATGACGAGCAAGCGGCCGAACAAGTCCGGTTTTTCTCCGAGCACGCCGGCGGCCTGCTGCGACGCGATTGCGATACCCCGCGCCGAACCGCAACCGCCCAGGCCGAAAGCCAGCGCGGCGCCGGAATACGCCAGGCCGCGGCCCAGTTCAATCCAAATCGAACTTTCCATCTCCATTTCCGAATGTCCTCCATTCTGCCCGGCGCAACCCCCGCCCCTTACAGCGGTATCGCATTGGGCGCTGGGCCTGTGCCTCTTACCCCGAGAATACTTTTCCGACGGATCACGACGTCGTGTTGGCGGACCGTTTTAATACATGTGACGGTGAATCGAATCCGAACGGGGTAAACGGCTTGGCCCCGCCTTCATAGAATCGTCCGAAAAACTCGACAAAGATCAGGCGCATGGCGTGAACGAACGCGCCCAAGAGACTGATTGCAAAGTTGAACGTATGTCCGAGGACGAGGACGAGTACGAACAAAACGGGACCAACCACCGGAGCATCGCGCATCAGATCCGCGATTAGGTTCACGGTCAATGCAACGATCGACGTGGTCAGTGCGAGCGCGAGCAATCTGCAATACGACAACACGTCGCCGATGAATGCGGTGCATCCGTAGCTTCCGACGATTCCGTACAGGCTTACGGTGCCGATACCCAGCCTGCTGAAGAGGCCGCGTTGATCGCGTCCCTGTGTCAATATCAGTCCCAAGGCTCCGATGAAGAATAGGGAGAGACCCGCGGTAAGCACGGGGCCGGGAACCGGGGCGAACAGCGTTCCTACGAGGATCACCATACCCGGCAAGGTTATGAGCCACAGCAAGCCGTCGAATACCGCGGAGGCTTTGTCGCCTGTGCGGAGCGCGCCGTACATTTTGAGTCCGATGCCGTAGAACTGATTGAGCATTCCGATTCCCAGGGCAAGCAGCAGCATGGTGACGGGATCGGCCAGCGGATCGAGCACCATCATCGAATCTTTGAGGCGCAAGAGTAGATTTCCTTCGCCCAGGTACTCGGGCTTGTAGAGATCGCCCAGCCATGATCCCATTAGCGCGCCGAAAATCGTGGTACTGATGCCGGCGTAGAGCAGCAGTTTTGCAAAATTGTTGACCCCTTCGTAGGCGCGGGTTTTGCGCGTGACATAGAAGCCCAATGTCGTGAGCGCAAGACCATAACCGACGTCGCCGAAACAAATACCAAAGAACAGCAGAAAATTGATGATGATGAATGGCGACGGATCGAAAGAAGCATAGGGCGGAAGGCCGAAGAGATTAATCAGCATTTGGATAGGGCGGACATTTGGGCCCGACGTGATACTTACGGGAACGGCGTCGCTTGGTTGTGGGTCTTCAGCGGTAAGGTCTGCTTCAGGCACGTCTTTGCGCAATACACTTTGAACGGTGGGAAGGTCGCGATTCCGGCAATAGCCCGTGATGACATGGACCCATCGGCCGTCGATCGCCGAGCTTTTGGCCTGTTGCGCGCGCCGCGCGCCCGCCCAATATCCGTCCAATACCTGAAGTGCGCGCCGATGGGCGGCCATTTCCTTTATACGTCTTCGAATCCTCTCGACTTCCTCGACGAACGACGCCTGATCGGCTTCCAATTCGCGAATTCGGTCGCGAACAGAACCGGGCACATCCGGCAAAGGGATTTCCTCGAACTGTTCGGATGCAAGCGCGCGCTGCACCGCTGCCACATCCTCGATGAGGCATGCCGCGACAATGCGGACGCGATCGGATTTGATCGCGGCCTGGGCGGTACGGCCGTTGGACTCTAGTTTATGGGCGGGCAATTTTTCCCAGGCGAGAGACTTCGGGAGGTCTGCACGCGTCTTGAATGCATCCACCTGCCTTATTGGGAGTGTGCCGAAAAACACCCGGGTATGTTTCAGGCGCATCAAATCAGCCACGTGTACGGTCACATCGGCGAGCGGCGCAATCGCGTCAAGTTGACCGCGGACTTCCGTGAGACCGCGCTCGGCGGATTTCCGGGCATCGTCCAGTGCGCGGGCTTCCTCGTACAACGCATCGAGGCTGAAACCGTGCATATCCGCGTCCAGCTCCTTCTGTTCGACAAGCATGGGAAGCGGAGTAAGCCCTTCGATAAAGCTTTTTTGTATAGGCGCGATCTCGTCGAGCAATGACAATACGTAATGGACCTTATTGAGGTGTTGTTCGGGTTCTTCCGTCGACGCAACATGCCGCGTAAGGGCGCCACGGGCTTCCGAGTGGGTGTCAAATGCATCAACAATTTCAACGGCACGAAGGTCAAAAAGCAGCCGGTTCACTCGATCGGCCGAGTGTAACGGGCATACGATTGAGATTTTCTTCATCCGATCGATGGCCATGACCTGGAACTATCCCTGCGTAAATGCGGCTGCGATTTTCGCGGCCTGTTGCTGCACCGCGGTGGAAGCGGCGCGTTCAATGTTTGCTATCGCCAGGCGTGAATCCTCTTCCGCCCGAACTTCTTCATTCCGGCAACGTTCGTTGATTTCTGTTTCCAGCGCGGTAAGTTTCGCCGCCGTTTCCGCAGCCAACGCGTTCCGTGCGGAGGCAACTTCGTGCCCGGCCTGCTGCATGATGGTTTCGGCCTGAGCCTGGGCAGTGGCTACAACCGCGCTGGCCTGGTTTTCGAGCGCGAGAATATCGTCTATAAGTGTAGGCATAAATGCTCCCGGGGCATCGTGATACATTTCACGATTTCGCGTGGACACATAGATACCCCGCACAGGTTCCTGCTGCAATTTCGCCAGCATCGGCACTGTGGACGTAGCGGTTATGCCCCGCGCTACTCGTGACTACTGCCGGAACCGGCCTGAACTCCGCGCCGCCATGCGATGATCCCCGTCACCATCATCACCGCCCGCGCAATGAACAGGCCACCTGCCGCACCCAACAAGGCGTGACGCCCTGCCGGATCGACGAGGTACGCCAAAATCAAGGCCAAACCATACAGCAAGATGCGCGAAAATGTCCAGCGGTAGACGCGATACGGAATTTCCGCCTTCGGAATGGTGTGCAACGTACTGGTACGGCGCAGTATCAGCCAAAATCCCGCCGCGCCCGCAGCCCCGCCGATGGCGATGCCTTTTGCCGCGGCGGGGTCCCACATCCACGCGATTGCGGTGCATACCAGTGTCAGGATCGCCGTGCCCACGAGGGTTGCCGTTGCGAACCATCGCGCGGAGGCGAAGGTGTGGGGGGAGGGGCGGAGCTTTTGATCGGGATTCTCGGGCATTGGGAGAAGGTAGCACGCATTTTGGGATGCGAACAATGTAAATG
>JAWXCN010000068.1:0-7330 GCA_034408725.1 Candidatus Hydrogenedentota bacterium
TCAATATTCCGATCCGCGCGCGCTACGCCGTGTCCGCAGTTGTTCCGCCGAATCTCACGGCAAACGACACGGCGGTATCTGTCCAATGGACGTTCCAGGAAGACGGTAATTTAACGCAACTCTCAGATGGCACGACCATTCCATTCCTGGGGCCGTTCACATCGAATTCGGATGTCCGGGCAATTTTTGCGCCAGGGTTCCCGATTAATACCGTAATTGATCCGCTGTTGTTTGCGGATGTGCTCGGCGATCCGAACCGCCGCCGGGCAGTTCCGTATTTGTTCACGGCATCAGCGTTTTACGTGAAGAATGGCGCGGCGGCTCCAACAACCGACGATGTCACTATTATTGATCCCACCCCGGCGATTGCGTATTTCGTGGTCGTGCCGGCGGGCGTGGGCGATTTTGTGATGTCCCCCGAAGACGCGGAGAAGCAACCCTTCAAAGAGCAGGGGATTGAATAGCGCGGGAAAGCGTAAGGCGCTTCGCGAGTATCTTCGCCGTCATCGTATCGAAGGGAGGGCGGGCGTCCTCGCCCGCCGCGTTTCGTCAGAAGCGTTGGGCGAGAGGGTTGACTCGCCGGGGTGATCGCATTTAATTGCGACGCATGATTGGCTATGGAAGTGAAAGCGGCAGCTACCCGCTGCCGCAGTCCAAGGCGCTTCGCGCGTATTTTCGCCGTCATTGTATCGAAGGGAGGGCGGGCGTCCTCGCCCGCCACGATGCGTCAGAAGCGTTGAGTGAGAAGGTTGACTCGCCGGGGTGAGCGCGTTTAATTTCGACGCATGATTGGCTATGGAAGTGAAAGCGGCAGCTACCCGCTGCCGCAGTCCAAGGCGCTCCGCGCGTATTTTCCACGTTATTTGGCATACGAACATGGCAATAGCCAAATCTCCACTCCTTGCGCCGCACCGAACCAATGCGCTTTAATACACGCAGGGAAACGCATTCTTGCGGGTGGATGGCGCGCGGCACTGGTGTGTTGCGCGCCTGAATCCGAGGGGATGCACAAATCGGGGCGGGTGGATGAGTACGCGCCGGCGATTATCGGCACGATTCGCATGCGTGGTCTGGGCATTTGCGCTCATCGGCGGATGCACGGGTGACGAGAAAATCTTCGACACGGAGATCGTCATTCAAAGCGTTCCCGCGAGTGGGGCGGAGGTCCAGATCAACGGACAGGTTTACGGGGTGACCCCACGCACGGTGCGCGGGTTGCCGCCCGGCCCCGTGCTCATCGATCTCACGTTGGAAGGGTACAAGCGCACCTACGACACCTACGAAGTGCCGGTGCAAGGCGCGGGTTCATTTACGCTCATGATGCCGCGGTTGGTGGGCGAGGTGTCGATTGAGTCCACGCCATCGTCCGCATCGGTTTATCTGGAGGACGGCACGCCCCTGGGCGTGACGCCGCTGCGGAACGTCCAGCTTCCCGAAGGCACGCACAAGATCGAGTTGCGCAAGGATCGGTACGAACCGCTGACGGCGACGCTTGAAGTGCGTGCTGACTACAAATATACCAAGCCGTATAAACTCGAGCCGCGCCAAAGCCGGATCGAAGTGTTCTCGACGCCGAGCAGCGCGTTCATTTACCTGAACAACCGCATTCAGAAAGAGAAGACACCCGCCCGCCTTCCGGTGACCCCCGGAACCTATACGGTCGCTGTATATGCGAAGGGGTATATCATGGCGGAGCAGGTGATTACCGTAGAACCTGCGTCCGACGCCAACGTTTCGCTGAGCATGAAGGAAGGCGCGGTCCCGCCTGGCATGGTGCTCATTCCCGGCGGCGAATTCACGATGGGCATGGACGAAAAATCGCCGGATGAACGGCCCAAGCGCACCTTGCTCGTTGAGGCGTTTTATATCGACAAATACGAGGTCTCGAACGCGCAATACAAAGAAGTTTTCCCGTCCCACGACGTGAAGAAGGGGCAGGAGGACTATCCGGTGACCGGATTGACCTGGGAGCAGGCCACCGAATACGCCAAATTGGCGGGCAAGCGGTTGCCAACGGAAATTGAATGGGAGAAAGCGGCGCGTGGGGCCGATGGCCGCGAGTATCCCTGGGGCAACCTTTGGGATCCGACCCTTGCCAATATCAACCACGGCAAGCCGGGCAACAAATTGATGCCTCTTGGGGAATTCCTCGGCGGCGCGTCGCCCTACGGGTGTCTTGACATGTCTGGCAACGTTTACGAGTGGACCTCTAGCTGGTATTCGGCTTATCCCGGAAACACGGACATTGTGAAAGAATACGGGCAAGTGTATCGCGTGCTGCGTGGCGGCTCCTATTTGAAGGGGCCGTTCGAAGCGCGGAGCACGGCGCGGCACTATGATTTGATGGCCAACGAGCGCGAGGACTACGGGTTACGCTGTGCCACGGACGTGGCAGCAGATTCGGAAGGAAATGCGGTAAAATAATGATGTGCCCAGCGATTGGGCGCGGAAATTGTTGTCATCGGGATTTTATTGTTGACAAGTTTTGGTACTCTTTATTACAATCAAGTATAAAGGTTTACAACGTCTGACAACACGGGTGGTAGTGCAGAATTCGCCTCAAAGCCTGGCGGGATTCAATATGGCAGGGTGGGCCGTAGTTTTTAACGCACACTATCTTCGTGCCCAGATGCTCGACCCAGGGAGGCGGTGATCCTATGGCCAAAGCGAAGCGGGCGCGTTCCAAGAAGCTCGTGCTCGACCTAGGTTCGAGCGCGGTTCGCCTTTGTGAATTGACGCCCACAAAATCCGGTTACCAGCTCACCAAATTTTATCAGCGCGAATTCCCCATTGATCCTTCGATGGACGACGAGGCTCAGCGCGACGCGCGCAAGATCACGGTTGCAAACCTCCTGAAGGAAGCGAAAGTCCGGGCAAAGAAAACGGTGTTCGGAGTGCCGGGGCAATCCGTCTTCACGCGTACGCGCACGCTGCCCCCGGTCCCGGAATACAAGGTCACCCAGATCGTCCGGTACGAAATCCAGCAACAGATTCCGTTCCAGCTTGATCAAATCGCCCACGACTACCAGGTGCTCCAGCGCACCGAAGCGGGTGGTTACGACGTGTTGATGGCCGCCATCAAAGTCGACGTGGTCGACAAGCGCCTCGAACTCATCAAGGACATCAAGCGGCAGGTGGACATTGTCGATGTATGTCCGCTCGCCGCGTACAACTGGCTCAAGTACGCCAAGGAATTCGGTGAAGCCGGCGAGTGCGTCGCCTTGATCGATCTTGGCGCCGCCACTACCGACATCGTTATCGAGCGCGACAACCAGTTCCGGTTCACGCGCAGTCTCAATCTCGGCGGCAACGATGTCACCAGCGCGGTCGCCGCGGAATTCAACATGCAATGGGCGCAGGCCGAGAAACTCAAGCGCGAGCGCGGTTTTGCGCCAACGGGCGACGCCGCGCGCGACGGCAAGGGCGGCGAGGTCATTGGCCGGGTGTTAAACCGGCTTGTCTCCGAAATCACAAGGTCCTTCGCGTATTTCAGGTCACAACCCGGCGGCGGTCCGGTAAACCGCATCGTGGTGACGGGCGGCGGCGCGTGTCTGCGCAACATGATTCCGTTTTTACAGCGCCAGCTTGGCATTGAAGTTCGCATTGCGCAACCGCTGGCGGGGTTGGCCATCGCGCCAGGCGCGCAGGAAGTCAACGAGCATCCCGAACAGGCCGCGGTCGCCCTCGGGCTTGCGCTACGTTGCTGCGAACAGGTCACTATCGGCATCAATCTGATTCCGCCCCGGATTCTCGAAGCGGCGCGCCGTCGCGAAGCCGGCGTGTACTGGTTGTTGTCGGTGGCCACGCTTATCCTGATCATGCTGACTATCGTCCCTGCAATGGCGCAACAAAGTGAGATGATTGATCAGCATATCGACACTGCCAAGAAACATATCGGGGTATATGATCCCGGTCTGCAATACAAGGACGGTTCTCCGACGACCTGGACGTCGCAATACGAAACCGATATGAAGGCGGCGTTGGGCGAGATCACCCAGTACCGCAACAAAATCGACGGACTGGACTTCCGGTTGGATAATCGCCGGCAATGGATAAACGATTTGGTCGCGATAAACAACGCGCGTCCGCGCGGCAGGCTGCTATTGATTTGGGGCATCGAGACGACGCAAATCACTCCGCCCGGCGCAATGACTCAAACAGCGGCTCCGAAAGGTTTGGGACGTCTAAGCGCGTCGAACAAGCAGCCGGACAGTTGGGGTAGCACGGGTTTTGAAGGCATTGAACCAGGCACCGGCGTCATGATGGGCTTGGTCGATCCGCTTACGGCGGCCCTGAACGCGCCTGATCCGATGAATTACAACGGCATGACGATTCTCGGCTACGCCGAAAGCATTGAGACGATGGAAGAATTCCTCGTGAACCTCAAGGCATCCGGCCGTTTTCTGGCCGAAGGCATCTATTTTGATGAACGCTTTGCCGACCCGGTTCCGTTTACGGAAATGGATAACGCGGGCGGAGGCGCAGGCGCGCAGCCAGTTTCTGGCAGCAGTGGCGGCGATGATGACGGCGGACGCCGCCGGGGCGGAGGGCGTATGGATCGTTTGCGCGACTCGACGTCGGTTGCAAACCCGAATTCGAGCACGATGCAATGGAACCAGGCGGGCAGTATCGTATCTTTCCGCGTTGACGTTCAGTACCGTGGCGAAATTATTGAGCCGACCAAGGAACTTGCCGAA
Source organism: Candidatus Hydrogenedentota bacterium (assembly GCA_034408725.1). Lineage (GTDB taxonomy): Bacteria > Hydrogenedentota > Hydrogenedentia > Hydrogenedentales > SLHB01 > JABWCD01. The sequence continues at coordinate 4,698 of JAWXCN010000068.1, forward strand.
GGTCCGGGTGGCGCAGGTGGCGCGGCCGCCCGCAAACCCGCGGGCGGCAACAGCCGCCGTACCGAACGCGAAAGCGGCAGATAAGGGTCATATAGCGCGCCATGCGTAGACAACAGATAATTGCAATCTTAGTTGTACTCCTGCTCGCGGGCGGCGCCGGGGCGGGCTATCAATTCTATTTCAAGCCGGCGCTCGAGAAGTTTTCCGAGAAGAAGCAGTATCTCGCGGATCTTAACACGAAGCTCACGTCGCTCAAGCGCACGTTTCCAAAAAGCAAACCTGAAGCCGCCGTCGCGGAAGCCAAGGCAAAAATACAGCCTTGGCAAGAGGCCCTGGAACTGCGCGCCCGGCAGTTCTCTGTCGCGGACTTCAAGGATTTCGAGCCGTTGCCCGAGACGCGCGTGCTCAAAGCCTATTACGCAACCACTTCGCTCAAGCTCGTGCAAGACCTGTATACCGAGACGATAACAAAACAGGTCTGGGTGAATCCCGCCGTGGATATGTACTTCGGAATGCCCCGGCCCGACTCCCTTCAGGGCAAGACGGTGCATCCGCTTGAGGCTTTATATTGGCTGTCCAACATCAAGTTCGGCGGCGCCGTGCTGCGGCTGCTCATGGATTCGGATGTGCTCGGCATTGATGATCTGCACATGTGGACACCGAAGACGACGAAGGACGGATTCACAAACTATCCCATCGGCGTATCCATGTGGATGACGATGGACGGATTTTGCCGGCTGATCGAGAAGCTACAGGAAGACGATTCGATGGCGGTCACGGTGCAAGGGTTCAGCATAACCAACAACGCCCTTCGCGCGTACACTGACCCGCCACTCAAAATTCAGATGGTTTTCCGGATTGACGAGTACGTGCCCGACGCTAAGCCCCTTTCCGCAATCGCCCCCCCAGCTGCGGGTGGCAGACCGGGAGCGGCCGCGCCTCCAGCAGCCCCAGGCGCGGTCGGCATCGAGCGTCTGGCGGCGATGCAGCAAATTCGCAACACAGCCGGAGGTTCCAAGCCGGCGTCCGGTTCCGAAGAAAGTTTTTGGCAGAAGTTTTGGCCTTTCTAAACCGAATCGGCGGGAAGGCCGGAGAAAAATGACATGAACGACATTGTTTCAAAATTACGCAAAGCGGCGTCGTGGGTGTGGAACCAGAAGGAAAAAATGTTCCTGGGTATCCTGCTGGTGGTCTTGCTGTTTCGCGCCTATGTGGTTTTGATCAACCCGCCAGACGTCAATGCACTTATCGCGGCGGTGGAGAAGCCCGCGGAAAAGCCCAAACCGGCGGCAAAGAAACCAGCGCCGGCCGCTGCTCCGGGCGCGCCCGCGGCTGCTCCGAAAGCCGCCCCCATTACCTCGGACAACGTACCTCTGCCCGCGCCGAAACCGGTGCTTGAACGCGCCGAGGATTTCAAGCCGCTCGTGCGCCAGAACCCGTTTACGATCTACGGCGTGATGGCAGGCACCGGATCGCGCGGCGAAACAGAGCAGGAAAAGATCGAGATTCAGTTGCAGAGAATCGTCAAGTGGAGTGACGGTTCGTATCGCGCCGAGATGATCACAAAAGTAGGCGGGCGCCCAAAACGGTACGCGGAAAATGAACCGTTTGAGAGTTATAAAGTCATGGAGATCGACACGGTGAACAATACGGTCACCGTTTTCTCCACTGCGCACGGCAAAGCGTTCACATTGTCACCGGTGGGGTCGTAGAGGACTAAAATCATTGTGTGGGGATACGAGTTCGATTATACTCGTGCCAATTTGCGGGAGGATAGGAATGCGCAAGAGTAATCGGTTGAAGCGGTTGACCGCCGCCACCAACCTGACCACGGCGCTCTTGATTGCGTGTGCTGGCCTGATGCCGGTGTACGCACAAGAGACCCCGGCGGTAGTAATTGTCGAAACCAGCCCCGAGCCCGGGGTGTCCCCGGCGGAGCAGTTGTACCGCGAAGGGGTTTCGCTGTACAGCAACGAAATGTTCCGCGAGGCCCACAACGCCTTCAGCCGCGCGCTGGCGATCGATCCGGCGCACGAAAACGCCAAGAAAATGCTGCAAAAGGCCGAAGGCAAGATTCAAATGGTCACGTCCGGCGAACAACCGTCGGCCATCCAGACCTTCGACGTGTTTGATCCGGAAACCATTCCAAGCACGGACGACGGAGGCGTACCCAAAAGCGCGGAAGACGTGAAATTCGAGCGCACGAAACAGCTTATCACCGAGGGCGAATACTACCTCGAAAACAAGAAATTCTCTCGCGCGCAGAAGCTGTTCGAGCAGGTATTGCTCATTGATCCCAATAACCAGACTGCCACTCGCCTCTTAAGTGAAGCGACCATCGGCGCATACGATGAGCAACTGCACCGGGACTGGCGGGACCGCGAAGAAGACCGGTATCTGATTCGGCAGAATATCGAAGAAACAAAAATGCTGCCCGATGGCGCGGACGCGCGCGGCATCAAGGAACCGCCGCTCTATGTCCCTGTTCACGAAGAACAATATTTCGAAGAACGCGCGCCCACCGAAATCGAAAAGGCGCTCGACGCGCCAGTGGCGATCGAATTCGCGGACCAGCATATTAGCAAGATTGTCGAGTTTATCGCTGACTACATTGGTATCAATATCGTTATCGA
>JAWXCN010000069.1:0-11893 GCA_034408725.1 Candidatus Hydrogenedentota bacterium
AAGGCTTCAGGGACACACGAATCGAAACCAGCGCAATCTCGCTTAATTGCGAAGCGCTCTTGCCCAGGAAATGGAAAGCGGCAGCTACCCGCTGTCGCAGTCCAAGGCGCTCCGCGCAAATGTTAGACGTCGGTTGGCCGCGCGCAGCGCCTTGGACTGCGGCGTGTCAGCGCCGCTTTCACTTCGGGGCACTCGAAATCCGCAATAAATTTGCAGGCCTGGGGAACACGTGAATCGAAACCAGTGCAATCACACCCAACTGCGAAGCGATTTCGCCCAGGGAATGGAAAGCGGCAGCTACCCGCTGCCGCACTCCAAGGCGCTCCGCGCGGATTTTGGACGTCTATCGGCCGCGAAGCGCCTTTCCCCGATAGCGCCGCTTTCGTTGCGTCACGCCGGGTCATTTGGAACCTAAGAGCGATTGCCCTGGGGTGTTCCGCGATTCCATATAACGATCAAACGAATCTGATATTCTGTTGCCCCGCACTCGATACTACTGACCGGAGAACGAACATGACCGTGAACCGTTTACGCCGCAAGCGCTGGCAGCCATCCCTGTCAACCATTGTTTTCGCGCTGGTAAGTTGGACGGCCTGCTCGATGGCGGAACTCCACGCGGGCGCGTCCAGCGCCAGCATAACGCCCAATCAGCCCGTTGCGCTGAACGGCCAGATGAACACACGTATCGCCACCGAAACCGCAAGTGAAGTCATGGCCATCGCCCTTGCGCTGGAATCGCGCGATGGCGATCTCGTGAAAGACCAGGCGATTGTAGTGTCCTGCGATTTGGCCATGATCAGCAACGGGATCATTGAAAAATCGCGCGAACGCATCAAGGTTCGGATTCCCGGATTCGATGCAAACAAGCTCATCGTCAACGCTACGCACACGCACACCGCGCCGGTCACGGAAGTCGATGTTTACGAAATTCCCAAGGAAGGCGTCATGCAGCCGGCCGAATACATCGAATTTCTGTGCGACCGGATCGCCGATGCCGCCGCGTCCGCGTGGGAAGCGCGAAAACCCGCAAGCGCCGGCTGGGGCCTTGGCCATGCCATCGTCGCGCAGAACCGTCGAACGGTTTACGCCGATGGCCGCGCGCAAATGTACGGCCCGACGGACAAACCGGATTTTCGCCGCATCGAAGGCTACGAAGACCACGGCGTCGAAGTCTTGTTCTTCTGGGACACTGAGCAGCAACTCGTCGCGACCGCCGTGAATCTCCCGTGCCCCGCACAGGAAGTCGAAGGAGACTCTCGCATTGACGCCGACGTCTGGCACCCGGTTCGTGAGACGTTGCGCGCAAAGTACGGCAACCAACTAACGGTGCTCGGCTGGACTGGCGCCTCGGGTGATCAATCTCCCCACCTCATGTATAGCAAACGCGCGGAGGAACGCATGCGCGAACTGCGCAGCCTCACCCGCCTCGAGGAGTTATCCGGCCGCATTGTCCGCGCGTGGGAAGAAGCCTACGAAGGCGCACAGAAGGACCGTCACGCCGACCCTGTGCTTGCCCATAGTGTCCAAACAATTGAATTGCCGCTACGCATCATCACGGACGATGAATACGCCTCGGCAAAGGCGAAGGTCGAAGAATTTTCCAAGGACCCCAGCAAGCGGCGGAGTGAAACCTGGCATCAGGACGTCGTGAATCGCTATGACAGACAACTGGCCGGCACGGCTACCCCCTACAAAATGGAGATGCACGCGCTTCGCATAGGCGACATCGCTATCGCCACGAATGATTTCGAGTTATACACGGATTTCGGAATCCAGATGAAGGCCCGCAGCCGCGCGTTGCAAACCTTCATCATTCAACTCGCAGGGCACGGCACCTACGTGCCAACCGAGCGTGCGGCAAAAGGCGGCGGTTACAGCGCCATCGCGGAGAGCAATGTCGTAGGACATGAAGGCGGGCAAGTCCTCACCGAAATGACGATTGAAGCAATTAACCTGTTGTTTCCACCGGAATAATCCACGATTACTCTCCAAGGTATTTCAAATGGTCGGATTGGATGCAACTCAAAGTTAAAACAATTCTACGACGTCAAACGTATACTCGACATCCCCCGTTGTGTGGACTTTAAGATAAAATTCGCCAGCATCCTCGCAAATGATGAATGCCTGATAGGGGGGGCGATCTGGAATTACACGCGCAACGAACTTTTGGTTCTTGACACTATATAAATCCGCGGTGAATGTTGCCCGGGGGTCCTTGGGAAGCAAGTACCAATCTATCCGCCAGACTTTGGACATGATTTTGAACGGGGGAAACTGCTTGTTCGATTTGTCGCTTATTCTAATCACCTTGGTTTGGGAGAGCACTGGCTCATAATCGTTCAGCAACGCCTCGTTTAAAAGGTCGATTCGTGCGAGAATCTCAGAAAACCGATATTCATGATTCGCTTGCATTTGTTCTGCGGCGTTTTCCATTGACCTTTGCTTAACAATCAAGTTGTTGATGACGTTCTGATGAGATTTTCGGCGATTCTGGTATATTTCAGATGCTGCAGCAGCTTGGGATCCCACTCTATTTGAATCCAACATGGCTTTATAGGCGTATTCATTCATTAGGGTGCCCGATATTTGAGCTGAATATTCCTGGCCCGTCGCAGTTTCTGCTATAAAGTCCTTCTGGAATGAATCGCGCATTTCAGAATTCCAATTCAAATCGAAATCATCATAAATACTGGCTAAGGTGCTCGCTTCCGATAAATTCTCCAATTGAACTGCAGTATGACGACTTGAAATGGCACTTTGATTTTGATTCAATTCTTGAAAATTCTCCCCGACTACTTGAGATCGAGCGGACACGAGCCTCGAATACTCGGCCGCCCCCATATTGAGCATGTTAGCGTAATAATTCTGAATGTACTGCCGGTGTTCGTTCGGAAGTGCTCTCCATTTTTCGATTTCGGATTCGAGTAAGGCTACGGATTTCATATACTCCTTCGCTTTGAAATCCGCGAGGGCCTGAGTAGGATCCTTCGCAGGATGAGTTTCGGTTGCTGATTCCTGTTGAGCTGAAGCGATTTGCTTCTTGGGGGAATTCTCAACTGCAGAAACGAGGTCCTTATATTCATTGTCGTCGCCAGCGGACAGCGTGTCTAGTTCAGCGAATCCTTTTTGAAGAATAAATTTATTTAATGAATTTCCGTTGGGTAGCGTAATTTCAACGTAGGTTAGCCCGGATATCACCTTGATTGGCGTTACTTGCACATCAATGTCTCCGCATTGCTCTTTCAAATAGCCATGCACTTGAGCAATCACGCTGCGAGTCATTTTGTCGCAGTTTACCCCATATAATCCCACCAATAATTCTTTTTCAAGCACCGTGAGTTTGACGGCATCTCCGCCAACACCCCCAGCGACTTTTGCAGTGAAAGGTCCCTCTGGCACCCCCTCAAGCGTCGGGCCTGTCAGCGAACAGATTATTGCCATAGCAACCAACGTACATGTCATTGATATGTGCTCCGTTTATGGTGTTGAGCCGACGTTAACCATGAGTATAGAGAAAAGAACGATAAAAATGCTAATGATATTAAAAAATCGATCCCCTGTAATGGCGAATAAAGCGAAAATTTAGACCCACGTGATGTCAAATTGAATAATCCTCGAATCCTGTGCTAGAAACCACCCGGTTACATCCCGCGACAAGGACCCATTTTTTATGCACGTGACACTGGGAATTAACACGGGCTTCGCAATCAACCGGTTTCCGGAACACGACGACTGGATCAGCGTCGTCGCCGATGACCTCGGACTGGATACGGTCCAGTTCACCGCCGACCTACTGAATCCTTTCCTGCCGGAGGACATCATCGCGCGGGAGGCGGACACGATCCGCGAGCTGTGCGCGAAGAAGAGCGTGCGCGTTCAAACCACGTTTACCTCCGCATTTACGCGCGTAAACCATCTCATGCATCCCACGCCAGAGATTCAGCGCGTCTGGGTGGATTGGTTCAAGCGCTTCATCCGTCTGTCGCGCTCACTCGGCGCGGAGGGCGCGGGAAGTCATTTTGGCATCATGAGCGTGCGCGACAATGCTGACCCCGCCGTTCGCGAACGCCGCATTAACCAGGCGGTCGATGCCTGGCGCGAGTTATCGGAATACGGGCGCGAGGAAGGCTTGAGCTACTTGTTATTCGAACCCATGTCCGTCCCGCGCGAAGTTGCCGAAACGATCCCCGCGACCGCGGACATTCTCGCGCGCTGCGAAAAAGACTTTGCAATACCCATGCGCGTGGTATTAGACGTTGACCATGGCGACCTGCAGTCGACTGATCCGCGCGATACGGACCCGCATGCGTGGATTCGCGCGTTCGGGACGGTGTCACCCTGCATCCACATTAAACAAAGCTTGCGCGATAAAGGCGGGCACTATCCATTTACAGCGAAGTACAACGAGCAGGGAAAAATCGTGCCGGAGGATATTCTCACGACCATGCGCGAAGCGGGTGTAAAGGACTGCACGTTGTTGCTGGAGATTAGCCATCGGGAACGTTGGCCAATGGATTACACCGTCGTGAGCGATTTGAAAGAATCGGTCGAGTATTGGCGGCCGGCGATTGAATCGCTAAAGAGATAGATTTCGTCGTGCTCGTGCTCGTGCTCGTAATCGTAATCCTGATTCAATCCTGGTTTCTCAATTAAGCCCCAGATCAAAAATTATTCAGGATCAATTACGAGCACAATTACGAACACGACGAATTAGTAGCGCCGTCAATAGTAGCGCCGCCATTGCCAAGGGCGGCGAGTGCCGGAGCCACTGACCGCGTTCAGTTGCGAGACGAGTATGCAGCGATGCTTTCTACGAAATGTGGGATCGATTACGATTACGATTACGATTACAATTACGAGCACGAGCACGATGAGACGTTATGCGATGAGGGAGCGGAGTTATTCTTCCCGCGCGCGAAGGCCCGAGAACCCAAAATACCCCGCCAACAGCACAAGCTCCACGCAGCCAAACGAAATCTTCAGCCAATACGGCACCACCGGCTCGTGGTATTGCGACAGCCACGCTTCGATAATTGCCGCCCACACCAGCATCAGAGCTACGCCGAAAATCAGCGTGACAATGTCCGGCGTAATCTCGCGCAGCCTGCCCTTGACCGATATGCGCGAACCCCAACCAACAATCGCATGCCCGAGCATCAAGCCGGCTTGGCCCGCGATCAGTATCGCGGGAATCTCGAATGCGCCGTGCGGCAACAACCATGCAACGAGAAAAACACCTTCGCCCGCAAGGAAATAGTCAATACTGACCGCGCCGAGCAGCGCGCCGTTCACAAACAACACGAGCATCGTGCCGATGCCCCAGAACACGCCCAACGCCATCGCGCGAATTGACACGCTGACATTGTTATAAATGTAAAAACTGGTCCCCATTGCCTTGCTGTTCGCGCGCTCGTCGAATTTTTGTACTTTCTCTTCTTGCGCGACCCGTTCGCGCGGATCGATGCTGAGATGCGCATAGGGCAGCAGCGTTTCCTTTGCCCGCGAATCAAATGCAATCGCGCCCGCGCCCACCGCGCTTCCCGCGAGCATGATTACCGTGGACAATGCAAACGCCGCCGCATGCCGCCGGAACGTTTTGGGCAGTGAAATAAAGAGCCATCGCACCGGGCTGAAGCGGTGCGGCCGGCCGCGCACTTCGTGAATGTGGCCGTACGCCCGGCTCACGAGGCTTTCCAGAAAATGTGTCAGCTCCGGCTCTGACGCAAAAGTCTTGAGCTTCGCCAAGTCCGCCGTTGCGCGCTCGTAGAGGTAATGGGTGCGCCGCGCGGTTGGAAGGTCGGGCGCGTACTGGGCGTCGGCTTCCATAATGTCGAGAATGCGCTCGAGCTCGCCCCAGTAGGGCCGCTCCTCGCGCAAAAATTTGTTGAGATCGATGATCATGCGTGTGTCAGATCAGTTGCCGCTGTTTCACGTTTGTGTATTGCGTCACAATTTCCGCGCACATCCGCTCATTGTCCATCAGGAAAAAGCCGACACCCATGCGCTTCAGCGCGCGCTCGACTTCTTTTAAATCGTGCCACATCATATGGCCAGCGAGATGGCCATAGACTTCCTCGTCCCGCTCTACCCCGGCATGGGTGAATAGCGGTCTCACGCCCGGCGGCGTCATCATTCCGGTAAGACAAACGTGCTGGCGCCGCACCAATTCTATGTTCCGCAAAAAACTTTCTTTCAGCACGGTGTCGTCGAGGTTCGTGAGAAACAACAAAAGCGCGCGCCGCCGCAGGCGCAACCGCAAAAAGGAAAACAGCTCGTCAAAGTCCGGATTCACGATCTCCGGTTGAAGCGTGTACAGCATGTCCCGGCATGCGTTGAAGTGCGCCTGGCCCGTCTTTGCGCGCACGAACCCGCGCACGCGATCGGTAAACGAAACGAGCCCGAACAGGTCGCCCTGGCGTTCCGCGACCATCCCGAGAATAAGCGATGCCGTGATGAACCGTTCCAGGTAACTTACATCGCCTTCCACGCCGTTCGTCTGCATGCGTACCGCGCGCGCGCTCAAGCGCGACCCGTCGACGATTACATAAACCTCCTGAGTCCGCTCAAGTTGATAGGTCTTCGTAATCGGCCGGCCGCGTTTTGCCGTGCCTTTCCAATGCACGTCTTCGTAACTGTCGCCAGGAATATATTCGCGCAACTTCTCGAATTCGCGGCCCTGACCAACCTGCCGTTGCGCATGAACGCCCAAGGCGCCCCGGTTCAAAAAAATCGCGGCGAGCCGCTTTCGTTCCCCAAACAAATTCGGATACACCCGCAATTCCGACTGGACGGGGCGCGTCGCGCGCACGCCCCAAAGCCCCAGAGGAGATGCGCCTTCGACATAAAGCCGCTCGATGGTAAACAGTCCGCGTTTGTGCGGCACGATGGGCCACTGCGTTTGCGCGGCTAGCGCGCCCGCGGGCGCAATGGTCAACAGGTCTGGCCGGTCGCTCACGATTTCGCGCGGAAACGCAATGCCAAGGCGCAACGCATGGCTGCGGTTTGTTTCATTGGTGATGGTAATGGGGACCATGCCTTCCCGGTCTTTCGTCAGGCGCACAATTTCGGGCAGCGCCAAACCGATTCCGTGCAGGCGTCCGATGGACAGCGCCGCGTCAATCAGCGCAACCACCACCAGCCCGCCGATTGCAGCAAAAGCGAGGTAAAGCGCGGAAGCCTCGAATACCGCGAGCACCGCGAATGGAAGCACAATTGCGGCGGTCCAGAACAATAATCGTGTGCGTGGAACGATCACCGCGGCACAGCCACTTCTTCAAGAATGCGCTGTACGACCTCGGCTACTGTGAGCCCCTCGATCTCGAATTCCGGCCGCAGCAGAATGCGATGATCGAGAACGGGCAACGCAAGGTCCTTGATATCGTCCGGCGTGACGAAATCGCGCGCGTTCATCGCGGCCTGCACGCGCGCGCCCAGCAGGATGGCCTGTGTCGCGCGCGGTCCCGCGCCTACAAGGATACTGCTGTGCGCGCGTGTCTTGCGCACAAGGTCCACCACGTACCCGATTAACTCATCGCGCAACGTGATCCCGCCAAGCATGCCGCGCACCCGTATCAACTCCTCCGAAGTCAGCACCGGTTTTACCGCGCCGCTATTCAGCGTGGCCTCTGGCGATTCCGCTCCAAGCGTGCGCGTCGCGAGTTGCAGTTCCTCCTCGCGCGATGGCGTGCCCATCGCAATCTTCACCATGAAACGGTCTTTCTGCGCTTCCGGCAACGGATACGTGCCTTCGTATTCGATAGGGTTCTGCGTCGCGAACACCGTGAAATTCGGCGAGAGAATATGCGTGTCGCGATCGATGGTCACGCGGCGTTCCTGCATCGCTTGCAACAGGGCAGACTGCGTCTTGGCGGGCGCGCGGTTGATTTCATCCGCGAGCAAAAACGTCGTGAATACCGGCCCCTTCACGAGCGTGAACTGGTTTTGCTGGAAATTGAAGACGTTCGTCCCCGTGATGTCCGTCGGCATCAGATCGGGCGTGAACTGAATGCGCGAGAACTCACACCCCAGCACGTGCGCAAGCGTCCTTACCAGCAAGGTTTTCGCAACTCCCGGCACACCCTCGATCAAAGCATGCTGGTTCGTAAAAATGGCGATCAGCGATTTCTCGACCACGACTTCCTGGCCGATGATGACCTTCGCAATTTCCTGGCGCGCACGCGTCAGGACGTCCTTGAGATTGTCCAGTTCAGGTTGCAACGGGTATCCTCCCCATATCGAGCCCAAAAAACACCTGGCACAACACGTAACTTATCGTGCTCGTGCTCGTAATCGTGCTCGTAATTGATCCACCGCATTTCGTAGCGCCTCGTTTCCCAAACGCGGCGCCTCATCTCTACCGCAACCGATGCTTCGCAAACAGCGCGCATATCTCCCGGTACGCCCGCGCGGCGTCACGATATTTCGCTACCATATGCTCTTCACGAAACGCGATTGCCTTTGCATCGCGCAGCGCTCCCGCAAAATCCGCCTGCCGATGCAAAAACGACCGCTCAAACTCCGCGATGCACGTGCGCAGAATATCGTGCCTCGGCACGCTGCGGCGCAGCAGATTCACAAATCCCGACGCGCTGTCTTTGCCGGTATACGCTGAAGCATCCGCGGGCAAATCATCCTCATACGCGGGCGCGAGCGGTTGGCCATTTTTCCAAATGTACAAAATGGCGATGACGATCAGCGCCGCAAAAATCCCCTGCATCCGATATTGCCACATCAGCGTGACGAGCCCTTGCGCGCGCATTACTCCCAGCGTGACCTCGTCAAACACAACTTCGGCGTTTGGTCCCGCGGTCCACGCGAGCAACTCCGGATCGCGCGCGTTGAGCATTGCTTCATTGCTGAACAGGAAAGCATCCGCCACCAGCACCAGAGAGCCATCGCCCACTGGCCGCTCCATCACTACCGCGCGCCCATCGTAAGCATACAGCACGGTCCAATCGTCGCCTTGCGGTTCGAAGTAAAGCGCGGTATGCACGGCAAGTGTTTGCGCCATCGCATCCTCTGGAACGCGTCTTGCCATTACCGGCTCATACGACGTGCCGCGGCCGGTTGGCGTTAGCGCTTTGAACTGAAACTCGACGCCCCACTGTTCCTTCCACTGGACCAAATCCGGCGCATCATCAACACGAGCAGAGCGGCCCGCCGGACGCCTTCCATCGTCTTCGTCGCCGTCGCCGGTTTCACTGTCCTCTGCGTCATGTTTCTCCGTGACGGGTGGTTCCGCGAGAATGGTCTTATCATCCTCTATCTTTTCGGGCGATGCCTCCTGCTCGTCGGGGACGGGAGTTGGTGTAATTTCGGGAGGGAGCGGCGCGACGCGCTTCTCGTCTTCATCTTTCGCCTCGCTGTTCCGTCCGAATCGCCGGTCCATCCGCCGTTGAAACTCCTCATCTTCGACCATTCGTGACGTGTAATCGTACGCGAGCGGCGCAAACGACAACACAACGCGCCCGCCTCGCATCATGATCTCGTCCAAATCGCGCGCGAAGCCTCCTTCAATATCCTCCGAATCAATCCACATATTTCCAACAGACAAAAAAGTCATTCCGTTCACATACAACGTGATCTGCCGGTTCCCCGCCACATGCCGCAATGGTTCGACGTTTCTGCGAACATGCCGGCCCGGAAGGGAGTCCAGCGATTCGTAAAACGCCTTCGCGCCGAGCGGATCCGTGCGATACGTCGAGTACGCGGGATAAACATCGCCGCTCGAATACCGCATCAGCATGAGTTTGGCCGCGCCGTATACGAAACCCGCGACGACCAGGATTAACGCGATACTGTAGAGCCTAGTGTAGCTTCGCAATGCCGCGAATCCTTTCCTGGCGCGTGTTGAACACATCCAGGCCGAAGCGATCGAGCGCGTGGCGTCCGTACCACACACGCTCGAATGTGTTCACCGATTCCGCGAACGCCGGCGGCATTTCAGGCACGGAATGGCCGTGCCGTTCAATCTCGCGCAAATACTCCCGGTTCGATTTGTACTTCGCAATGCGGATTAGGTCACGGTGCGCAAGCACCGCAAGCGTCGCAAGAAACAACGCCCGCATTGCCAGCCGGTATTCACCCCGCTCCATCAACTCCCGGGCGAGCGCAAGCCAGCCGTCCTCCGGCAACGCATCGGCGGTAACGTCTTCCTCTTCGACGTTTGGAACGGCGACCACCGGTGTTGCGACAGACTGGACCAGCGCAATCTTGCGCTGTTTCAGAATTCGCCAAATAATTAGCAACAGCGCGAACAGCACTCCTCCAAGCACAATGATCCACAAGATTCGTGTTGCGGTTTCCCAGCCAAAACCAACGTCCATCGTCGAACCGCCGCCCTGGAACAGATTAAAAAACCACTCGATGGCGCGGCCAATGGCTTTGAACATTTCTCCTACGGAAACAAGTATCGACTGGAGAAACAGCGACAGAAAATTGTCTTCGAATGCGTCATCGGGAATTTGTTTTGGAAATCGCCAGGCGTATTCGCGTTGTTCGAGCGTTTGGGATATTGCTTCGTCCAACTGGTCCGCCACGTTGGCTGGTCGCGCCTCGGGAATCTCGGGTTCCTGCGCGAAAGCGGGCGCGCAAAACAGCGCCGCCGTCCCAAACAACAACAATAAGCCCGCACGGACGTTGCGCGTTGCTGTGACCGATCCCAGCGCGACGCGCAGGTCTTCCCCCGTGGTCACGGATTCGCCGTGAAAGCAGCGCAAGGTATAAGCCGCCTTCATCACCGGGTCCATGCACAGGAATGCCGTTCCAACGCAGACGGCGTACAAGGCGCTGTTGCCACTGTCTCCGCCTAGCGACATGACGGTTTCGATGCCGAGCAATGACTGCAACATCTGCGGAATGAACGTAATCAACATGTACACATTGAAGGTCAGCAGCGTCCCGATAGGACTCAGCGGGATGGCAAGCACCGTGAGAATACCCAGGTATACATACGTGTACATCATCGACCAGTCCGGCGTGATCGTCCTGAAGACCGGCAGTAACACCAACTGAATTCCCGCGGCCAACAGCAGCGGCAAAGGACTGAGCAGCCAAAGTATCTTCCAGTTCTGTCCTGGCCACCGCCGCGCCTCCGTCCACGCCCGCCGCACCACGTCGGTCACGCGATTGTCTTCGTCGGCGCCGAATACCGCGGCATTCTGAAAGAACGCATAGAGATGGCCAAAGGGAATGACGGTCAACATCGCGAGCGGCAACAGCACGAATCCCGCCGCGTGAATGATCGTTTGCGTCGCGATGAGCCGCGCGGCGCGCGCAAAGCTCCAGTGCCCCGTCGCGCCGCCGGCCAGCATGGCGCGCATCCGGAAGCAGTACACCGCGTGCCAGCACTTCATCCATACGAAAGCCAGCGCCACGCCAAACGCCGCGGGGCCCGTATAACGCCACGCATAGGCCCCCTGCATCATGTCCGCCCAGAAGTACAGGAACGCCAACAGAAACGGCGCCGTGCCGATGAAATACGGCGTGAGTACGGAGAGCGGCGCGAGACGCACCTGGTGTACCGCCGCCTCGGCGAGTTCAAATAGCCCCTTGCCATCCTGGACGCGCAACTTTTTCATTCGTCGTCCAGTCTTTCAAGTGGACTGGCGGCCCATAAAGACTGCTCGTGGAATTCAGATGGAACGTTCAGCAGCGCGCGCCCAATCACGTAGAAACACATCCAGATGATTAGCAGTCCCACAAGGAACTGCGCGCCTTGCCGCGCCCCGCTCATGCGCCAGGTCTTTGGCTTGCCGCTTTCGCCCAGTTGCGCCAGGCACACCGAACATACGACACGGTCGTCGTGTTCTGTTATGCACTCACGGCAAAAGTAGCGTTGGCATTCCGGGCACCGTGCGACCGCTTCGCGCTGCGCGTGGTTGCGGCAGCGTTG
>JAWXCN010000070.1:0-30071 GCA_034408725.1 Candidatus Hydrogenedentota bacterium
AAGTAGTAATGATGGAGCGAGACGGTAGCCGCCGCAGACTTCACGCTTCTTCCAGACCGCATGTGCGCAATAGAGGACAAATGCCGCGCCCGCGATCAAGAACAGCGCGCCCAGGGCATGATGCACCGGCAACCCCCAGGGCAGCCGGCGGATGTGGTCCAATGCGTCCTGCAGGCTTCCCGCAAACACGTTGAAATACGTCGTGAACACGCGCGAGATCGGCGTCCAGGTGATCCAGGCGGTTTCCTTTTCCACGTTTCCGGACTGCACAAAGTGAATCCATAAGGGAATCAGCGCGTAGAATGGCAACTGTACCGCAGTCCACAATGTGATCCATTTAATTTGCCGCGGCCGCGTGATAAGCAGGTATACGCCTTGCGCGAACGGCAACAGCAGCGCGAAGAAATGCGTGAAGCACACAAGGATGGTCGCGGCGATGTTTATGGCCCACCATTTGCGCCGGCCAGACACGCTGGCCTCGTGCAGCGCATACATGGCGATGGCCGCGAGCAGGAGTGTGAGCGAGTAGTTGCGGATTTCCTGCGACATGTAAATCTGTATTTTAGCCATTGACATGCACAGTGCGGCGGTAAAGCCGCCCACATGGCCGAAGAGGCGCCGGCCAAAGAAATACACCACCGCAATCGCGGCAATTCCGAAGATCACGGAAAGCATGCGCATCCCTACAACGGACGCGAAGCCAAGGTTGTACCAGAGGTACGCCGAACCGTAGTACACCGGGACCGTCAGCGGATCGTGAATGGCTTCGCCGCGGTAGAACTCGAGCAAGGTCGGGCTGTCCAGAAAGGTGTACGTGATGCATTCATCGAACCAGATCGATTCGCCCGAAATACCCCACAGGCGCAGGCCCAATGCCGCGACCAACAATATGATCAATGTTGCCCAATGCGCGGCGCGCATGGGTTCCGGTTTTTGCACGTCCATTGGATTCCCCGCTACCGCACGACCTTACGCCGCGGCTTTTACTGCTCCCGCAGGCTCCACCAAGTACAGATACGTATGCCACCTACCCTTAAACAACCATCGGGTGAACTTCAGGTTCTGCTCTTCTGCAACGTCTTCCACATACTCCGGTTCAAACCGATCAGGCACCTGAATGAACCAAACCCACACTCGCTGCCCGGCGCTCGCCGCCTCCGCGGCCCGATCAACGAAGTCTTCGCTACCCGAAATCGCTTCCTTGGGAATGTTCGCGTAATACCGTAACGGCAGCTCTACGGTGTCGAAACACGCGAAGACACGATCACCTTCCCGGAATTCGGCGCGAAGAACCGTGCCCGTCGAGCGGAAGTCGTGCCGGAGTGGGCGCGCGGAATCCACGAGGTTTCCCGCGAAAATAAGCAGAAGCACTCCGAGCGCGGTATATTGCAAGGCTGGCCTGGGAATCGCGGCGATTGCACCGCCAACGATGAGATATAACGCGACAGCCGAGTAGAGCACGTACCGTTCGATAAAACAGGGCTGGATGATGCGGCCGAGAATGAACAACGCCGCGGGCGGCACAAACAACCAGACCAGCAACATCAAAACGGCGCTGGGTTGATACCCCTCACGCGAATCGGTTTTCTCGCGGTATTGGCGTACGCTATAGGCAATAAACCAGGCGCCGGCGACGAGCATACCCATGCCAAGCAGATGATGGACGGGTATTCCGAACGGCAGCACGCGGACGAAGTCCATGGCGTCTTGCAGGCTGCCCGCGAACACGTAGTAGTACGCATCGAACGCACGGCTGAGCGGCGCCCAGGGAATCCAGCCCGTTTCATCCAGTTCGCTTGTGACAATGGTGCTGATCCATACCGGCATGAGCGCGAGAAAAGGCGCGTGCGCGGCGGTCCACGCGCAAATCCACAGCACGCTTTTCGGGCGCGTGAGCAACAGGTAGACGCCTTGCGCGAGCAGGAGCAGCAGCGCGAAAAAATGGGTGTATGCGAGCAGTATGTTTACCGCGACGTTCGCGATCCACCATTTGCGCTGGTCCGACTGGACGGCGCGCTGAAATATGTACATTGCAATCAACGCCACGAGCATCGTGACCGCGTAGTTGCGAATCTCCTGCGACATGTAAATCTGTAGTTTTGCGAATGCCATGCAGGCCGCCGCGGCGAGCCCCGCGACGTGGCTGAACATGCGCCGGCCCCAGTAGTACACGCCCGCGACCGCGAGCATACTTGCGAGCACGGAGAGCAACCGCACACCAACGATGGACGTGAAACCAAGGTGAAACCAGCCATAGGCCATTGCGTAGTACACCGGCACCATGACAGGGTCGTAAACGCCCTCCGCGCGAAAGAACGCTATGAGGCTCGGGCTGTCGAGCCACATGTAGGTGACGGCCTCGTCGAACCAGATCGATTCGGTTTGAATGCGAAATACGCGCACGGCGAGTGCAAGCAGCAGGATTGCTCCAAGCGACGCCCAATGCCAGGCGGTCATTTTTTCGCGCGGATGTTCCACACTCATGGAAGGTCCTCGTTGCGGATCGGCGCCCCTGGACAAAAAAAGAAGCTACACAGACGTATGCCTGGCCCGCACGGCTCGTGAGTATACGACGGCCGTGGGACGTAATCACACCGTTACCTGCGGCGAAGCAGCCTGCGCGCGGGCCGGCGCGGCCCAGGTTTCGGTTTCGCGTCTTCTTTGGATTGGTACAGGGAAAGCACCGGCGGCGCGCCGTCCCATTCTGAGCGCGGGAGATTGCGGCCCAAGGCCCGTTCGATCGTTTCCAGCGCGGTATGCTCGGCTGGGCTAACGAACGTGATCGCGTCGCCCTCGGCCTGCGCGCGAGCGGTACGGCCAATGCGGTGAATGTAATCCTCTGCCGTCGGGGGAATGTCATAATTGATGACGTGCGTAATGCCTTCGATATCCAAACCACGCGCGGCAACGTCGGTTGCGACGAGGATGGAATACCTGCCTTTACGAAACCCATCGAGCGCCTGTTCGCGCAACCGCTGGGAACGGTCGCCATGAATGCACGCCGCCTTGTAGCCCTTTTTGTGCAGCATCGTCCCGATACGCTCGGTGCGGTCTTTTGTGCGAAGAAAAATGACGGCGGACGTGATGTTCTGTTCTTCGAGGATTTTCAGGAGCAGGCGCGCCTTGTCCTCCGGCATGACCGGATACATGAGCTGCCGGACACTGTCAACGGGACGCGCAATGAGCCCAACGCTGATGCGTTCGGGCTCGTTCATCATCTCCGAGGTTAGCCGCGCGATTTCGTCGGGGAACGTCGCGCTAAACATCATCGTCTGGCGCTCGCGGGGAAGTTGGCGCAGAATGCGGCGGATGTCGGGAAGGAACCCCATGTCGAGCATGCGGTCCGCTTCATCAAGCACCAGGATGCGCAATTGGGGAAACGCGACGTTGCCTCGGCCCATGTGGTCGAGCAGGCGCCCGGGTGTGGCGACGATTATCTCGCGGCCGCGTTTGAGGTCCTGGGTCTGCTTGTCCATGCCGACGCCGCCGTAGATGGCCGCGCTGTGCATGTGCAGGGATTTGGCCAAAATCTGGATGACGCGCTCGACCTGGACGGCCAGTTCACGGGTAGGCGTCAGTACCAGCATCTGGTTCCGCGTGTTGTGCTCCGACGCCAACCGCGTCAATGCCGGAAGCGAAAAGGCGAGCGTCTTGCCTGTCCCCGTCTGCGCCACTGCGATTACGTCACGTCCGGCGAGCGCGATGGGCATTGCCTGGGCCTGGACCGGTGTAGGGGTAATTATCTGCTGTTCATGCAGGACCCGGAGACACCTCGGGTCGAGTCCGAAATCGTCAAATGTCATGTAGTCTGAAGGTGCTTTCATCTAGCGTGATGGCTTATGTATTTTCATGCTGCAAACCGCGAGTATACACGGTTAACAGCCATTATGCTAAGCGATTGAAGTCCGTAGGCATAATGGACCTACGCATCCCCGCTTTCGATAACCGCATGGGTCAATTCATCGATCTCGGCCATCGTCATGCCGCGGGCGCGCTGGATTCGGTCGAACCGTTTCTGAAACTGTCCCACCGCGAATTCGGTGAAATCCGATACTTTTAGTTCAAATGGCACGGGATCGTATGAACCAAGGGTTTCTTCGACAATGCCAAGCGCCGGACCAATCAGTTCGTTCATGGCGCCCTCGACGACGTCCCACAAGCCGGGATGTTCCGCCATGAGCCGCGACAGCAGGTAGACGCCATAGGCAATGTGGCGCGCTTCGTCTTGTTTGATGTGGCTAACGCCATCGCGCTGCGCCGGCAGTATCTGGAGCCTGTCACACACGGTGAAGTAGGCGTGATAGCCCGTTTCGGCGAGCACGCCTTCGATGATCATGTTATATGTCGCCGATGCCTTGGCCAATGCGGCCGGGGATGAATCGGTGGTTAGCGCGTTCATGGTGGTGGGCAACACTTCGTAAAACAGATACCGGTAGTTCGGTCCGTGGAAATGGCTGATATCGCCCGTGACGCCCGCAACTTCCGTGAGAAAGCGCTGAAAGAAATCCACGTGCTTCGCCTCTTCCCACAAGAACGACGTAAGATAAATCTCTTCTTCAACCCGGCCGTCGCGGCCCACGGCGCCGATCAGCGGCAGCAGATCGAGAGTCACCGCTTCTTCGCCGGCCTGAAACACAGACGTGAGATGGATCAGCAGCGTCTGCTCTGACTCCGTCAAGCGTTCCCAATCTTCCCTGTCCTTCGTGAAATCAAAGTCGCTTGGGTTCCACACCCCGATGCGTTTTGCTTTCTCGAACAGCTTCATCGGCGCAAGACTTCGATCCAGACCGCGTGATGTTGTCGCAAACGTCGCATGTGCCATCCGGTCCATCTCCCTTGAGTAATACTGATTCGCCACAAGATCGCAATATTGTACTCTCAGTTGCGCCCACGGCATCAAGTTGCGCATCTGCCCCGGGCAACATCGAACAAAGGGTGCCTGAAGACGCCACGCTTCTGGCCGCAATTATTGAATTACGCATTACAGACAGTATTCTGCTTTTTACGCATAGCGTTTAGAATCAATGAGTTACGATAAATCCGCGAATCAATTTGCTTTTTAGCCAAGAATTTTCAATTCCGCCAAAAATAACCACCCGAAACCCTCCAAATTCCATAAAAAGTGGAAGACAACGCCCCCTCATTATGGTATGCTGCCCTTTGCCTCCCTGGAGGCATTTGAACAGTTTAAGCCGTCGGGGCAGGCGGCCTGCCGCATCTAGTCCTCGCGTTTTGTCGTTGAGATGGCGTTCATCCGAACGGTGCTTTGCCATTCCACTGTTCGGGTGTGGTGCAGCGTCCTCAACCCGGTTTCGGGCAACGGCGAAATGCGAATGATCGGATACTCAGTGCGGGTGACCGTGACTGCCGTCTTGTACGCCTCCTACGCGTTTCCTCCTTTCGGAGACGGTAATGGCAGGTTCGCCCCCCGACGCTTATGATAATTTTCCCTCCCGGTTTCATCGCGACGCCGTTTCCCGCTTTACAGTTTTACGCGTAGCGTGCAATGATGCTTCCATGCCAACCCACCTGCGATCAGTAATCGTTTGCTTTATCGCGGTGTCATCTCTCGCCGAGACGCTGTATAACGGCATCGAGTTGCCGGCACAGTGGCCACCCGTGGATCGCGCTCCCACGCGCGAACCTATGCCGGTACCCTATCTGAAGAACCCACCGCCAATTATTCCGATTGACACGGGGCGGCAACTCTTCGTCGACGACTTTCTCATCGAAGCTACGGATCTCAAGCGGACATTCCACGCGGCGGCCTACTATCCCGGGAACCCGGTGATGGCGCCGGACAGCGAATGGGAGAATGGCGAGTCGAAGGGATTTCCCGCGCACACGGCGATGGTGTTCAGCGATGGCGCATGGTTCGACCCGCAAGACCAGTTGTTCAAGATGTGGTACATGGGCGGGTATACCAAATCGACATGTTACGCGGAATCAAAAGACGGCATTCGATGGACCAAACCTGCGCTGGACATCGTCCCCGGTACGAACATCGTTCAAACGGACCAGCGCGATTCCTCGATCATCTGGCTGGATTTGGAAGAAAAGGACCCGCAACGCCGGTATAAAATGTTTTTCTACAGACGTCCGCAGGATGACGGCACGTACTCGATCTATTTTTCTGCCGACGGCAAACACTGGGGCGAGCCGTTGGGCAAGTCTGGCCCGACGGGTGATCGCACGACGGTGTTTTACAATCCGTTTCGAAAGGTATGGGTCTTCAATGTTCGTGGTTACACACCGGAGGTAGGACGTTTCAGGGAATACCACGAAGGACCCGACGTCATGTCCGCGGCAAATTGGAAGCCCGGCGAGTCTACATTCTGGATCGGCGCGGACACGCTGGACCCGATGCGCGAAGACCTCAAGACTCGCTGTGAATTGTATAACCTCGATTGCGTCGCGTACGAAAGCGTGATGCTCGGTCTCTTTTCCATCTGGCGTGGGCAACCCGAAGACCGCGCGAAACCGAACGAGATTTGCGTCGGATTCAGTCGCGACGGGTTCCATTGGGATCGGCCCAGCCGCGCGCCGTTCATCCCGGTGTCAGAGAATTACGGCGACTGGAATTGGGGCAACGTGCAATCCGCCGGCGGCTGCTGTCTCGTCGTTGGCGACAAGCTGTACTTCTACGTCAGCGGCCGGAAAGGCGTGAAGGGATCGACGTCATCGGGTGTGTGCAGCACCGGTCTTGCCACGCTACGGCGCGACGGGTTCGCGTCGATGGATGCCCTGGGAACCGAGGGCACGCTCACGACACGTCCGGTGAAGTTCACCGGCAAACATCTTTTTGTCAATGCCGACGCGTCACAGGGCGAAATCCGCGTCGAGATTCTACCCGTGTACTTCCTCGGAGGAAGGTTAGTCATACAACCAGGACAGGAGACGGCCATCACCGGGTTTGATGCCGCGTCCTGTGTCCCCGTTACAAAAGATTCGACGCGCGCCGGTGTGACCTGGAAATCCGGGGAAGACCTCTCCTCCTTGGTGGACCAACCGGTCCAGTTCCGATTTCACATCAAGAATGCCCGCCTGTACTCATTCTGGGTCAGCCCCGGCGATTCCGGGGCGAGCAACGGCTTCGTCGCCGCGGGAGGGCCGGGATTCATGGGCAACATTGATCGAGGCGAGGAATAAAATTTTTTAATCAAAGGTTTGTATGTTTTTGCCACGTAAGTGTTTAGCGGTGTTCTTGCTTTTATAAACGGGTACAACTATTAGATTGATCCAATGAAAAAGGAAAAGACCCTTTCTTTACTTTACTTTGTGGCTAAGAAAAGGAAATGGCGTTATCTTTATCTTAGCTGTCGTGTAAAATAAAGATAAGGCGCTTTTCTTATCTTACAATCAAGTCTTGTACTGATACTGCGCGCGCCATCCGCCGGCCTTGAAGTTTTCGAGCTTCATTTGCGCTACGTCAACACTTTGCAGATCGCATCGCAGAGCGCATCCATGTTCCCCGGCGTCATCCCCGCAACGTTGATGCGGCCCGAGCCGACAATGTAGACACCGTACTTTTCCTTGAGCGTGTCAACGTGCGCTTTATTCAAGCCGGAGAAGGAAAACATTCCCTTCTGCGTGGTGAGGAACGAAAAGTCTTGTGCGACGCCCTTGGCCTTGAGCGTGTTTACAAACGCCTGGCGCATGCCGGCGATGCGGTCGCGCATTCCCTTTACTTCGCCGTCCCACTCCTTGCGCAACGCGGCGTCGTTCAAGATAGTTGTTACGATGTTCGACCCGTGCGCGGGCGGGTTCGAGTAGTTCGTGCGAATCGTCCGCTTGAGGTGGCTGAGCGCTTTCTGCGCGCTGGATTCAGAATCGGCGACGAGCGTGAGCGCGCCGACGCGTTCGTTGTATAACCCGAAGTTTTTCGAGAACGACGAGCATATATATACTTCGAGGCCGCCGGCGAGAAACTGTGACAAACCGCGCGCGTCTTCGCGCACGCCGTCAGCGAGGCCCTGATACGCGAAATCGAATAGCGGCGCCCAGCCTTGCTTCGCGGCGACCTCCGCGATCGCGTTCCACTCGTTCACTGTCGGGTCCATGCCCGTCGGGTTGTGGCAGCAACCGTGCAGCACGACGAAATCGCCCGCGGGCACTTTTTTCAAAGCTTCGAGCATCGGCATGAAATCGAGCTTCCTGCTTCCGGCGTCGTAATACGGATAGTTGGCGACGTTCAGACCCGACGCCTGGAAAATGCCAGGATGGTTCGGCCACGTCGGGTCGCTTAGCCACACCGTCGCGCCCGGCTTGAGAAAAGATATGAAATCGCCGGACACGCGCAGCGCGCCGGTGCCGCCCGGCGTGTGCGCGGTGACGCTCCTTTTGCTCGCGAGAATTTCGTGGCCGCCGCCGAAAAGGAGTTCCTGAACAGCCGCGCAATACTCGGCTGTACCGCTGTTTGGATTCACATAGTTCTTCGTCTTTTCCGATGCGAGGATGCGTTCCTCCGCCTTCTTCACGGATTTGAGCACCGGCGTCTTGCCGTTCTCGTCGCAATAGACCCCAATGCTGAGATTGATCTTGTTCGGGTTTGGGTCTTTTTTAAACGCCTCGCCAATGCCTAGGATGGGGTCAGGCGGCGCCGTTTCGAGCTGCTCAAACATGATGATCATTTGCTCCGTGAGGATTGCGTTTGGCGCAGCAGTATAGTCGCGCGCCCTTCGCGCTTCCAACGGATAGGAAAAACCACAAAAAAGGCGAAGCAGTTACTCGAAGCGGAAGTGGACGAACAGCCGTCCGAAGTTTTTTGAATCTTTTTCGACCCGTTGGTACTGGGATTTTATGTGGGGCTGTTGGAGGAATTTCAATACGCGTTTCTTGAGCTGGCCCGACCCTTTTCCGGGAATGATTTCGACGGTCCGGATGCGCTTGCGGACCGCGTCGTCGATGACCCGCTCGAGTTCGCGTTCGATGCTTTGGCTTTTATTGAAGATGTCGTGGAGGTCGAGCGTGATTTTTGACATGGGATGCTTTCACTCTGGCTTATACGGGGGACTGTTGCTGTTTGCGCAGGATAGTAAGGGATCGCGCTGGAACGGTCCATTTCGTGCCGGGCACGTCTGAATCTGCCCCGAGGTACGGGGACGCCGTCTCCACTTCCACCGCGGCGCGGCCATAGTTTGCAAGGACCAGATGCAATTCGCGGTTGGCAAATGCGGACGCGACGACGCCTTTCGGCAATGGCGCGGAGAACAACGATGAATCGCCAATTTCCAGCCACGCCCAAGTGCCTTCCTCGACCAGCGGCTTGTAGCGCTTGAGCCACTTTGCATGGACCAGGCGCGTATTCGGATTGCCGGGGACCGCGTCCCACGCGCTGTAGGTATGCAGCTTCGATGGATCGGCCTGATACTGTTTCCATGCGTCGCGACAGCGTTGTAGCCAGAAGTCGTCGTTGTATTTCACACCCGGCACGAACCCGCGTTCACCCGTGAAAATACGGCCACCCATCGTGACCGGAAACTGCATGTACGGAATAGCATGCAGATACGGTTCGTCTTCGGTCTCAATGCTGGTGAATCCCATGTCCAGACAGGGAACGACATAGGGCGCATGGTTTTTCACCGTTTCGCGGAGCGGATCGGCCTGCGCGACGCCCTCGCCCACCCACAGATAGTCGTAAGTTTTGAGACCGCCCGCCTGCGGTTGTTCGGCGGCGTTGACGTGCAACTTCAGGATGCCGCCACGGCGTTTCACGTCTGCGTAGATCAGCGCGAGCAGGTCCGCGAACGCGCCATCGTGTTCCGGCGTTTCGTCGAACGCCACAATCTCGTCTTTCGCAACGGGCATCGCACGTTTTGCGGCATGCTGATTGGCCAGGTACCCGCCATCGACGTAAAGGCCGTCGGACCCGTATTCATCCATGATCTGCGCGAATTTTTTGAGTACGAACGCGCGCCAGCCGGGGCTCGCGGGTGAGCAGCGCGCCATGTCCCAATATCCGACGACGAGGAAATCGCCTTCACGGCTCCATTCCTGCCGGAAATCGGGATCGGTGCGCTGAATGAAGCAGGGCGAGGTGTAGGTGAGGACCTTCATGCCGCGGCCGTGCGCCATCTCAATAAACCGGCGGTAGCCCGCGGGATTGACTGCGGAATACTTGTTCCCGCCAAACAGACGCAGCGAATCATTCCAATCGTCGAACACCTGAAGAATCTGAATGCCCTCGTCGCGCAGGCGATCCAGTTCCTGTTCGTCGTACTCGCCGATTTCCCACGGCTTCGTGCTGGGATATTCGCCGAGGTTGTAGCAACACTGCCCCGGCAGGTAGTCGGTAATCAGGTGCTGGCGCATGCATGATCGAATGGTGCTGGTCGCGATATTCTGCAAGCGACGGCGATGATCTTCTCGAGAATAGTCCCGGAGCAATGAAGGGAGTTGCGTGTCGGTGGCATCACGGGGCGGTTCAGCAGCCGCAGGCCGTGGTGTCATTCCCCCAATTGCGCCGCCTGCAACGACGGCATGCGTGCCCGTTCTCAGAAATGCCCGGCGATTCACCATCAATCTCCCCGAAAGTTTGCGACGTTCGGGAACAGCATACAACGCAATGGTTCCCGGGTTCCCGAAATTCGTTCTCGCGCGTCCGTATGCGGACATTTCTGGCGGCCGAGAATTGTTATTTGAGACGGATGCAAAATCGGAGACAACCGATGATTACGAAAACTTCGTGGAAAGACTGGCATACACCTATATCTCGGGGGGACGTCACACTCACGGAAGCGCACAGCAGCCTCAAAGCGCTGGGCGCGAAACCGCAGCAGATTCCATTGATGGTGCAGTTGGTCGAAAACCCGAAGTACGCGATTCCGGGGCTGGACCCTTTTCACGGACGGGTCGACCTTCACATGCACGACATCATCCATATCATCCTGGGGCGCGGGTTATTGGCCGAGGACGAGGCGTTCGTGATCGGGTTCACGATGGGCAGCACGAACCGGGTGACAACGACCGAGGAGCGATTGTACTCGCTTGTGTCGAAATATCTGTATCCGAAGGTGTATCGATTCACCGATGATTGCATCCGCATTTTCAAGGATGCGACGAAACTGGCGTATATCTCAGACTCGACTCGGCTCGATGAAGTTGATTTCGACGCGTACATGGATTGGACTTTGGATGACCTCCGTGATGCGATCCATCTCGAACACGATTTGCTGATGGCGTATTACAAGATCGAACACCGCCGATTCCCGAATCTGAAGGGCAGCGCGCGGCTGTTGGATTAGATCGCGATATCGAGTGCGCCAGCGGCTGCTACCGCGCTCCATTTTCGAGTTTCTTCCCCATGAGGTTATTTCTCGATAATCAGTTCATCGCGTTTGTTGCCGTCTACATCGTAGGCGCGATAGACGAGGCGGTTCCCATCGATCTGGATGTCCAGCACTTGATAGGTGGCGACATTGGTCATTCCGAACTCGATGTACGGCAAATCACCCTGATCGTAAAACTTCGTGCCCGAGACACTGAGCACGTATACCGTCCCTTCGGCGGGCGACGCCACACGCTGCTCATTCTTCATGGGATACGTGCGTAAATAGGCATGGTCATGGCCTTGCAGCGCCATGTCCACGTGATATTTGTCAAAGATTGCGCCCCATTGCTTGCGCACTCCAGGATTGTCACGTTTTGCGGAAGACGAATACGCGGGATGGTGGTAGACCATGAACTTCCAGACGGCTTTGGTATTCGCAAGTTGTTGCTCGAGCCATTCAGTCTGCGTTTCCGGGAGCTGGTTGGAATCGAGCACGACAAAAAGCGCGTTGCTGTATTCGAATGAATAGGCGCGCTCCGGCCCAATCGTCGCCGGCCCATTCGTGGGCAGCGCGAACTGCTCAAGGTACAATCCGGGATTGTTATTTTGGTATTCGTGATTGCCGAGACACGGCACAAGCTGGCGGCGATCGAATATGCCTTCGGCATTTTGAAAGAAAGTGTCCCAGTCATCGCGTTCCGCGCCGCGGTTCACGAGGTCGCCGGCCATGATGTAAAATGCGGCATCGGGCCGTTCGCGAAACGCATGATGGATCAGCGAGCCCCAACGGTCGAGGCCATTCTGCGCGTCGCCCATATAGATAAACGAAAACGGTACAACTTTTTCCGGCGCCGTGGAGAATTCCGCGAGTTCAGTCCATCCGTCATTCCTGCCGTCACCAACGGAATAGAGATAGGTTGTGCCGGCATCGAGACCGGTGATGATCGCGGTGTGGCGGTGAATCGTGGTGTCATTCACCAGGGTCGGGTTCGTGAGCGGTTTGGTCTCCGCTTCGATCACGATTGGCTCTTTGCGCTTGAACGCGTTGAAATCCGCTTTCTTGATGTATTGCACGCGGCCCTGTTTCACCGCCGTGGATGTCCGCCATTGAATTGCCTGCGTCGTCTTGGGATCGGCGCTCCACGTAAGGACAATGTGGTCCGGCGTCTCGCTCGCGGGGTGTGGCGTGAACCGGAACAGGTTTACCAACTGGCCTTCGCGTCTGCGGCTGTTGTCACCGCGCAAGAGCACCGTGCCATCAAGCTCCGCGGGAACTTCGCTTACCTTCAGGTCGTCGCGGTCCGCGTACACCAGCTCGCCGTTTTTCAACGTGCCGAGGGTGTGGCGGCCGGGGTAAATATTCGAGAGGGCAATCGTCGCGCCGGGGTCGGTTGGTTCGATCGCTACAAAGTAGTGGTCGCCTGCGCCGGTAAGACTGTTCACGCCAAGCCCGATATGGCCGGCGGGAAAGGACTTCTTCCACGCGTCGAACTCTTTATCGTCCATTTTCATGCGCAATCCGGTTTGCTCATAACCATCTTGCGCGAACCAGTACGGTTCCGCGCCCAGCCTCGCGTCGCGTACAACGTAGAGCTCGACAGGCACGTTCACGTCGAATGACAAGTACTCGGACGCGAGAACATGTTTTTCATCCGCCGTAAGCGCGGCGTCGACCTGGTCGAGTGTAAGCGTGCCCAAGGACTCAACCGGCAAGGTTGTCTTCAACCGGTCTATGACGCCCGCTATTGTGTCGTGTACGGATGGATGCTCGCCGACGTGCGCAAAGGCAGTGCAGCAAAACGACATGGCGACGGCGAAACCAGCTACTACATGCTTCATGACGAGAGACCCTCGATACATTTTATTCAAACCAGAAAGGGTACCGGATACCGGTGACTGTTTCACCCTACCAGCGGGGGGTTAGGAGGACGTTAGCGGTACGGGTTCCCGTTGCATATGCCGCTGGGTGCATGCGACGATTGCCGCATGCGGAAGTGGTTGGGATTAGTACCCGTGTTGTTCGTCGTGTTACTCACGCGGGCGCACGGCATAGCGGAAGAATCCGTCTGGTATGACGAGGCAGTGAGCGTCGTACTTCTGGATGAGTCCACGCTCGCGGGTTTTCTGGACGCGTCGCGCGACGTGGACAAGCTGAAAGTGCCGCTGTACTTCGTGCTGGAGTACGCATGGTGGCATGGGATTTCTAAATCGGTCACGGGGCTGCGCTGGCTCAGTGTATTCATAGCGCTCGGCACGGCTGCCGTTCTGTATGCCTTCACGTTGCGCCTCTGGGGCATATTTCCCGCGGTCGTTGCGGCGCTCTGCTTCGCGCTCTCGAAACCCTTCCTGTACCACGGCCAGGAAATCCGCATGTATGGCCTGATGTATCTGCTGGCGCTGGGCAGTTGGTTTGCACTCTTCGCCGCAACCCGCGGACAACGGCGCGCCTGGCACGTGAATGCGCTGCTCAATCTCCTGCTCATTAACACACAACTTCTCGCTGCATTCAGCTTTCTGGCGCAATTCGTTTTCATCGTCGCGAACGATCCCCGTGCATGGCGGAGATACGTAGCGTGGGTGGCGGCGCAGGGCGCGATCGTTTTGACAATCCTTCCCTGGATTTGGCGCTTCACGCCTTATGAAGAAGCAGTAGCCTGGATCGTCGTGCCGCCACCGTCGTTTCTCGTCGAATCGTTCCTCTTCGTGTTGCCGGGCACTAAGTTTGACTGTATTGACCCGCTTGAAGGTCCGCGCTGGTGGGGAGCGCTTGCGTTTGGCGCGCTGGCACTCTCTCTCGCGGCTTGCGCGCTGTATCGCGCGCGCGTGGATAAACAGGAACGGACAGCCGCGCTGATGCTTGCGATATGGTGCGTTGTGCCGCCGCTCGCGATGTTTGCCGCATCATACGTTGCGGTGCCGTGCTATGTAGACCGCTACGCGCTGTACGCGGCGTTTCCGCTGTTCATGCTCATTGGCCGTGGGCTTGCAATTTCGCCGCCAACAACCCGCGCATTTTGCGCGATTTCACTGTTGGCGCTGGGTATTTTTAACGTGCTAGGCATCGAGCGTCCGATGCGGCCCGTTATGGCCGAGGTTGCCGATCTGATTCGCTTTCACGCCGAAGAAGGCGACCGCATCGTAACGCGGGGGATGGGTTACGAGTACAGCCTGTCCGTTTATTACAAGGAAGCCTGGAAGCGCTGGGTGGATTTCAGCGTACCCCTGCGCAGGTCCGTGCGCGACGTCGAGGCGGGCACACGCACTTGGTTCGTTTTTAACCCACTGGACCCGGATTGGGAACGATGGATGCGGCATCTGAACGAAGGCATCGAGAAAGGCCGCGTGCAAACGGAGATCGATTCAACAACGCATGGCCCGCAACCGATCCGCGTCATGTTGCTCACCCCAACCGGCGAAACCTGGGAGGGCGCGCGTCCCCGCGCGCTCTAAGAAATATGGACTGCGTGGGATAGCAGGCGCGCGAGGACGCGCGCCCTCCCAGTATCCGTTGCGCTGTCCCCCGCGTATTTGCGATCATATTCCCTTTCAACTCTGGGGAGATTTTTCCGATGTCCAAAGGCCGCAAGACGATCCATGTTGTGTCGAACTCGCATTGGGACCGCGAGTGGGGATATCCGTTTGAGGAGACGCGGCTGCTGCTGCTGGATTTCATGGACAATCTGCTGGCACTGCTCGACAAGGACCCTGAGTTCCATTCGTTCACAATGGATTCGCAGACGTTGTGCGTCGAGGATTACCTCGAGCTGAGACCGGAGAAGCGCGCGACGGTCGAAAAACACGTCAAATCGGGACGGCTGATTGTCGGGCCGTGGTATTCTCTGCCGGAAGAATATCTCGTCAACGGGGAATCGGTTGTGCGCAACCTCGTCGTGGGGCATCGAGTCGCGGAAAGCTACGGCAAAGTCGCAAAGGTCGGGTACACACCCTTCGGATACGGCCAGACCTCGCAGATGCCGCAGATTTATCAAGGTTTCGATATCGACACCATCATTTTTTATCGCGGCATCAATGTGCCCAAGAGCGAATTCATTCTCGAAGGACCAGACGGATCGCGCCTCTTGGGCATGCGGTTCGGCACGATGAGCCGGTTCAGCTATTACATCTATGTGTACCGCTATCTGCGTTATGGATCGGACGACGTGTGGGCGCGGTACGACTGGGACCGCGGCGCGGCGCCGTTCCGCCTTGCGCGGGCGGACAAACCGCGCGAGCACTATCACGTGCTCGACAAGAACATCAAGCAATGGAACGACAAACCCATTCGCGATCAGTTGCTGAAACTGGTGAAGGACGAATCGGAACATTTCACTACTTCGCAGATTTGCTGCATGCAAGGATTTGACACAAGCGATCCCGATCCGGAAGAAACGAAGATCATGAAGCTGTGCCAGAAGCTGCTGCCGGAACATGACATCAAGTTTTCCGATTTGCAGACGTATATGGACGCGATGCGCAAGGAATTGAAGAACCCCGTCGTGCTTACGGGGGAAAGCCGCGACCCGGGTTCGACGGGTAAGTGGACGCATCTCATGGGCGACGTGATCAGCGCGCGCACACGCCTCAAGCGCGCGAACCACAAGGCGGAGGTCGCGCTTCAACGCCTCGCGGAGCCGTGGAGCGCGATCGGCTCGATGAACGGCGGCGAGTACGTGAAGACCGCGATCGACAAGTGTTGGAAACTGCTGCTGCAGAATCATCCGCATGACACGATCACCGGCGCGGGCGTGGACCAGATGGAAAAGGATTCGCTGTTCCGCTTCGATCAGATTTGCATCATCAGCGACGGCCTCGCGCGGCGCGGCATGGGCGCGGTGCAAATCGCGATTGATAATTCTGACCTGTCGCCAAAGGACAGCGTGCTGACCGTGTTCAACCCCTGCCCGTTCCCGCGTAGCGGGGTCGTGTCCGCGTATATCGATATGCCCGGAAACATGGGCTACGACGCATTCAGCATTTGCGCGCCGGACGGCAAGAAAGTGTCGCGCATCCAGCGGAAGGAACAGTTCGAGTGGGGCACGCTGGTGCGGAACCTGCAAGATATTTCGATTGAGCTGAATTCGCAGCGCGTGCTCTGCCACATCGAAGTCGAGGACATCCCCGCATTCGGATACAAGACCTTCCACATCGTGCGCGAGGAGAAGTGGCAGTACGAACCGGGATCGCTTGCGGTCGAAACGAACGTGATCGAAAACGAATTTCTGCGCGTACAGTTCAACAGCGACGGCACGCTTGATGTCACGCACAAGGAAACGAAACAGACCTATAGCGGTCTGCACTATCTCGAAGATACCGGCGAGACGGGCCATTCATGGATTCACATGGAGCCGCACAACAATCAGACGATTACGTCCCATGGGTTTCCGTGCGTGATTGCGCTGGAAGAGGCCGGGCCGCTGCTGGCGCGGGTGCGTGTCGAGTATCACATGGACATTCCGATTGGCATCGACGACGAACTTACCGATCAGTTTCGCGGCGACGCCATGGACCACACGAGCCGCACAAAAGAGCGCCGCAAACTTGTCGTCACCAGTCGCTTCACCCTGCGCGCGGGACAGCGGCGGCTCGATGTAACGACGTCGCTCGACAACCAGTGCAAGAACCATCGCCTGCGGGTGATGTTTCCCACGCGGTTGAAAACGAACCAGACGATGTCGGAAGCAGCGTATGACGTCATCGCGCGCGATATCACGGTTAAAAAAGGCAATGCGTACTACGGCAAACCGAATCCGCAGTACCCGATGTACCGCTGGGTGGACATGAGCGACGGCAAGAAAGGGTTCGCAGTATTGAACACGGGCATCCGCGAATACGAAGCGCTGGACAATAAGGAGCGTACGCTCGGCATCACGTTGTTCCGCGCGTTCACGTATCGGAACTGCCCGATCTTCGGGCGGTGGGAAGTGCATCCTGAAATGGAACTCGCGCAGTGCATTGGGCCGCACGAATGGACCTACAGCATCTACCCGCACAAAGGCGACTGGACCAACGGCGTCTACCGCGAAGCTGAAGAACTCAACCTGCCGCTCGATCCCGCGCAGTGCGGTCCGCACAAGGGCTCGCTGCCGAAATCGCTCAGCTTTCTAACGGTCAGCGGCGGCAACGTCCAACTCACCGCGTTCAAACAACATGAAGACCGGCCAGGCTCGTTTACCGTCCGCGTGTTCAACCCCGAATCCAAACCCACAACCGCCAAACTAACCTTCCCCAAACCGATCAAGAAGGCGTGGCTCTGCAACCTCAACGAAGAACGCCGCAAAGAACTAACACCGGCGGGGAAGACGGTGACCGTGGCGCTGGGGAAGAAGAAGATTGGGACGGTGGAGGTAAGATTCTAAAACGACGGGGCGGTACGCAACACTTATTCGGTATCGGCTGTGTTTGTACCTCGCGCCTAATACTCGTAAGCTGTACCTTATTACAGAGCAAGCGTAATTCAGCTTTAGAAGGGAAACAGTTTATGGCCAAAGCGGAAGCGAGTGTAGAAGAATTGGTGGGCATGATTAAACGAGGAGAGTTGCGGCTTCCTGAAATGCAGCGTCGATATGTTTGGCGATCAACACGGG
Organism: Candidatus Hydrogenedentota bacterium; assembly: GCA_034408725.1. Classification (GTDB taxonomy): domain Bacteria; phylum Hydrogenedentota; class Hydrogenedentia; order Hydrogenedentales; family SLHB01; genus JABWCD01. The sequence goes on from JAWXCN010000070.1 coordinate 17,854, forward strand.
TTCGGGACTTGCTCGATTCACTGTATCGGGGTTATCCCTCCGGCGCAATACTCTTGTGGGAGACCGACGAACATGTTCCACTGCAAGACTTCGCTGTGGCGCAAGACGAGAGCAGTTTTCAAAATACACGCCTACTACTGGACGGGCAACAACGCTTGACATCGCTATCCGCCGTGATTCGTGGTGAGCCCGTCAGTGTGCGAGGAAGAAAAAAACCGATTGAATTGCTATTTAATCTCGATCATCCCGAGGAATTAACCGTAGTGACCGAGGTTGACGATCAACTCGACGACGACAATGAAGAAGATGATGACTTAATCGAAGACGAGGCAGATTCGTCGGAAAGCGAATTGGAACGTCGATTCAACCAAATGACCTTCGTTGTGGCAACAAAGAAATTAGAACAACTGCCGCAATGGGTGAAGGTGTCAGAAGTATACAAAGCGGACGCGGATGCCCCTTTCTTGGAGCGGGCTGGTGTCGAAAAAGTAAGTGATCCCCGATACACGAAATATAGCCAACGTCTGGCTCGACTTCGAGGAATACGCAAGTATATGTACCGGATGGACGTACTTGAACGCGGGCTTTCATACGACGAAGTCACTGAGATATTTGTACGCGTAAATTCACTTGGAGCAAAGCTTCGGAGTTCTGATTTGGCTCTTGCGCAGATTACGGCAAAATGGCGCAATTCGTTGAAATCATTTCAGGAATTTCAGCATACCTGTGCCAAAGCGGGTTACGACCTTGATCTTGGGCTTCATTTGAAGAATCTAGTTGTATTTGCTACAGGTCAATCCAGGTTTCTAACGGTTGGCCGGATACCGTTAGATAAATTGCAATCATCATGGAAGGAATGCTGTCAAGGAATGGAGTTTGCCATGAACTTTTTGAAGAGCAATGTCGGCATGGTAAGCCCGGTACTTATGTCGTCACCCTACCTGATGGTTACAATTGCCTATTTCGGTCATATGCGCAAATATAAGCTAACCAAAGACGAGTCGTATGGACTACGATATTGGGCGCTGGCGTCCAATGCAAAGGGGCGTTACTCGCGAGGCTCGAGTGAGTCCATACTCGATCAGGATTTGGCTATAATTCGTCAAGGTAGCGGAACAAAGGAACTTATTGACCGCTTGCGACTGCAGTTCGGTCGGCTTGATATTACTGCTGAAGAGCTTGAAGGCCGCAATATGCGTAGCGCGCTATTCAAGACAATGTTTCTGGCTTTTAGGGCGGCGGGTGCGACGGATTGGAATTCTGCACTTGCGATTTCATTGGAGCATCACGGAACTCAGCATAGTTTACAGTTTCATCACATCTTTCCAAAGGCGGTGCTTAAAAGAAAATTACGCACAGCAAGAGAAGCTGATGACATCGCGAATCTAGCGTTCATTGGAGGGAAAACCAATCGCACCATCAGCAATAAGGCGCCGGTGGATTATCTTCCCGCATTTATTGAAAAGGCGGGTAGAAGAGCTTTTGAAGCACAATGTATTCCAACTGAAGCGAAAATTTTGGCATTGGACAGCTATGATGAGTTTCTTGTTGTCCGCAGGAAACGTATTGCTGATGCGTTGAATAGTTTTCTCGGCAACTCACCATGATTGTTGCACCACCGAAAATCTCGGGTGTCACGCCGCAAAGATGACCTCTGCATCCGCGAGGATTTCATCTCGGAGGGATTCTTTGAGGCCTTTCTTAGGCACGAGATCAACCTCGCGGCCCAGGACTTCGCTCAATTCTTCAGTGGCTCGCGCAAGCGCCAGCAGGCCCACCTGCGCACACGGTTCGAATTCGACAAGCAGATCGATGTCGCTCTCCGGGTTGAAATCCTCCCGTAGCGCCGACCCAAAAAGCGACAGCTTCGTGATTCGGTTCCGCCTGCACGCGGTGATAATCTCGTCGAGGGGCAGCTCAATTGCCGATTTGTTCATAGCCATTTCCTAGCTTCACGAACCATTGTACCACGAGGTTACTTTTCCTCACATTCACCCATTACTTTGGCGCGGATAAGTGTTGAAGCATGGCAAAATTTTTGAAAGGAAGCTTGCGCGATGCGCGGTTACTCCTGAATAAAGTACAATGGCTCCGTCGGAACGTTTTGTCGATTGCTTTCACGTGAGAGAAGGATTTCAGTAATGGGTAAAGCGACTGTCGCTCAGAGGACGCAAGAAGAACTCAAGTCAATGCTCAGCGACCTCATTGATCAGAAGCTGATGGAGATCCTGGGCGATCCCGATGAAGGGCTGGTTATGCGGAAAGCCTTCAGAGACCGTCTCATTCGCCAGAGGAAGGCAGTTGCCAAAGGTGAGCGCGGAGTATCGTCTGCTCAAGTAAAAAAGCACTTAGGCATCGTTTGAGGAGCATCCACCGCCATGGATAAACCAAGATTCGTGTATTGGCAGGATGACGATATGTGGTTGGGGTATCTTGAGGAATACCCAAACTACATGACGCAAGGCGAAACTTTTGAAGATTTGCAGAAACACGTATTTGATATTTATCAAGATGTCAGTACAGCCAAAATACCGCATGTGCGGCGAGCAACCGAACTGCCGATATGAAACGGATAGGGTAAAGGAAAATCGAGAATATCACTAGGAGTCGGTGAACATGGCCCGCAAACTAAAGCCGGTGCATCCTGGGGAAGTCTTACTTGAAGAATTCCTCAAGCCGATGGCGCTCAGCCAGAACCGGCTCGCGCTTGAGATCGGTGTGCCTGCGCGTCGCATCAACGAAATCGTCCTGGGCGATCGCCGTATTACAGCCGACACCGCGCTCCGTCTTGCGCGCTACTTCGGCAACTCTGCCCAATTCTGGCTTGGGCTGCAGATGGACTACGACCTCGATACCGCGGAAGACACACTCGGCAGCCGCATTCAGCGCGAGGTCCGCGTCCGCACCGCCCGCGCGTAACTTCCTCCTCGATTCAGAATCCCTACTTCGCGCTCTTTGTATGCTTTCGCGGCAACCGCACGCGCATTTCCTTCGTGTCCTTCGCGCCTTCGTGGTGAATTCTGAAGTGCAACGCCGTCGACTACGGAGTAGGACGGTCAGTCGCTCGAAACGTCAAGTGCATTTAACACCTGACGAACAATCTTGGGATGTAGAATTCGCGCACCATGAAACGGCACGACGACGCGAGCAGTTGCCTTTGATGTAGATTCGGTGGCTGCCTTGTGTGCGACCAAGACAAACCCGCCGCCAAGCAGCAAACGTTCGGCCTCCGGTGCAGTCAGCCGAGGGGCTTTAGGCAAGAGTGACCTCAAGCGAGGTCGTCAGGATTTCCTTGCTCAAATACTGTACGCGTTCATCCGCGTCCAACGTAGACAAATAAAGATCGGCCGCCTCGCGCAGGTTCGCGATTACTTCCTCCAGCGTGTCGCCCTGCGTTTGGCATCCCGGCAACTCTGGACAATGTGCGTAATACCCCTCATCGTCTTTCTCGATGATTCCCGAAACCTTGTATTTCATCGCAAAACGCCCTCCGGCCAAACTTTCTCAAACCATCATGTACCCAAGTCAACAACAATTCAATTTGTGACTCCACCGCATCGTCAACCATTTCCGCTTCGATTTTGTTGGAAACTGTAACATTGTGGGCTATAGGCTAGGAACCCGTTTCGGCTCATACCGAAGCGCCACCGCCCCGGAGGCGAACTCCAGGCGGCTCACGAGCTTTAAGTCGACATACTTCGACAGGCCTGCAAACAGCGTCGGCCCATGGCCCGCCAGTCTGGGCTGCACGATGAACTCGTACTCATCGATGAGTCCCAACTCCGCCAACGCCAGCGGGAGCTTCACGCCGCCCACGAACAGTCCTTTGCCCGGCTCCTGCTTGAGCTGCTGAACGGCCGTTCCCAGGTCCCCGCGCACGAGTTCCGCGTTCCAATCGACGCGGTCGAGGGTGGTCGACACGACGTACTTCCTGGCCGCGTCGATCGTCCGGGCGAAAGGGTGCATCCAGTCGGGCAACGCTTCCCACGCCGGCGAACGAAATGCTGACTCCATCATTTCATAGATCACCCGGCCAAAGAGGAGGGCATCGGCCCGGTCGAGGTTCTCTGTCGCGTGACGATGCAACTCTTCGTCCGGGATGCCGGCACGATGATCGCAGCACCCGTCCAATGTGACGTTGATGGAATACCGAAGGGGTCGCATTACCTAAGAGTACCGCTTTCAGGAGTAAGCTGCACGACAGTAACGTCACTGAGAAACGAACGAATGCGATTCTCAGATTCGGTGTTCAAGTTGGTGTAGGAAAGCAATTCTAGTTCAGAGATAATTGAAACAAAGTAATCGGCTGGTTCGAGGGGCTGTGCAAGGCGGTCCGCTAGATGGTACAGGACAATGTTGGTATCGAGCAGGCGCTTCAACCCCATTCGCCCCGAACTCGGAGTTGATATTCCAACGGATCTTCCGTCAGCGTAAGGCAACCCCGGTAAGAATTCAGGTCGGTTGTGCATGGCTCGGTGCTGCCGCCGTTGGCGAGGATTTTTTCGATTTTAAGCCAGTCGGCGTAACCGATCTGCACGGCTACCGGGCGATCTTCGTCGTCTCGCACGATGTGTTTGCGAATGCTTTCCATTTGCGTACCTCAAGTTCATTGTAGCATGGATGGCACATAACGCTCTTCGATTTTCATCGATTCGTGACCGATTTCTACTCGTTTGCCAAATCCCATTTCGCCGCGGCTCTTGGTACCCGTTCCCGAATTTCCTGAAATTCGTTTATGTGGTTCGTTGCAGGTCGCCCGGTTTCTGGCCATGCGTATTCCACTTTTCGCATTGCGCTGAATAATTCAGGTTCGTTAGCGCGGGGGTGGGCGTAGTAGTAGTGGAGGTCGTCGGGGGTTTGGCCGTAGGCGGCGATCAGGGTGAAGTTTTTGGTGGCGACGTATTGGCGGAGGACATGGACCATGTCGGACCAGCCTGGGAGGCCGGTGGGGCCTGAGTAGTGCGGCGGGTCGTAGGCGTGAAAGACGATCAGGTCGGGATCGAAAGTTTCCAGATATTCGAATGTAACGGTCCCGGATGTGGCGATGGTGTAGTCGTTGAGGCCCCAGGTGTCGAGCGTTTTCCATTCGGAGTATAGCGGCAGGAGTCCGGCTTCGCTGGTGGCTAGCCGATAATTTTTGTTTTTGTACGCGTGCAATAGCTTGCCCATCGGGGCGCGGCCGTCCGCGTGGTGTGTCCAGTCATCGCGGACGACTTGGAAATAGGTCAGCGCGCCAATCAAAAACACTGCGATTGCGGCTGTAGTCAGACGAGACCGATTCACGTCGATTCTTTCGGTTTCGCATAGTACCGCGCGCATGGGTATTGGCCAAGCCATAAGCGCCATCGGCAGTAGCGCGTATTGGAAGCGTCCCGCAAAATTCATTTCGTTGGATACGAGAATGAAGCATGCGGCAAATCCCAGGATGGGAATCGATGCGGCGAGCGTGGCTCTTCGCGTGTTGCGCGAAAACAGGCCGATGGCGAACAGCGGAAGCAGCGGCAGGGTAAATTTGACGGTGTTGAAAACGGAGTCCTTGATTCCCGCGGGGTGCAGCGCGCCGCCGCCCTTTTTGTAGAACGGATTGGGCAGGGGATGGCCGAAGTATTGCCAGCGCGAGAGAAAATACGCGAGGCCCAAGGCGCCGAATATCGCAAAAAAAGAAATCATCACGGGCGCGGATCGCTTCACGCCAATGGCCACGACGATGCTAATCAACATGAGCGCGGCGAGGAGCACGCCTTCGGGTCGCACGAGGCCGGTCAGCAACGAGAGGATTGCGAATGCTATTGACCATGCGCGCGACGTTGAACCATTCATGATAATGAGGGCGCACGCCCATGCGCCCGCGGCGCAATCCGCAAATACCGGCGCGCCAAAGTATGTGCTGATATACGCGGTGGCGGGTCCCGCGACAAGATAAATGCTCGAAGCGAGCGCCGCCGACCATGGTGCGCGATGCACCTTCCTCACAGTGACATAGACGATGCAAGCCGTAACAACATGCGCGACGGTTATCAAACCGCGTGTCGCCGTTTCCAGCGCGATGCCCGCATACGTCAATGCCGCGACCGCGATCATGAACAGGAAATCCGTTGCGCCATCCACAGGCGGATCGCCGATGTTCCACACGACGCCGTGCCCGTTTGCGACGTGTTGCGCGTAGCGCATGAGCATGGCGGCGTCTTCTGCGGGTGGCAAGGAAAAATCGACGATGAGGTACGCGTGCGCCAACGCAGCCACCGCAATCAGCGCGACCGACATGCTTTCCCCCGCTCGCATAACGTCCTTCCGCGTGAGGTTCAATTACATTCCGGTATTAAAAACAGTGGTCCCCTGAAATTCAATACCAGTTTGAATGAATCGGTCTTGTGCGCGGCACCATTGTGAATGCGCCAAACAGGATTGTTGCCGTGCTGCGTTCTCAGAAATCCGGCGCGTAATGGATATCCAGGTCGCTCACCGCATCTCTGCTTCGCAGCACGACATTTGACGACCAAGTCACAATTGAGCGATTTCCGCGATCGGTTGTGATATCCGGTAAACCGTTGGCTCCGCTCTCCCGATCCGCGTCTCGATTCACCTGCAACGGGGATGTCCACGTTAAGCCGGTGTCGCTTGATGTCGAAATGAAGACGTCGAAACGATCGGGTGTCGGACTGGGGAGTCTGCGATGGTGGTGCCATACTACGGAGAATGTCTTCCGGCCGTCGCTTGCGACTTGCGGAAAACCGACAAGATTCTGTACATTGATGTCCGCGATATCCAACTTAACCGGGGAGCTCCAACTCGCGCCGGCGTCTGTTGACCCACATGCAAGAATGACTTCACCCCCTTCAATGCCAATTCCTACAATCCGTCGCATCCACACGGCAACGAACTTGGCTTTTCCCGCGGAAGCGATTCGGACAGTAAAATCGTGGTCGGTTGATACATCCGTTGTCGCATCTGAATTCAGTACCTGGGGCCCCGACCATGTCGTGCCGAAGTTCGAGGTTCGAGCGGCAACAATCTCGAAGTCGCCGCCGAACTGGCTTTCGTTGGCAAATTCTTCAGACCAGACGACGATCCAGTTTTTGCGCTCGTCCACGGCTACATCGGCGAATATCCCAAGTTCGTCGCCGCCGCCACTACCGGGACTGCGCCGCTTGGTCCAGTGTGCTCCGTTGTCCTTCGAGCGCGCGTAATATGTCACGTCGTCATTGTCGTCATTTTGACCGGACCATACTGTCATCCATCGGCCTAATCGATCTGTGGCGATTCGCGGATTGGAATCAGTATCGAAATCGATCCGGGCATTCGAATTGACGAAGACCGGTTCTGTCCATGTTTCGCCGTTATCCGTTGATTGCGCGGCGAGTATGTCCAAGTCAGTACCGAATCTGCCGCGCGCGCTCCAGACAACGATCCACGCGCCGCGGCCGTCCGTCGCGATATGGGGGCTGTTCAACTGGGATTGGGCATCTACCTCGGTGTTGTCGCTTAGGGCGGCGGGAGGGCTCCAGGTATCTCCGTTGTCTACCGAGCGCGCAAACAGAACGTTGTCTTCGCTTTCCAAGGTTCCGTCCAAGGGGTCCGTCGAATTCCAAATAGCGATCCAGGTCCCCTCGAAATCCGTGGCCATTTGAACAAAAATATCGTCGCCAGAATCGGTTTGCGCGTTCGTATTGAGTTCGGCCTGGGGTGCAAAAATCTTTTGGGCGAACGCCGCGGGGACCGCAAATGCGAACATGAGCAACGCCGTTGCACAGCCTCCAAGCAAGAAGTTCATTGGCGCGCGCGGTGCGCGGTGAGCCATAGTGTCTATGGGCATTGGGCGCCTTCCCTTCGACTTTTATAGAATGCCTACCGGTTTATCGGCATATTTTCATAGATATGCTCGACAACCTAGCAGTATCTGCCCGAATCCCGGTTATGTCAATTAAAAAAGGAGGGAAATAGACTCAACCCTCCCCAGCCAGTCGCTTGACCTTAATGTTTTTATACCAGCAATCACTGCCATGATCTTGGAGGCCGATATACCCTTTTTTGGGGTGGGTGCTGAACCGGTGGTCGAACTTGTGGGCGCTGCCGTCAGGACGTTTGTTTGGTTCGGTAAACTTGGAGAGGTCGCATTCATTGACTTTTTCGCCATTCAGCACGACGGTAATGACGGGGCCTTTGCAGGTGATCTCGATGTGGTTCCATTCTCCGGCAGGCTTCATCGTGTTTTTGGTGGGCTTTGATAGATCGTAGATCGCGCCGGTATCGACGTAGCCGGCTTCGGTGGTGTCGTCGATGGCGATCTCGATACCGTTCCACCCGACGTCCTTTCCGGGCAACGGCGTGAGCGGGAACGTGCGCACGAAAATCCCGCTGTTGCACTTCGGGCTGATCTTGAAGTCGAGCGCAAGGGTGAAATCGGCGAAGGGTTGACTGTACGTCATCATGTATCCGCCGCAGCCGTGCGAATTGATGGCGCCGTCTTGAATGGGCGTATTGCTTTCGCGCCCTTCCGGTGTGGTCCAGCCGTCGAGCGATTTTCCGTCAAAAAGCAGAATCCAACCTGCGCCCTTTTCCGTCGAGGAAAGCGTGTTTCCCGGTGCCGACAGCATGAAGAACGTTGCGAACATTGTGAAAATTGTCATTGCGTAATCCCGGTAAGTAAGCTAATAAGACCGGTGGTGGATTGCACCTTCCAGGAAATACCAACTAGACCGGCGAAGCAGAATGCCTGCTGCATGCATTTTGTCTAACACAAACTTTGTAAAAAAGCCGACCTCGAGAACTTCTTCGTGCGATTCGGCAAGAACCAACCACGTCGTCTTGTTTCCCGCCGTGCTTATATACGCATAGGATATTTTGTCTGCGCCATCATGAAGAAGTGCAGCGGACAACTGGCGCCGCCACTTTTCAACGAACTCTTTCTGCGCCGATACAGCTATCGGCAGTCTTGTAAAGGCATAAAAAACGTCCCGGCTTTGAAGCCGGTTTCTAATCGTATAGTCCAACCCATTGTCGATGTCATCAGCGGTCCATTTCTGTTCAGATATCTGTTTTTGTCTACGACTCCGTAATACCGATAGTTCGTGGTCTTCTCCGATTATTTTCAGACACAATGCGAGACACTCAGCGCAGATGCAGACATTTTTCTCGACAATCCTGGCGACCTCCGGTTCCACTTGTCCACAGAACGAACACGGTTGCTGCGACACTGCTCCGCCAGCTACTTCCCGGGGCTCATCTGATTTGCTGGCAGAAGTAATTGCGGAGGCATATTTGACCACACACGCATCGCAAATACTTATATCTGGGCCTGCGATTAGCTTTGCCACCTCGATAGATGCCTTCCCGCAAAAATCGCAGGCAGTTATGCGGGCAATCTTTTCTTCCTGCATTCCTGCGATCCTTTCTGCAAAGCTCAAACAATCACCTACGCTGTGTACACCTTTTCCTCTTCCGCGTTCCACAGCTTCGTCTTGCTTTGGCGATATGATTCCACCGCCATCTTGATTGCTACCATCGTCGATGCGCCGAGTTCGACGTTGCAGAACGTCGGGCCGAGGCCGCGGATGGCGTCAATGAAATTGCCTTCCATGTCGCGGCGCGATTCGAGCGGGATACGGACTTCGTCCTTGCCTTCGTTCGCGGCTTTGAATTCTTCTTTGAAGTCGCCGTTGCCCTGCAGGAACGGTTCCCCGCCGAGTTCCATCGTGCCGTGCTTGCCGTAGATGCGATCGGGGATACCCGCGTCGTTCGTGAGCGTGCTGACGAGGAACATGGACCACTCGCTCGGGTAGTCTGCGGTCATGAGGAACGTGTCGGGTATGTCTCTGCCGTCTTTCTCAACGTATAACCCACCCGTTGCGCTGACGCGTTTTGGATATTCGCCGTTGGGTCCCGCAATGGTGAGCAGGAACGGCGCGAGTTTGTGGTACAGCAAGTCGGTAGCGACGCCGCCGTTGTACGGCCAATATTTCCGGAAGCGGAAGAAATGGTCCGGCGTCCACGGAATTCTTGGCGCAAGGCCCCATTCCCAGCCGAGCCACATGTCCCAGTTGATGTAATCATCGCCGGACTTGTCTGGCCCTGCGGTCGGGTCGACCTGCTGATGCTCGTTGAACAGGCAGGTGCGCGCATTGCGGTTGTACGCACCGTGCGCCCACGTCACCTTGCCGATGCGCCCGGCGCGAACGGCGTCGCCGCCTTTCCAGAACGAATCGTTGCCGGTTCCCTGCGGCCCGACCTGAAACACGCGATCGGAATTGCGCACGGCGTTCCGCAATTCGATCGCCTGCTCGACGGTATGGGTCATCGGCTTTTCACAGTACACGTGCTTACCCGCTGTGATTGCGTCCATGGCGATCTTCGCGTGCCAATGGTCGGGCGTCGCGATGAGCACGGCGTCAATGTCGGTGCGTTCGAGTAGTTTGCGGTAGTCGCCATAGCCCTCGCCCTGGCAGACGCCCTGAGCGCGCGCGATGCGCCGCTGGTAGACGTCGCAGACCGCGATAACCTCTACGTTGTCCGCCTCGCCGCGCTGCACGAGGCTGCCGACGTGCCCGGTGCCCATGCCTCCGCAGCCGACAACGGCGAAGTTGATGCGGTCGTTTGCGCCGAGTGCAGCGGACGGCGCGAGTGATATCGCGGCTGCGGCAGACGCCGTTTTCAAGAAGGAGCGTCTCGATTGCCCACTGTGAAAACTCATTGTGTCGGTCCCCTATTTCATCACCGCTGATACAAACAATGGCGCCAGGTTTAAAAGATTCGAGCGAGCACGGCTTCAGCCTGTTGTGTGGTAACAGTTGGGAAGTCATCGAGAAACTCATCGATGCTGTCTCCCGCTTCCAGATAATCAATGAAGGTTTTAACTGGCACTCGCGTTCCCGAGAAAACAGCGATTCCGCCCAGGATGTCTGGGGAGCGTTCAATGACTGATGTTGAATCCGGCATGGAATTCTCCGAGGAATTAGTGTCCTCACAACCATGGTAACAAGCAAACGACTCGCCATCAATTCAACTTGGTGCATGGAATGCGGACTATTTGGACTGCGGTAGCGGAGCGGGTAGCGCAGACACCGCTTTGGCTGTTTAGGGGCGACGGCTTCGTGCGCGCAGGGTAAGGGGTAGACCAACTTTGATAAACAGCCAAAGCGGCGCCTTGGGGGCCGCCGCAGTCCAAATAGTCTTCCTACTATAACCGGCTACTCGAAAAACTCCCATTGATTCAAGTAGGTAATGCCCTCGGCAAGATGCCAATTGGGACTGCGCAAGAGCACTCCTGCTTCTTGCATGCGTTCGGTAACCAGTTTAATTGCATCGCCGAGTTTCGATGGTGGCGTCCGCCATTCACCCACAACGTGCCAACCCGTCCTTCCCCCTAGAGTAATGCCCGGGACAAAAGTGATTTTGATGAGACCATCCAAAGCTAGCGCGGCGGCGAACTGCTTTTGCCATCGATCCACAAACTCCTGTTCATGTCGCGCCGAAATGGAGAGGCGAGCATACGTTCGATGTGCGGGCTTGAAGCGCAGCTTTTCCACTGCAGCACGGAGCAGAATGCCTGGATCGACTGGTCTTCCAAGCGATGTGTCACAATTTCGAGGCATAGCGCTAAGCATTCGTTACAAATATTGGCGTTATTACTGGAAAGCAAATGCTGTACTTCGGAACTCGACTTTCCGCAGAAGGAACAAGATGAACTCGGATTGTTCTCGACGCTCGCATCGATCGTGGTTTCAGTCGAGACAAAAAGATACGCCGCGAATTTGTCCACGCACGCATCGCAGATAAAGCAATCCGGGCCAATGATCAGTTTTTGGACTTTATCCACCGGTGTACCGCAAAAAGTACATGCCTGTATAGCGTTTTCGCTCATCGGTTTCACGACCAGAACCTCGTCTCAAGTTTTATCGTGTTCGCGCTATCGGTATATCTCTTTGCGATGTCCGGCTCTGATGACAACTACGACCAACTTCTTGTCATAGATTTCATAGAGAATGCGATAATCACCAACACGGATACGGTAGGTAGCGTGGCCGGCGAGTTTTTGGCTTCCCGCGGGTCGTGGGTCATTAGCAAGGGCAAGGATGTGAGTATCTATTCTCTTTGAAATCTCAACGTGCAGCGCACGAAGGTCGCGGCGCGCGCGCCGGGAGATTTCGACCTTATAATCCAATGCCTAAAGGCCGAGTTCTTTTCTGAACTCTTCGTATGGCGTTGGATCGAGTCCTTCTGCT
>JAWXCN010000071.1:0-32760 GCA_034408725.1 Candidatus Hydrogenedentota bacterium
ATGACGTCTCGAATTCGCGCGGAGCGCCTTGGAGTGCGGCGGCGGGTAGCTGCCGCTTTCCATTTCCTGGGCGAGGTCGCCTCGCAATTACGCGCGATTATCCTCGCTGGCTTTGATAAGGGTAGCCTGCGTGCAATGACGAGCGCGCGGGGACGCGCGCCCTCCCGTTGAAAGTCCCCGCCAAAAGCTGTTGTAATTGTTATGGGCGGACCCGAGAGGAGTGACCGTGAACGAAACCAAGGGCCTCTGGCTGGCGAGGTTTGTCCTGATCGCTGGCGTCGTGGCGTCGTTCCTCCTGCTCACCCAATCCCCGTCTGAACTCGTGTTCTGGTCCGGGGACGGCGGCCTGAAGCACATGATGGCGAAACAATTCGCCGAAGGCCGTTTCCACGTCGATCTTCGATTGACGGATGATCCGTCCGTTGCGAAACTCTGGGCTGATGGCCTGCATCCCGGGGTGCGCGACGGTTACATCTTCGATCGCGGCGGCAAGTACTTCGCAGTTTTCCCCTATCCATTCTCGTTGATAAGCGCGCCGTTCTACGCGCTGTTCGGCGTCCCAGGCTATTACATCGTTCCCATGCTCTCGACGTGGGGACTTTGCTTCATCCTGTATCTCACGCTGCGACGGACGTGTATCGAGCCGTGGGTGATCGCGCTGCTGATGGCCGCGTTCATATTTGCCACGCCCATTATGTTGTACGCAACCGCGTTCTGGGAGCACACGCTTGGCATGTTTCTGGCATTTGCGCCGGTCGCCTACACCCTCCGCCACGAAGACAGCGAGCCGGGAAAAATCACGCCAATTATCGCGGGCGCCACATTGGGGCTTGCTGTATGGATACGCCCGGAAATGATGGCGCTCATGGCGGCGCTGCTGCCCGCGGCATTTGTCTGGCGCAGGCGCGCGCTCGGGTTCCGCGGCTGGTTTTTGTTCAGCGCGGCGGCCATTGCCATGGTTGTATGTTTCTTTCTTGCGAACCAGTTGATATACGGCCATCCGCTCGGGACACATGGTCTTCAAGTGTTCAGCATCTATCCCCCGCCGACCCGGGCAGATATTGTTTGGGACAGGTTTGTGTTCATTACGCGCGCATTCGTCCGGTACGCGCCAGTGGTTGTTTTCATGGCGGGTCTGTTGGGTTTGATGATTTGGAAACGCTGTATCGCGTGGCGCGGAGAAGCAGTTTACCTTATCGTTGTAACCGGACTGTTTTATCTCCTAATGATTTATATGGTGCCGTCGAAGGGAGACTTCCAGATTGGGCCGCGCTTCGCACTGCTCGTGATGGCGCTCATCATTCCTGTCTGCGCGTACGCCTGGAAATCGCTCTGGCCAATGCCGAACGCGTTGCGCATGGCTTGCGTTGGCGTATTGCTGTTCACTATCGCCGTTGGCGCAAGGCGAAATGTTGTCCAAGAATCGCAATGGGTGATCGGCCAATACCGTAACCGCGTGCTTCCCGCGTATACGTTCGTGGCGTCACGGGATGAACCGGTGGTCGCGGTCTCTCACGTGAAACTCACCGCGGAACTTTGCGGCCTGATGGATTCGAAAATATTCTTCGCGGCAATCGACGATCAGCGTTTCAACCAGTTACTGGCCGGGTTGCGCGAGCGCGGCATCGACAACTTCCTTTATATCGCCGAAGGCGACGAACAATCTGAATACGATTCCCCCATCAAACATGACGTCGCCAAGACACTGGATGTCGAACCTCTTGGCCGCTATGGCGCGCATTTCTATTGCTACGCTGTTTCACTCCCGCCCGCGCCCTGACCTGTGTTCGCATGAATACGCGAAATATGCAGACGAGTCCGCTATACTCTGCCCGACACGACTAGCTGGATATGGGTTGCAATGCCTGCCAAGAAACACAATTTCACGGTAACGGAGATCAAAGCCGGGGCCATGGTTATCGCCTCGGTGGCGGTGTTTGCCGCGTTCGCAATCGCGATTGCCGGGCTATGGCCGCGACCGGACCAAGTGATCTATGTCTGCTATTTCAAAGACGCGCTGGGCCTGAGCCCCGGGGGGGATGTACGGTTTGGAGGCGTGAAGGTGGGACGTGTCCGCACTGTGACACCGGATCCTTCCCACATATTGGAAGACAGAGAGGACGGCGCGCCTCCGGATGAAATTGAATCCAAAGCCGAGGCGACTGTAATGGCCCAGGCCCCAATCATCCGCGTCGAAGCCGCGGTCATGCCTGGCTTGCCGATCAATCAGGAATCCATCGCTTTTATCGGACAGGCCACCCTCACGTCGGAAAAACACCTCGAAATTACCACCGGTTTGCCGCAGACGCGCCTGCTTGCCGCCGGAGAAGAGATTCCGACGGGACTGGGGGGCGGCATTTTTGATCAGGTTGGTGATATCGCGAAAAGCGTCGAGTCCGGCATCGAAAGCGTCAAGGCGCTGCTTGGAGTCGAGCAGGCCATGCTAAATTCACAAGACGGCACGCTGGACACGACCCTCGTCACCTTGCTTCGCGGCATCGATCAAACCGTGAACGAAAGCAAAGGCCTGGTCGGCGATGCGCGCGGTATCATGGGACAATATCGCGGCGACGTGGGCGAGGTCATCAAGGAAGTTATCAAGATAGAACAAAGCGCCAATGCGCTGGTCACGGAACTGAATGGCCTGGTCGTCGAGAACCGCCCGGATATTCAAAATACGCTTCAGCATTTGCCAACGCTCATGGGCCGCGTCGATGCTCTCGCCGATGATCTCGAGACGATCGCCGCGGGACTGCAAACCACCATTGAGTCAGCCCAGGATACGATCCAGGGAAACAGGCCCGCGATTGAAGAAACCATTCTGGACCTGCGGGACACCGTCGGTAACCTCAAGAATTTCTCGCGCGCTCTTGCCGAACAACCGGAATCGGTGCTGTGGGGTAAGAGCGAGAAGGAACGAAAACGAGAATGAGCAAACTTCTCCGTTCATTGGCCCTGCTCGCGATGGTGGCGCTCACTGGCTGCGTTGGCACCACGCCGCCGCGCCTCTACACCTTAAGCATGCAACGCGCAGGCTCCGCCCAACCCGCTTTTAATATCGAAGTCGACCGGTTGCGTCCCGCGGACGTACTCGACCGCGGACCAATCGTGATCCGGCGCGGCGAACATGAGTTGGACACCTATCCTCTCGATACCTGGGCATCCAACCTTGGGGAACTTGTCGCGGCTAAACTCGCAGCCGAATTCGGACCGTCTAATCCGGAGCGGCCAACACTCACGTTGACCGGAAACATCGTGGCCTTCGAGCATGTGCCGGCGCAGGATTCCGGCGGCGAAGCGCACGCCGCGCTCGCATTGGAAGCCCGCAAGAAAGGCGACACCCGGTACGAGGAACCGCTCATAACCAAACTGTATGAAGCCCGCGTGCCAGTCTCGGAACGTTCCGCGACCGGGGTCGTGGCGGCGCTTACACGAGCACTGGAAAGTATTGCGCAGTCCATCGCCACGGATGTTTCAACGTTGACTTTACCGGAGCTGCCGGAAAAACCCGGACGCGAAGAACATCTTCACACTTTGGACATGACACCATCCGGCTCCGCGATTTCTTCCCTGAATATCGACGTTGTCTCGCTTCGACGCCATGAGGCACTTGCGCGCAACAGTATTCTCGTTCGTGCCACGCCAACGACGATCGAATACTATCCACAAGACCGCTGGGCCGCAAGCGTCTCGACCCTCGTTTCCGAAAAGCTCGAATCCGAATTCGGCGCGCCCGCTTCCGGTAAGGACACGGCGCAATTATCGGGTACGATCCTCGCTTTCGAGCGCGTTGATGGGAGTGACGGGCCCGTGGCGCACGTCAAACTCGATATGACGCTGCAACGCTCCGTGCCCCAAGGCAGGACGCGCCCCATGTTGTGGAAGGTTTACGAGAAATCGGTCCCCGCCGCGAGCACTTCACCTCACGACATCGCGAAGGCGCTTTCTCTGGCTGTCACGGAAATTGCCGCAACTATCGCCATTGACGTCGAACGCGTTCCCGCGCCCGAAACGCCGCCAACCGTCGAGCTTGTGCGATTGTATACGCTCGACATGACGCCTTCGGGAAATGCACAGTGCAAACACAACGTCGTATTCGATCGAGTCGCCCCGCACGATTCGCTGACGCGCGCCGACATTCTGATCGTACGCGGGCAAACGGAAGTCGACCATTTTCCCAATGAGCGATGGGCATCGAGCCTGGCAGAACTCGTGCCGGAAAAACTCAGCGCCGAGTTTGGACCGGCACAGGATGATCGCCGCACTGTCCGCGTATCGGGCGCCGTGACCGGCTTTGAACAGTCGGAAACAGAAGGCTTGCGAGAAGGCTATGTGAAACTTGCGCTCGAATTCCGATGGTCTGATATAGTCACTGACCCCATTCGGCGGACTTATGCTGTTCGAATACCCGTCGATGGCGAAGGGGCGCCCGCGTTGGTTAAATCCTTGTCCCGTGCGGTTGAAGACATCGCCGCACGGATTGCGGCTGACATCAATGCCCTGCCGGAACCGGAATTGCCGCCGGCACAGATCGACGAGCCAGCCGTCCCCACTACACCATAAAAATAGCATCCACCACCATCTGCATGCTTGACGCCCAAGCCAGCCACAATATATTGTAGGGGGTGATGTATGCTCCCGCTTCACAGATACTTCGTTTCGCACTACTGCTTGTGATGGCATGGGCCGCTATCCCGATCTCGCTTGCGTCTATCGTGCGCGCGCCCTTCGATGAACATTCCTCTGCCGTCTTGAGAAATGGGCGCATCATTGTTCTTGAAGTTAATCCTCCGGATGGCGCCGGCGAAACTTTCTTCGTGAAATACCTTGCTGAGTCAAACGACAGGAAAAATTACGCCAATAAAGGCGCGGTGGCGCTGCGATTCGCTGACCTCAACCCGCAAACCCAACGGAACACGTTGTTGGCATTGTTCCGGCAAGACATCGTCGATGAAAAAGGCTGGCGCCACGTCGCCATTCTCAATGGCGGTGAACGGGAGACGTTATGGGCGATCGCGGAATGGTTGACAGGATCAGGGAACAATCACGAAAAAATCGCGCAACTAAATGACATTAAGGGCGGCGTGCTCAATCCCGGTCAGGAAGTGATCATTCCTTTCGACCTCCTGGTTGAAGTCATGCGTGAACCTACAACCGAACGGCTTCCAGCGATTGAAGAAGGCCCGGTAATTCCGGAGGAACAGGAGAATCTCGGCGACCTCGCCGCACAGCTCAGTTTCACCAAGCGCGAACGGGATAGTTATGCCGTGTACCGCTTGAAACCCGGTGAAGCCTTGTATACCGCGGTCGTTGTGCGGTTCACGGACATCCGCGAGAACGTGGATATCCTGCGCGCGTGCGACGTGATTCAAAAAGAAAGTCTCATCAACGACGTCACGGACATGGATCCGGGCACGGAGATATACATTCCCATCGACCTGCTTGCGGATCGATTCAAACCGGAGTCTAATCCAGATCGCCAGGAGTATGAGTCCATCCTCGCCGAAGCCAATCGTCTGCGCGGTCAAGTGCGCACGAAAGACCTCGAAGGCGTCGTCGTTATCCTAGATTCGGGTCATGGCGGCAAGGACAAAGGCACGAGCGCGACGAAGAACGGTTTTACGATTTACGAAGACGAAGTGACCTACGACGTGGCGTGCCGGATCAGGCGCCTGCTACAAACGCAAACCCGCGCCAAAGTCCACATGACCATGCTTGATCCGGACCAGGGCTTCGAGCCGGTGGATACGGAGCATTTCCCGTCGGACTCTGACGAGAAGGTCCTCGTCACGCCGAATTATCCCAATGCGGATGCAAAGGTCTCCGCGAACCTCCGATGGTACCTTGCAAACTCCATCTACCGGCGCGAAGTGAACGGCGGCGCCGATCCGCGCAAAATAATATTCACCAGTATCCATTTTGACGCGCTATTCGACGGACGCCTGCGGGGAACAATGGTCTATATCCCCGGTGCCGCGCATCGGCGCGAAAACGAGCGTGGCGGCTCGATGGCGGTCTACGGCCGCTATGTGGAGGTGCAGGAATCGCCGGAGGTAAAGTCAACGTCTGTTGAGCACCGCCGGGACGAAGCCCTCTCGCGCAATTTTGCGGCAACGCTGTTGGACGAATTGGGCAAGGCGCGGATTAAACGGCATAGCGTCGGGGATCCCATTCGAAATGTGATCCGGCAATCCGGGGGAAAACAGTATGTCCCCGCAGTCCTGCGCAACACCCTCGTGCCGACCAAAGTGCTTGTCGAGTGCGCAAACCTCACGAACCCCATCGACTGCAAATGGGCCTCGCAACCGTGGTGGCGCGAACGCTACGCCGAAGCCTACGTAGCCGCGCTGAAAGCGCACTACCGTTAGAATTCTCCAGCTTACCGCGGGAACAATCGTGACCGTATCAGCCCCAGTTTCGTCAGCCGGAACTCCAGACCCGTTTTCAGGCAACCCAATCCATACCGCACGCTCCGCCGGAAATTTATCGACGACGCCTCCTCGAAGTACTTCGTCGGACACGTCACTTCCGCGATATCGAAGCCTTTCCACAGAATTTGCGCGAGCATTTGGTTGTCAAAAACAAAATCGTCAGAATTCGATTCCAGCGGCAGCGCCTCAAGAATCTCCCGCGAGAATGCGCGATACCCCGTGTGATACTCCGAAAGTTTCGCGCCCAATAGCACGTTCTCCGCAAAGGTCAAGAAACGGTTCGACACATATTTCCACACCGGCATGCCGCCGTGCAGCGCATGGCCCCCCAAAATGCGGGAGCCCAGCACGCAGGGGTAAAGGCCATTCGCGATGATCGAAGTCATCGCTGGAATCAGCAGCGGCGTGTACTGATAGTCCGGGTGGACCATGATGACAATGTCCGCGCCGTGTTCGAGCGCAAGGCGGTAACAGCTTTTCTGGTTGCCGCCGTAGCCCCGGTTGCTTGGATGAGTGTGTACCGTCACATGGGGCAATAACTTTCCGATCGCCGACGTGTCGTCCTTGCTCGCGTCATCGACGAGGATTACCTCGTCTACCACGCCCTGCGCCATGACCTCTTCATAGGTTTTCACCAGCGTTTGCGCGGCGTTGTACGCCGGCATTACAACGACGATCTTTTTCCCGTTAAACATTGCGCGCGAGTGTACCAGATGCCAACGCGCCACGGCCAAGGCATCTTGGGTATCCGAAGTAAAAGCGGCGCTGACACGCCGCAGTCCAAGGCGCTGCGCGCGGCCAATTGCATTTGCCCTGACCTGAAACTTTCACCATTGATTTCTTCCCACGCCACCTCCTACGCTATTGACACTTGCCTTGGTGGCGCATTCAATTGCGCAGGCCGGCGTTTCGCCGGCCAGGTCTTATTGGGCCGTCCGAGAATCACCAGTACTCAATCGAGTAGCAAGGCAAGACGGATGCCGGGCACGTGTCCGGCATCCGTTTTCCGATGGATACGCGGAGAGGGAGCGGGAGCATGTCGTTCTTCAAGAAGCTCTTTAAGGGCAGCGGGCTAACGGTGGAAGAATTGGCCACGCGCCTGGGCCTGAGTGCAACCGAATTGATTAACTTCACACCGTCCTACCATGAGTTTTTTATCCCCAAACGGACAGGTGGCCAACGCCAGATTCTCGCGCCACAACCAGAACTGAAACGCATCCAGCGGCTTATCCTTCGACGCCTTCTCACGCGGCTGCGCGCGCATCCCCACGCCGTCGGATTCGAGCGCGGACATTCCATTGTGACTAACGCGGCGTGCCACGTGCGACAAATGGTCGTGGTAAAGATGGATGTCATGGATTTCTTCACCAACACCACTGCCGCGCGCGTGGAAGATTACTTTCGTTTCATCGGCTGGAACCGCGAAGCCGCTGCCCTGTTAACGAAACTCTGCACACACGGCGGAGGTCTGCCGCAGGGCGCGCCAACGAGCCCACGCCTGAGCAATCTCGTCAACCACGGACTCGACGCGGCCTTGACCGCCCTCGCAAAGACGGTAGACGCCGCTTACACGCGATATGCCGACGACATTACGATTTCGTTTTCTCGCGATGATGAGGACGAGATCAATATGATTCTCAGCACCACGCGGCTCACACTTAAGGATGTGGGGTACACCCTTCACGAACACAAGAAACGCCGAATCCTGCGCCGGCATCAACGCCAAAAAGTTACCGGCCTCGTCGTGAATGCAAAGGTCCAGTTACCGCGCGCCACCCGCCGCTGGCTGCGTGCCGTCAGACACCGCACGGCACAGGGCACGAATCCCAGCCTCACAGCCGCCCAACTTCACGGATGGCAGGCCCTGGAAGCAATGATCGCCAAGCAACGGGAAAACCCGCAGGCGTAATCCATGACGCGCCTTCGGATCGCGCTTGGTGCGCTTTACCGCGCGAAGGGGTCCCGATGCAGGATTGTCTGCTCTCTGCCGGGACCGACCGAAATCAGGCTCACGGGCACATCGATCAGGTCTTCGATGCGTTCAAAATAATTGCGGGCCTCGATCGGCAACTCGTCCCACGTGCGGCACGGCGAAATATCGCTCTGCCAGCCTGGCATTTCTTCGTATATGGGCTTCACGCCCGCGAGCTTCGCGGTCTCTGCCGGAAAAACCTTTGTGTGTTTTCCATCCACTTCGTACGCGATGCAAATCTGGATAACGTCGAGCACTCCCAATACGTCGGGTTTCGTGAGCACAACATTGGTGGCCCCGTTCAACTGCACCGCGCGGCGCAATTGCACAGCGTCGAGCCAGCCGCAGCGCCGCGGGCGTCCGGTGGTGGCGCCAAATTCGTGGCCGGTCGTGCGAAGGAGATCGCCGGTGCCGTTCAGCAGCTCTGTCGGAAATGGCCCCTCGCCGACGCGCGTCGAATACGCTTTCACAATGCCAATAACGCCCGTGATTGACGTTGGCCCGACTCCAGCGCCCGCGCACACGCCGCCAGACAACGTGGTCGAACTGGTGACATAGGGAAACGTGCCGTGATCGAGGTCGAGCATTGAACCTTGCGCGCCTTCAAACATCACGCGCTTGCCCTGTCCCAATACGTCATGCACCATGCTTACCGCATCCGCGACAAATGGCCGCAACCGGCCGGCGCACACGCTGTAGCTCGTGTACACCGTGTCAAAATCCAATGCTTCCTCGCCAAACGATTCCGTCAGAATCGTGTTCTTATACGCGAGGACATCTTTGAGCTTCTGCGCGAATACATCCGGATCGACAAAGTCGGCGAACCGTATTCCGAACCGGTCCGCCTTGTCGGCGTAGGCCGGTCCAATTCCGCGGCCCGTCGTGCCAATTTTTTTGGCGCCGCGAAATTTTTCCTGTGCGCGATCGAGCACGCGATGATACGGCATGATGCAGTGCGCGCCGCTCGATATGAATAGCCGGCCCGGGTAATTACACCCTGCCGCGTCGAGATTGTCGAGTTCCTTGCAAAGGACTTCCGGGTCAAGCACGGTCCCGTTTCCAATGACGCAAACCGTGCCCTCATGCAAAATACCGCTCGGGATTAAGTGAAGCACCGTCTGCTTGCCGTTGACGACAACCGTGTGGCCGGCGTTGTTGCCGCCCTGGTGGCGCACCACCATATCGGCCTGGCTGGTGAGGTAATCGACGACTTTGCCCTTGCCTTCGTCTCCCCACTGCATCCCCACGATCACATAGCCCGGCATTCCAGTTTCTCCTCGTACGTGCACGCGCTCGGGCGCTTAGTGCTTGCCCGGATTCGTAAGGTCGATACCCGCCTGCTTCAGGGCGGCGTCCTGGACCTGCTGCGCGCGGACGACGTAAATCTGCTGCAATTCACCGACGGTAGTGGTGAGCAGCCCCTCTTCTTCGGGCGACAAATTCCCCTTGGTCTTGCCCCGCAGCATCATCAAGGTGTCGATGCAGAATTTTGCTTCCACAACGTCGACGATGACTTCCTGCGAGTCGCGCGGAGCGATCAGGCCCAACGCAAACGCGCACTGCGTTGCAAGGCTTTGGATCAACGAGGAAAAAGTCGCCTCGTCCGGGCGCACGTTCCCGGTTCCGGCCGCCACTTCGGGCGCGACGGACTCGGTCACCTGCCGGGCTTCTTCTTTCTCGCGCTGGACCTGGGATTTCCAGTCCTCGTCGATGAAAATCTTGGGTTCATCCGCCATGGCGGTCCCCTCCACGGTCGTGGGCGTTAGCGATCCATCGGATTCTTGAGCACCGCCGGAATGCCGCCAGGACAATAGCGGCTACGGCAACTCACGGAACCTAATGGCGCCACGCCCGCCCGCTATTTCTTCTTATGACGGTTCGCGCGACGGCGCTTCTTGCGCTTGTGCTTGGCGATCTTTGCGCGCCGCACTTTTCTTCCGCCTGCCATGATGGCCTCCTTGTTACCAGTCGTTCATGCGTATCGCCCGGTCCAGAATGCGAACACGGGCGGCATCTTCAAATGGCGGGTTGAAAACCCGCCCTCTAAAATCAGTCGTTTAACATCCACATTTCGTCCGGCATGGTGTGCGAAATGAGCTCTTCCGTCCGAAAATAAATCGCTATCTCGCGCGCCGCGGTCTCCGCCGAGTCGGACGCATGCACAAGATTATTTTGCACCGTAAGCCCGTAGTCGCCACGCACCGTCCCGAGTTCCGCTTCCTGGCTGTTTGTCGCGCCGTTCATCTTGCGCACCGCGGCTACGGCATTCTCGCCTTCCCACACCATCTGCACGGTTGGGCCCGACGTGATAAAGCCCACCAAAGCGGGGTAAAATTTTTTGCCCTTGTGCTCGGCGTAATGTTCCTCGGCGAGCGCCGCGGAAACCACCTGTAACTTCATCGCTACAAGTTTAAGCCCTTTTCGCTCGTAACGGGCAATAATCTCGCCACTCAACCGGCGCCCGAATGCGTCGGGTTTGACCATCACAAAAGTGCGTTCTATCACTACTCAGCCACCCTACAATTGCTTCAACAGTTTGCGACCCGGTTGCGCGCAGGCAAAATTCGCCCGCTTGACCCTCTCGAAATAATGGAAAAACCTTAGCGGCCAGCCACGCGCACCGATAGCGTATCAAACACGGGCTTTTATGCGCAACATTTAACCGTGCGTCTCGAAAGGCATGCGTGGCATGCATTTCGCATGGTATCATCCACTGGTTTGGAGTATCTTGCCGTGACATCGTCCGAGTTGCTTACCCAAATCATCGGTCAGACCCGCGAACTGGTGGCGCGCGCCGCCCACCCCAAGCGGGGAACCATCGCGCTTTCGCCGGAAACGGCGGCGTTTTTTACCCCCGTCGCGGAATCACCGGCCGTGCTGTTCGAACCACCCGAGCCATTAAATCTCGACGCCGTCGCGTCCCTGGATGACTTGGCGCGCATTGTCAGCGAATGCCGCCGGTGCGCCCTGTGCGAGACTCGGACGCAAACCGTCTTCAGCGATGGCAACGCGCGCGCAGGCGTCGCTTTTGTCGGCGAAGCGCCGGGCGCCGAGGAAGACCGCACAGGCGTGCCATTTGTGGGGAAGGCGGGCGAATTGCTCACGGACATCATCGTGAAAGGCATGAAGTTGCGGAGGGAAGACGTATACATTTGTAACGTGCTTAAATGCCGTCCCCCAAATAACCGCGATCCTTTGCCGTCGGAAAAGGCGTTGTGCGAAGGCTACCTGGTGCGGCAGCTTGAATTCATAAAACCCAAAGTTATATGCGCGCTGGGAAAACATGCCGCCAACACACTACTTAGAAAGAACGAGGCGACCGGCCGGCTTCGGGGGAGGTGGCACTCTTATCACGGAATTCCTCTGCGCGTAACGTATCATCCGGCGTACCTGTTGCGAAATCCTGCTGACAAGAAGCTCGTCTGGGATGATATTCAACACGTGATGCGGGTCCTGAATGGCGAAGAGGACCCATTCGCCGGCGCGCCGCCGAACGGCGCCGGATAACGCGCATGGCCTCCGATGACCCAGCCATATCCAGGGTCCACTGGTCGAATTCGCTCATCGCGCGGGTCGTAGCGTTGTGCGTGGTATTGCTTTTATGTCTGTTGGGGTCGGTTTACGTGTTGGCCGTTCATTTCCTGAAGGAAGTCCGGCACGAGTACGAGAACCAGGCCTATCAGATGGTCAACGATTTTCGTGTGTGGTTCGAAACGCATCCGGACGAAATGGAAAACATTGATTCCGCGCGCCGCGATCTCGAAGGCAAGTATCCGGGTGCGCGCCTGAATATCGTCCCTTCTGGGCCATCGGAGCAGAGCACGGAAGTCACAACCGAAATTACGGACGACGGTATCCGCATTTCGGGCCGCCATACGCTCCGCCAAGACGGCGTTCCCCCAATCGCCCTACTGATTGAATCGACCATTCCGGCGCAGGACGTCATGTTTGCGGCGTTCACGAACCGTTACATCGCGCTGTTGTCCGCCGCGTTCCTGATAGCGCTAGGGCTCATGGTTTATTTCATCGTGAACTCTCTGCGTCCCTTGCGGGAACTATCGAAAACCTGCGCGCGCATCAGCGCCGGCGAACTCGCCCCCGTCGAGATCAAGCGAAACTACGGAGAAGTCCTCGCGCTCGAACAAACCTTTAATCGTATGGTCGATGCACTTCGCGACAAGGAACAAATAGAATCGAACCTGCGCCAGGCCCAACGCCTTTCCGCGCTAGGCTCGCTCGCCGCCGGTGTCGCGCACGACGTGCGCAATCCGTTGAACGCGATCAAACTCCTCTCGAGCCATGCCATTGACACGCTCGAGGAAGGCGGCGCCGAAAATGGCGCAGCGCAACAGTTGCGCACCATTCGCCGGGAAGTAGATCGCCTCGAAGAAATTGTTTCCGGCTTCCTGGCGCTCGCCAAGGAGCGTGAACTTCAACCAGAAGCTGTGCGCATTGACGCGTTGATCGAAGAGTGCGTTCGGCTCGTCACCGCCGAGGCGGAAACCCGCGCCGTTCGCATCACAACAGAACTTGGCGCGGGCGATCTTCAGCTCGAGGTCGATCCGAAGCAGCTCAAGCGCGCGATTATCAACGTCATTATCAATGCGGTGGAGGCCTGCTCGTCCGGCGGGCGCGTGCGGGTCATTTCGCGAATCACAGAGGACGCATACCACGTCGAAGTGCGCGACGATGGTCCGGGGCTGACGAAAGACGTTGCGGAGCGCGCATTCGATCCGTACTTTACGACGAAATCCACGGGCACCGGCATTGGCCTTTCCATCACCCGCGGCATCGTGGAAGAACACGGCGGCGGCGTCTCGCTCTCGTGCTCCCTGGGTCTGGGATGCCAGGCGCTCGTCACGCTGCCATTGCGGCATAAGGTTGCGAAATGAAACCGGCCATTCTGATTGTGGAAGACGATGACACGCAACGTCTGATTATCCATGACATCCTGAAAGCGTCGCGGTATGAGGTCAGCACCGCGGCGTCCGCGAAGGCTGCGCTGGCGGCGTTGCGCGAAGATTCGTATGGCGTGCTGCTGACCGATATGCGCATGCCGGAGATGGACGGACTTGAGCTGCTCAAACAGGCCAAACGGCTCCGTCCGGAACTCGAAGTCGTCGTTATGACTGCCTTCGCTACAGTTCAAACCGCCGTCAACGCAATGAAGGAAGGCGCGACCGACTACCTAGCTAAGCCGTTCGATAAGGATGAGTTGCTCGTCACCATTGAACGCGCCATCGAACGGGGCCAACTCAAGCGCGAGAACACACAGTTGCGGGAGTTGGTAACCACCTCCGTTTCTCTTGGCAACATTATCGGCGAGAGCACCGCGATGCAGAAGGTGTTCAACATTATCCAGCGAGCTGTCAATGTAAACAGCACCGTCCTCATTCTCGGCGAATCGGGCACTGGGAAGGAAATGGTCGCGCGCCACATCCATTTTTCGGGTCCGCGCGCAAAGAAGACTTTCGCCGTGGTCAACTGCGCGGCAATCCCCGACACCCTCGTCGAGAGCGAATTGTTCGGCCATGAAAAGGGCGCCTTCACCGGCGCGGAGGCAAGCCGTTCCGGCAAGTTTGAAGTTGCCAACGGAGGCACGCTGTTTCTCGATGAAGTCGGCGACATGCGGTTGGAAAGTCAGGCGAAACTCTTGCGGGTCTTGCAGGACGGCATCGTAGAACGCGTCGGATCGACCACTCCCCGGAAGGTGGACGTGCGCGTCGTCGCCGCCACGAATACCGATTTGCGCAAGCAAGTCGATGATGGCCGTTTCCGCGAAGACCTGTATTTTCGCCTCGACGTATTGCCGATTCATCTGCCGCCGCTGCGCGAACGGTTAAGTGACCTGCCGTTGCTTATCAGCCATTTTCGCGAAAAACTGTCAGCACGCGTCGGCAAAGCCTGCCCGACGGTAGGCCCGGACGCGCTTGACGCCATGCGCCGGTACCGGTGGCCGGGCAACGTGCGCGAACTCGAGAACACGCTCGAGCAACTGTACATCCTCACAGACGGCGACGTCATACACGAAGCCGACCTGCCGGAAAAACTGCGGGTTCACGTGCCAGAATCTGGAATGTTCGCGCTGCCCCCCGGCGGGATCGTGCTCGAAGAGCTCGAGCAGGAACTCATCCGCCAGGCGTTGGCGCGCAGTGGCGGCTCGATCAAGGAAGCCGCCGAACTGCTCGGCCTCACCTACAAAACGCTGCAATATCGCCTCAAAAAACACGAGATCGATCGAAAGAGTGAAACCGACGAAGAACCAATGTAGCGTCTTATAGAATCAGCATCACGTCGCCATAACTATAAAAACGAAACCGCTCGGCAATCGCCTTTCGATACGCTTTCCTTGCGAGATTGCTCCCGGCGAACGCATGCACCAAAGCCAACAAGCTGCTGCGCGGCAAATGAAAATTCGTTTGCAGCGCGTCCACCATGCTGAACGCATACGGCGGGTAAATAAAATGCGCCGTCTCGCCCTCGCCGGCAAAGAGCACTCCATCGCGGCCCTGAGACTCGAGGACCCGCGTCGTCGTGGTGCCAACCGCGACGATCCGTCCTCCCGCGGCGCGTGTCGCATTGACAATATCCGCTGTGGCTTGCGGTACCATAAACGATTCCGGTTCGAGCACGTGGTCTTCCACACGATCGGTGCGGATAGGACTGAACGTGCCATAGCCGACGTGGAGCGTTATCGTCGCGCGTTTTACGCCCTTCGCGTCGAGTGAGCGAAACACGTCCTCCGTGAAGTGCAATCCGGCCGTCGGCGCGGCAACCGAGCCAGGCGATTGCGCGTAAATAGTCTGGTACCGCTCCGCATCGGAGGGATCGCTTTTATCTCGCTGAATATACGGCGGCAAAGGCACTTCACCCGATTGTTCCAATATTTTCAACACATCCGGCTTGTTGAAGACCACCCGGCGGCGCCCACTGCCAATGCGGTCCCCGACGGTCGCTCGCACGGGCCCAATGCGCAGTGTCGTGCCCGGCAGAATCTTCGCAGACGGCTTCACAAGCGCCTCCCATTCGCCCGGCGCAATCTCATGCAGAAGAAAAATCTCCGCCTTGCCCCCGCTCGGCCGTGCCGCGTGCAGCCGCGCTCGAATGACCCGCGTTTCGTTCACGACCATGCAATCGCCAGCGCGCAGATAGGAGGCAATGTTGGAATACACATCGCAGTGCAATTTCCCCGTGGCGCGGTCCACCACCAACAACCGTGCGGCATCGCGTCGATCGGCGGGCTGCTGCGCAATCAGATCATCAGGGAGTTCATAATCCAGTTCGACTACATTCATGTGTTATTTAGTCCACGCGGGTTTCCAAACCCGCGCCTCCGTTATTTTATGCGGTTGCCGTACAGATATTTTGTAATCGTAATCGAATGAAAGCTCGATTACGATTACGAGGAAGATTACGATTAGGTCGAAACGCGGGATATTTGGGGGAAGGGGATTTGTTCGAAGCATACCGGCTTCCGCGCGATTTCATGCCCTTCTGGCATTTCGGCGCGCGCATGGGCATCGGAACGGTCCGGCGGTTTCTTTTGCGCATGCGCGTGCGCGGTTTCACAAATATGCTCGATGCGGGCACGGGCGGCGGCGCGAACGTGTTGCTGGCGGGCTGGAGCGGGTTTCGCGTCACGGCGTGTGATTTGTCGCATGGCGCATTGCAGACGCTGGGCCAAACGGCAGAACGCGCCCAGCCGGTGGTTCGCGCCAATGGCGTACAGGCGAATTCTCTCCGGCTCCCTTTTCGCGATGCGGCGTTCGACGTCGTGATTGCATCGCATATTATCGAACACCTCGCCGAGCCTGGGGTGTTGTTGTACGAATGCGCGCGAGTCCTGCGAACGGGCGGTATGCTGCGCGTATCGTGTCCATCGCAATGGCATGCGATGCGCATTGGGACCTGGCTGGGATTGCGCCTGGACCCCGACGACCACGTCGTAACGGGGTACGAAGCCGACGAAATTGCTACATTGTTGCCGGAGAACATGCATATCCGCCGCGTGACATATCAGGGCCGTGTAATCGAAAGTAATGTGTCGGATGCGCAGTTCTTTATCGCCCGAGCGATGGGCATGTCGGGCAATCCCGCGGTTGGCGATACGAAAAGCACGCCGCCAGCTTG
The DNA here is from genome assembly GCA_034408725.1 of Candidatus Hydrogenedentota bacterium. GTDB lineage: Bacteria > Hydrogenedentota > Hydrogenedentia > Hydrogenedentales > SLHB01 > JABWCD01. The sequence continues at coordinate 16,534 of JAWXCN010000071.1, forward strand.
GCTATATTGGATGAAAGAGGCGGTGCTCGTTCCATTTCTTGCGCTGGGAAAATGTGAAGACGCTATCTGCTTTTTCATGAAGGGAAGCATGATTTCCATAGAGGTTGAAAAGACCCGTGCATGAACGAACCGGGAGCGTTAACTTCGCGGCGACGAAAACGTCCACCCTGGAAATGTGCGCCGTGGGCTTCGCGGTCCTGTCGACCGCCGCGCTTTCGTTCGCGAACCTCGGCGGACCCAGCCTTTGGCACGATGAACTAATCCATCTCTTCGTTGGCAAAGAAATTCTGGAAACCGGCAAGCCGCTTTTACTCAGTGGCCGCCTGTTCACGAACGGCACGTTGTTCAATTATTTGCTGGCGGGCGTGATAGCCATTTTCGGCGATGGCGAATCCGCGGCGCGTTCAATTTCCGCCGTATTTGCCGTCGTCAATATCGTCCTAACATATCGCGTATTGCGACCGTTAATCGGTGGCCCCGCAGCCGCGCTTACCGTGCTCCTGCTCGCATGGTCGCCGTGGCAATTGGCCTGGGCGCGGCAAGCGCGGTTTTATATGCTGCACCAGACTGTCTACCTCGCGACCATGCTCGCCGTATGGCGCTTTGGCGAAGCCTCGACGCCGCGCGGCGCCGTGAAATGGGGCGCGGCAGTGTGCGTTGCTTACATCGCGGGACTGTTGGCTGGCCCGCAGACGATCTTTTTTCTTGCGCCGATCGGCGCGTACTCGGCCTGTCTGTGGCTGCGGGATCGACAGTTGCGCTCGCGTTGGACCGCGCTCGCCGTGCTTTGCGCAGTCCTGGGCGCCGCAACGCTGGCGGGCTATTACGTCACGCTGCCCAAAGCCGAGCATGACGCGATTTTTGCCGAAGCGCTCCAATCCGGCGCGCGGCCCGATGATTTAATTGATCACGATCAATCCGACGCTTTTTATTATTTCCGCTTCTACACGCTGAACCTCGGCAGCGGCTTTTTCGTGCTCGCGTGCGCGAGTTTCGCGCTACTGCTCGCGCGTAGAGACCGGCACGGCTTGTTCATCGCCTTGGCATTTCTGATTCCGTTATTGATCCTCAATTTCGGAATCGCGAACCACCGACGATACCGTTTCTTGTTTTTCGCATACCCTTTCTACGTTGCCGCAAGCGCGTACGCAGCCGTGCGCCTCGCAATGTTCATCCGGACATCCAAACAGTCTGCGTGGCGCATGGCCGCCGCGACGCTGCTCCTGTTATTTGCGGCGCGACTCGCCCTCACCCAGTACCGCCTCGTGGCCGATTGTCTCGAAATCGCCAAAGGCGGCAACACAACATTGGCAACGCACCATCCACAATGGCGGCAACCGTGCGCCTACGTGCGTGAGCATTCCGGCGGCGCGGTCGTGGTTTGCACGACTTACATTACCGCGCTGTATTACGTGGGCCGTGTCGATAATTGGTATCCGAGCCGGGTGATCGTCTGGGAGTACATCGAATCGGGCATGGATGGCATGAAGACGCTCAATGAATTGAAGGGCTATGTGCGGGAGAACCCGCGCGGGTTTTTTATCGCGGAAACGCGCCGCTTCCACATATGGCCGTTCTTCGCGGAAGACCTTGCGTGGGTCGAGGCGAACATGCAAAAGATCGACGAAGCGTCGAACAGCGATATAACCGTGTACGCATGGGGCGGCGGCACAGAATAAATTCGATTACCTCCGCGCGGATAATTAGGATTACGGCCCGAACGCGGATCGAGTGACCGGCACATGGATTACGCAAAAAATTACGAGCGGTGTTGCCTCGAAGAAACCAACGCATTTCAGCGTTGGTTCGTCGGTCTTCTCGCGCGAAAAGCACAACAACTTGGCCAGACGAGCCATAAAATCTGGTCCTTGAAGTGGGTGCTGGACGAGTTCTTTCCGTCCCGCACAAACCTCACCGTGCTCGATTGCGGGGCGTGGAACGGCTGGTTTCTCAGCTACAAATCGCCCGCGATTCGCAAGCGAATCGCGCTGGATTTCGATGCGCATTACGCAAAGGAATTGCGGGAGCAGGGTATCGATTTTATTCTGTCGGATATGGAGCGGGGCTTCATTCCGCTCGCGGAAAACTCGATCGACCTTCTTGCGATGACCAGCACGCTCGAACACTTGGGGTGTCCCGAAAAGATCGCAACCGAACTTCGCCGCGTATTGAAACCCGGCGGCATCGTGTTCATTACCGTGCCGGATATTATGAAATATGGTTTTCGCTTTTGGAACGATATTACGCACAAACGGCCATTCACACGGGACGCAATGAGATTCCTTTTTGAAACGCATGGCATGGAAACTTTGGAATTGTGTCCGTATAACCACAATCTGTTCGTGGCCGGGAACCTGTTTCCGCGCGGCATGCACCGGTTCCTCATGCGATTTCGCGGCGACGCAATCCTCTACGTTGGCAGGAAACCCGGCGCGTGAAACGTCCCCAGGCAGTGTTGTTTGACCGTCTCGCCGCGGGCGCAAAACTTTACGACTATCCTGCCGAATCCTTGCGCATGCTCGACGGCATTGTCCCGCAAAAGGGCCGCACATTGGACATAGGCTGCGGCGACGGCGCAATTGCCGCCGCATTTACGGGCGGGCGGATCATGGGGTTCGACGTGTCGGCGCGGTGCGCACAGTTAAGCGCGTCGCGCGGCGTGCCTGCGATTGTCGCGGACGCGCAGGACGGATTGCCTTTTGCCGATGGCTCGTTTGACACCGTCTATTGCGTGGACGTGTTGCACCATCTTGAAGTCCGTTGGGCTCCGTTGCTGATCGAAGCGCACCGCGTGTTGCGGTCCGGCGGCTCGTTGGTCATCGTTGAGCCGGATGCGCGAAATCCCTTTGTGCGCGTCACCCAAGCCCCGGACTCGCCGTTGCGTGTCGCGCCATTTAATAACGAGCCGGCCATAAACCCGGACGAGCTGCTGCCTGTACTCGATGAATGCGGCTATGCCTGTTCCTGCGCCCCGATACACATCACCGGCGAACAAATCGAGCGCCGCACGTTTCCGATGTGGCAGCGCGCGTTGAAAGCGCCGTTTGTGCTTGGCCTTGCCTTTTGGTTTCGCGACGTGCCGAACAAGTTTGTTATCGTCGCGCGAAAGAAAAGCCCATGACCGTTATGTCGTCCTGCGTGTTGATCACGGGCGCTACGGGCCTTGTCGGGCGCGGACTCGCAACACATTTCGCCGGGCGAGGCTATCGCGTGGCGTTGACGGCGCGCGACAGCGGGAGACTCGAATCGCTCGCAGCGGAAATTGGGGCGGCGGCTTGGCAATCGTCGGACCTTGCGGATGCGGCGTCGCTCAAGAGGCTGGTGGAGCACCTCGACGCAGCAAGTGCATCTCCCGATGTGTTGATCAACAATGCGGCTGACGTTACTTCAAAACCCCTGCTCGACACGGCCCTCGACGAGATAGATCACCTCTTGCGCGTGAACGTAATCGGCGCTTTGCAGCTAACCCGCTTGATCGCGCCATCCATGATCAGCCGCGGCAACGGGACGATTGTGAACATTTCCTCGCTGGCGGGCTTCAAACCGAACCGCGCGCAAACGGTGTACAGTGTGTCGAAGTCCGCGGTGAACGCAATGTCCGAGGCGTTACGCGCTGAACTCGGGCCGCGCGGCATTCATTGTGTGAACGTGGCGTTGATGGGTGTCGGCGATGGGCCGGGCCGCGTTTCGATGGACGTAGTTGCGCGCCGCATCGCGCGCGCAATCAATGATCGCGAACCGGATGTGTTTTTTTACTGGAGGACAAAATGGTTGATGCGGTTGTATGGGGCATTGCCGGCGTTGATGCGGCGGTGAATACAATGTCCCGGACATACGGCAATACGGGGACAGCCACCGGCAGCCAGAACGCGCTGCCGGTGACAGTCCCCTGAGAGGCTTGCTTTGACTGGCAACGAAAAAATCGGCGTACTTCTCATTAACACGGGCACCACGGATGCCCCGCGCGCGGAAGAGACGCGGGTGTATCTGCGGCAATTTCTGTCGGACCCGCGCGTGCTGGACATTAATCCCGTTGTCCGCTGGTTGTTGTTGAACCTTGTGATTCTCCGCACGCGTCCGAAAAATTCCGCGCACGCCTATAGCCAGATTTGGACCGGGCGCGGTTCTCCATTGATTGCGAATTCCCTCGACCTGGCGGCGGCGCTCAAGGAACGCATGCCTCGAATCGAGTTCGCCATCGGGATGCGCTACGGAAAGCCCTCGATTGAATCCGGTTTTGACGAGTTGCTTGCCAAAGGCGTCGACCGCCTTATCGCCGCTCCCCTATTTCCGCAATATTCTTCGGCCGCGAACGGTTCGGCATTGGAAGTGGTGTACAGTCGCGCGGCGAAACTTTGGAACGTGCCGCCGATTTCAGTGTTGCCGCCGTGCTACGCCGACCCTGGGTTCATCAATGCTTGGGCCGCCGTGTGTGCGCCGGTGTTGGACGCGTTCAAGCCCGACCTGCTGTTGTTGAGTTATCACGGCCTGCCCGAGCGACACGTGAAAAAGAGCGACAAGACCGGCGGGCATTGTCTGGCAAGCGCGTCGTGTTGCAATGCCATTGTCGATGCCAATCAGCATTGTTATCGCGCGCACTGCATGGCCACGAGCCGATTGCTCGCGGCGCAACTGGGGCTGGCGGATGGGCAGTATTCAGTGGCGTTTCAGTCGCGGCTCGGTCGCGATCCGTGGATCAAACCCGCTACGGATGAAGTCGTGCCCGCACTCGCGAAGAAGGGGATCAAGCGGCTGGCGGTGGCATGCCCGTCGTTCACCGCGGATTGCCTCGAAACGCTCGAGGAAATCGGCATGCGCGCAAAGGACGATTTTTTTGCGGCGGGCGGCGAAGCGTTTGCGTTTATTCCGTGTTTGAACGCGCATCCTGTTTGGGTGGATGCGTTGGCCGGGATGTTGGAGAATCTGTGAGTGATCGAACGCCTAGCGCGACCCGGCCGACAAAAACACAATTATCCCTACCACCGCTGTCAACGCGATAACCGCCAGCGCGATCTTGATCCAGCTCCAGGGCCGCTCCCCCTGCACCTCGCCCGTGCGCGCGTTCACGAGGAACCGGAAAACCTTTCCGCGGTAGCGGTACGCGCTAATCCAAATCGGCAGCAAGATGTGCTTAAACGTAATGTTGTCGTATTGAGATGCAGTTGATGTCACCCGTTGATGATCGCCGCCGATGTCCGCGCAGATCGTGGCGTGGATCGCCGAAGCCATGATCGCCTTCGCGAGTTCGAAGCCGCCGCGCAAATCGACCTGATAACTTTCCGCGCCAAACCCGGCGAGATACCCGGCCTGATACGGCACGAGGTGCTGCATGTCCCACGGCGCGAGTTCGTGTGCATATTCGCGCGGAAGGGAATTACTCGCCACGACCAGCACGTCGTCGAACTGATTGAACACCGTGCCGGAAGCGGGCGACCAACGCGTGCGGCGCACCTGCCGTGTGCGGGTCACGTGCCGTCCATTTTCAAACGCCGTGTACGACTCCGTGGTCCAGTAGTCGTCGCCGCGCATGCCGCTGTATACCGTCGTCGTGTTGCAGTCGTAGGTCCAGTACGGACAATACATTCCGTTGACCGGGGCATCCTGGCGCGCGCGCCGTCGCAATTCGTTCGGCGCGAACCAGAGGCCGCGAATCCAATCCCGGAACAGGTTGCCCGCGGTTTTCCGATCTATATCGAACGGCAGCAGCGCCTTTGGCTTGAGTTGTTTCCTCGATGCGCCCGTCGCGACGATGTCCGCGCCGCAAAATGGGCATTTGCCCGCGGTGACGTTCGGCGGTTTGGTGGATTCCGCTCCGCAGGTCACACACTTCACGGTAATGACGTCGATGGTCTCCGCGGTGCGTTCGGCGTTATTCAGGTGGTCGACGTAGTCGAGCTCATGGATTTCGTCCGCGGACGCTGGAATAACATTTTCCGCGCCGCAATACCGGCACCGCTGGGCGTGTGTGCCGGGTTCGTATTCAAGCTGGGCGCCGCATTGGTGGCATGGAAACATTTGCTGCATGGCGTTGGCATAAAAGAATCCCTGATCGGGGTGCTGCGATCAAGCTGCGGCTCGCATTTGCGGTTTTTACGCGCAGATGGGGAAAGTTCGATTACGAGCACGAGCACGAGCACGAGCACGAAACAGTAAGACGTGTGCGAAAAAAATGGCAGGTAGTTCCATTTACGGCTGCACCGCCACGGGAATGTAGACCCGCGCGCCGCCGGGGACGTCGGTTTCCACCACTACGATTGAGGTTAGCCGGTCGGGGTTGGCGGGTGATTGCGCCGTAACCGTTACTGATGCGGAGATATTGGCATCATTCGCTTCGGACTGTGTTACCGCGGCGGTAAGTATGTCCTGCTCGAACCCGATGTTGGTGATCTTCAAAGGTCCCCCGAGTCCGCTGGAAAATTTGACCGTTCGTGTTTCGCCCGGTTTGATGGTGAGGATGGCCGGTTCGGCAATCACAGATGCCGCCATGCGAAAATATATTGGTATGACCGTGACGGGCTGGTCGGCACTGTCCGTCATGACGTAGACGGCGCCTGACTGCGGGCCTTCGCCCGCGTTGTCGCCCGCGTGAATGGCAATCTTGTGTACGGCGGCGCCCTCGGCAGTTGGGACAATGATCGCCTTGACGGCGCCAATGGCCATTGCACCGAGCAGTTTCGGCAATCGTGCGCCGGACTCGCTGGGAGCGACGGTGATCTCGGAGATGCGCTGGCCAAGGGTGTATGCCGTCTTCGGGCTAATGATCGCGGGCGGTGTGACCAACACGTCGCCAATAATTTCTCCGCGCAGTGGCGCGATAATTTGCGCTTCTTCGCCGGCAACGCGCACGCGCGCTTCCACCTCCAATTCCAGAATCCCGAGCGGAACTTCTGGCGCAACTGTAAACGTCGCGACGATCAGGCGTTCGTCGCCTCGCGTAATTTTTTCAGTCTCCACGCGCACGCCGGGATTCGACACGGTAATCTCGATCAGTTCGATGTCGTTCTTCGAGTTTCCTGGCGAAATTTCGAGTTTCTTGTTGATGGTGTCTCCGCGCGGCACGTAACCCCAGACAACACCGTTTGGCGGACGCACCACCACCAACGATTCAACGAACGCTGTGACATCGAGCGTCAACGCCGGATTTGCGGGGTCATCCGTCATGATTGCGATCACCGCGCCCTGCGGCCCTATGCGATCTTTTGAATCGTACCGCACCGGCAAATTGTACGTAGCGCCCGGCGCGATCATCGCGAGTTCCGCCGGGGGCATTTCGAGGATCACGCAGGGACACGATGAATTCACTTTGGTAATGGTGTACGCCGCATCGCCGTCATTGCGGATGGGTATCGTCTTTTCCGCAGTGTCACCTCGCAGCACCGTTCCGAAATCAAGTTTCTCGATCCCAAGCACGGCTTTTGGCGCGCCTAGCGCCGGCGAGGAGAGCAATACGACGAAGCTCGAAAGCATGCCGGCCAGTCGAAAAAATTTTAATTTCATGCGTCCGCTGTCCCAGAAATATCCGGGCCTGCAAGCACGAATGCTTGCAGGCCCAGCGAAGTAACTACTGCGTATTCACCGGATACCAGAGGTGCTTAGAAGCGCGATGCGTCGTAAGTGATGTTCGCCAGCAGGTGTTGGCCGCTCTTGTCCGGATGGAAGCAATCGATGTCGCTCAGGTTGCCACGGCTGAACTGCCATTCAAATACATCGTCGTCGAAAGGAAGGCCGCGCTGCGCGCAAATGCCGCGGAGCACGTTGTTGTATTCGATGTTGCGCGCATCCGCCGCGTTGCGCTGCGTCGAGCCGTTGCGGAGGACGTTGTCGCACCACTGGAACACACCCCACTGCAACAGGCAACCGAGGTTGAATCGGCCCACGTCATACACCCGCTTCACGCGCACGACTTCCGTCACAAGAATTGTTGCATCCGGAAGTCCGGCCTGCAGCGTGTTCAACGCGGTCGTGAAATTACCCGTGTAGCTCGCCACCGTCGTCATTTGCGCCGTGCTGTCAGCACAGACGTCATTGCCGCCCATTTGGATCACGACGTACTGTGCGCCGGAGGAAACCGCGGCATTTGCCTGGCCCGGCAGATCATCCATTTGCGCGCCGGATTCAGCGAGGTTGAAGGTGTTGCCGCCAATGGAGGGGTTGGCCGCGAGAATGCGTTCATAATGGCTGGTTACACCATCGCCCGCTTCATACCCCGTTGACCACGAATGTTGCGGCTGTCCGTAATCAAGACCGCCGATGGAATTGTCGGACAGCGCGGCGCGGGTGATGCTGTCGCCAAGGCCGGCGATTGAATTCGGAAGTTGGGCTTGGGCGGCGCCCGAGCAGACCAATGCGGCTATCGCAAGCGCCGCAAAATAAAATTTCCGAGACTGCATGATTGTACGCTCCCTTGGATGTTTGATTTGGTTGACCCGAAATTACCAAAACACACCAGCTTGCCCAGAATGTTGCCAGTACACCCCCTTTACTTCCCCGCGAAGAGAGAGGCCAACGGACACATCGGTCACACAGAGAAACGTATTTTTTTGCCCAGCGCGGTCACGCTAACACACGTCACGCGATCTGTCAATGCTTCTGACAATTCTTGACGGGACTACCCGATTTATTTCAGCGCCAGCGTCAATTCGCGTTGTTCGCCTTCCTCCAATGACACCAATTCGCTCGCAATTCGAAGGCTTGCCATCGGGTCGCCCGCATCGTCATCGGGGTTGAACGAAATCGCAATCACGGTATATGCGCCGGGGTCGATTCCCTGGACGCGAAAGACCCCGCCGTTGCCCGTCGAGACCACGCTCGATGCCATCTCCCGGAGCGCCAACATTTCCTCGACGTTCCGGGTATTCACGGCGACCGTGCCGGGCGCCACAAGCACCTCGGCGGCCTCGCCAACGCCAAGGCCTTGAACTATCCCAAAGATCGCCGTCTCGCTGCTGATCGCGACTTCCTGCCACACTTCCTGCCCTTCGCCAAGCGCAAACGTGAACACCCGCTTCACATCGGAATCGGCATCGATATGCACTGTTACTTCGAGGTACACGGCGCCCGCCGGAAGCCGCTCCGCCCGAAACGCCCCGTCCGTTCCCACTACCGCGCTGAAAAAGGTCTGCGTAGCGCCGGCGCCTATGACGCCTTGAATGTCCACATCCGCGGTGGGTACGCCATCAATCGTGACGCGGCCTGCCACGGCGGCTGTTGCAGCCTGAAATGAAAAATCGACAGCAGTCGTGGCGCCCGCCTCCACAACGGCGGGTTGCGTCAACATCCGTTCGGCGTCTGAGGCTGAATCGTCTTTGAAGTACGCCATGACATCGTATTGGCCCGCAGGAAGTCCAGTGATTTCATAACGGCCATCGGCATCCGTCGTGGTTTCGTTCGACTTCGGATTCTGACTGGGCCGCGCCTGCAACGACGCCACCACGCGCTGTCGAGAAGCGGCAACACCACCCGTCGTCACTACGCCCTCTACCGCGCCTCCCGCCGCAAGCACCAGCCTCACCTCCGTAGTCGTCCCGGCTACGGGCGTTACGTTCGCGCGCGCGCTGTCATATCCCGGAAAGTCTGCTACCAGTATCAACGGAACTTCCGGCGCGCTGTGAATGGTAAAACGGCCTTCGCCATCCGTCGTCGCTGCTTCGACCAGCGCCTGTTCCGATGTCCCCGCGCTCACGCGGGCAAACGACGCGGGAGCATCCTCCGGCGTAACGACCGTCCCGGAAATAGTGGCCCCCGCCGCGAGGCTCACGATGACATCCGTGCTGGACTTTCCGGGGGTAATCGGCGCGAGCCGCACCAATTCCAGCTTGTAGCCTTGAGCGCGCACCGCAATCGCAACCGGTTCATTGGCGCGAATATCCGCGATTTCGAATTCACCCCCGGCATTGCGCACGGACCGCCACGCAACATTTCGATTGATGCTTTCGACTGCCCACTCCGCGTCCGTTGACGGTACCGCCGGCAAGTAGCTCACCCCGAACGCGGAAATCGGCGCATTGGTTTCCGCGTCGACCACTCGTCCGCGGACCGTGCTGGACGGCGGAAGCACAATCTCTAGGTTATGCGTGCCGGGCACCACTTGTTCGAAAACGAATTCGCCATGCCCTGGCGCGACCGCGCTCACTCGATACGTTTTTGCGGGATCAAGCGATTCGAGAACAAATCTGCCATCCGCATCAGCCGTTGCGCGCGTCTCGCCCGTATCCGCGTCGTAAGCGGCAACATTGGCGCCGACGACCGGCTCGCCGGGTTCGTTCCGCACGACGCCAGCGATTGCATGACTCGAAAGCGCGCGGACAATCCCGGTTTCAAGAAGACCTGTTTGTGGGATCGGAAGGGTTTCATCAGCCGTTGCCGGCGGACTGGGTTTAACTGCTTCCTTCGGCGTGGCGGGGCGAATACCGGCCGGGTCCACCCGCGGGGCCTCCGCGCTTTTCGGCCAGAACAGCAGCACCAACACGCACAATGCCCCACTCAGCGCAACGAGGATGGATGTCCTGCCTGACATCTCGGCGGCTGGTCCCTTACGGCGCCATCGCGGCCACTGTGGCCGTTGCGGCCGCCGCTTCCAGCGTGCGGCGATCAGAATGATGCAAAAATTCGAGCAGGTCTGCCATGCCCTGCACGTCGAATGCCTGCTCCAATCCCTGCGGCATCAGTGACATCGTGCTGGCGGACATCTCTTCGATGTTGTCACGCATGACGGTGACCTCGATGCCGGCCGCCTGTTTTACGGTAACGCTCGTTGCGGTTTCAGCGCCGATAACGCCGTTGATTAGATCGAGGTCCAGCGTCGAAATCGTGTAGTTGATGAAATCAGGCGACACCTCGGCGTTGGGATCGAGGATATCATGCAACAACTGCTCTTTTGTTTTAGTAGCAATAGCACTGAGGTCTGGCCCAACTTTCTGGCCAATACCCTGAACCGTGTGGCACGGCATGCAATTCATGGCGAATATGCCCGCGCCGCGTGATTTGTCGCCTGCGAGGTCCAGCACGGGCTTGTACTGGGCAATCAATTCTTCCTTGTCCGGGGAGGTCTTGATCACGAAAAGCATCGCGGCGCGCTCCTGCAACGCGGCAACCGGATACGCCTTTAGTGTCTCCCGCGCGGAAGCATCGAGCTCTTGCGGTGCGGGGCGGCCCTGTTCCATGGCTTCGACCAGTATTTCAGCCATTACCGGCGATGCGAGCATGCTGGACACCAACAGGCGGCGCGCGGGCACGCTCAACGCGCTCCAATCCTGCAACAATGACGCGGTGACCATCGAGTCGCCGCCGTTGACGAGCGCATTCAGCGCGGCGTTGCGCACGACATCGCTCCTGCTCGAGGTCATCATTGTTTTCAGCTTCGCGATGGCCTCGTCTCCGGGCTGTTGTCCAATCACCACAACCGCGGCGGCGCGCAGATAATCCCGCGCGCCTTCCCTGTTGGCGACGTGTTCCGCGTTGGCAAACACAGGCTGGAGCGCCGCGACCGTTCCAGCAGTCAATCCGTTGGATGGCGTCGCCAGCCGCGCGCGCAATGGCGAGCCTGTCCGTGCAAGACCTTTGGTGAGACCTGACAACAGGGCGAGACTCGGCGCGGCGGTAACGCTGTGCGCGCTGGAAGTTTTCGCGATGAGCGCGACGATGTCGTCCGGTTTGTCCGATGCGCCAACGAGTTCGCTAAGTCCCGCGAGAAAATCAAAACTGGAATACGCGAAGCTGTCAATGTCTTTTGCGCGGCCGGCAAGCACTTCGTTGAGTAATGAGGATGCGTCCGTGTCCGTGCTTCCGAGCAGCGCGAGCCTAAACCACGGATCATACGCGTCGGTCGCGGCAATCGCAGTTAGAATGGGAAGCCGCGCATCGGCCGGCAATGCCCCCGCCGTCGCGGCGACCTGAAACCGCACCGCGGCGTCGCTGTCAGAAACGAGCCGCGCCAACGCGGCTTCTACGGTTGCGTTCGATGCGCGGGACTCGCAGAGCAGCACGGCCTGCCGGCGAACGCGCGCATCGGGGTCTTTTAACGATGCGATAAGCGTTTTGCCGTCCAATGCCGCAAGTCCTTCGAGTGTCCAAAGCGCGTGGATGCGCCCCTGCGGCGTAGACGCCTCGCGCGCGAGTTCTTTGAGCACGGGCGCGATTGAATCATCTCCGCGCGTCACGAGCAGACGTTGCGCCTGCGTGCGATACCAGGCATTGGCGTGGTCGAGAAACGTGATGAGTCCGGCCGATGCGATGCCGGACAACTTTTGCGCGGGCTTCACCGCGGCGTCTTTTGCGCGCACGCGCCAGATGCGGCCGAGGGTGTCGCCGTTGCGCCAGTTGACGCTGTCGCGCATTTCTTGCGGCACGAAATCCGGATGCTCGACCCATTCCCGCACGAAATCGACAATGTACAACGCGCCATCCGGGCCGGTGGCCAGATTCACCGGGCGAAACCACAGGTCGGTCGAGGCCAAAAATTCTTTGCCTGCATCGGCCCGGCGCGCGACAAATGTCGGCCCGTCGGGCTCGAGCGCCATACGATGCACAAGGCTTGTGACCGATTCGCAAACGAATGCGTTTCCGTTGTATCCGGGGAGAGAACCGCCCCGGTAGATCGTGAGGCCACAGCTCGCGTTCCAGTATTCAATGGGTTCAGTGTTGAACCGCTGCTGCGGGGGCACAATCGGATAGATGCGCAAATCGTTCTTCGCAATCAGCGCCTCGGTGGCGGTTGCCGCAAGCAAGGGATTGCGCGTGAGATAACGTTCCTCCAACGCGATGTGGCGAATCGGCACCGTATTCCACGAAAGAAACCGGTTGCCCCAATCGTCCTGCGCAATGCCAAACTGGCTAAGACCGGAAATCGGCTCGATGGCGCTGAAATCCGGTTTGAACCGCAGGTCGTGATGGCGCATGAGTATGGCCGATTCCGGCGCATCTTCCGGACGCCGCACCGTGCCGTCGCTGCGGCCGTTCGCGGCGTAAATCCAGTTGTCGAGTCCCCAGAACAATCCATTGATGCGTAGTTGCTGGTTGCCCTCGCCGAAACCAGTCAACACCACGCGCCGTTCATCTGCAATGCCGTCGGCGTCATTGTCTTTCAAAAACCAGACGTCGGGCGCCGCGGTAACGAGAAGCCCGCCATTGTATGCCAGCGCGGAATTCGGGTACGGCAATCCGTCAGCGAACACGGTCGCGTTTTCATATCGTCCGTCACCGTCACTGTCGGTTAACTGGCGAATCGTTCCGCCGGTGGGACCCATCGGGTAGTCGCGCATCTCGACAACGTACATCCGGCCGTCTTCGTCCCATGTGACTGCAACGGGATCGATGATGTCGGGTTCGCTCGCAACGCATTCGATGACCAACGAATCATCGGCAAGGCGCAGCGAAGACAGCACGTTCGCCACGGAATGATCTGCTGGCGCGTCTTGGCCGGCAGCGACCATACACGCGAAAAACACAAAATAAAAATTTCTGATCGTCATGTCGTCTGGCAACCTTACTTCAATGAAAACTTCGCGCTCGCGAATGCACTCAGAATCTACAATTAGCCATTATTCCTTGGCGAGTTCGTTTAACATGCCGACAATCTCGTCCACAATGGCTTCGCCCGTTCCAACTTCGCAATAGCTGTGATGGCCCATCCACATTTGATAGCCGCCGCGTTCGTAACCTTTCCGGTCTCCGATGTATCCGACCCAGTCGTTGGACAACTCAGCGACCAGCGTGTGGGTAAACGGCGAACGGCGTTTGATTTCGATTCCTAGCACCGTGAAATATTCGGCGGGCACGGCGGCGATGGCGACATCGCCGATGCGCATGACCTGCAAATACGTTTCGCGCGGTTCGCCGATATGCGGGCGCAACTCTTCGCGCATGGTGCGAAACACCCCGATGGTGTACTCTGCGGCGGACGGCGCGCGTTTGTTGCAATACGAAGAAACCTTTTCTTCTTCAACCGCCTCGTCGAAATCACGGACCTTGAAGGTGAATGGACGGCGAATCGCGCCGAGATTCGTGATGCGTTGCGGCACGCCTGAATCCATCGTTTTCATCACCGTCGTCTTTACGCGCTCGATCATCACCGGCGTCGTCAGATGAAGGTTGTGCGTTGACCCCGACGCGCCTTCAAGAAAGGCAATCGTCGCGCCGGTTTCCTGTTCAAGCTGTTGCGCGGCGAGACCGTAGAATGACGGCGACCGCACCATGCCTCCGAGCGTGCCGATCGAGTGCGTGGAATGGTTGTACACGGCAGTACGGAGTTTTTGATCAGGGCCGTAAAAAGAAAGTACCGGCAATTCTGGATCAAATGGATCAGTTGGGCGGACGCGATCATCGAACGGTCCAGTCCAAAAAATGGTGTTGTCCGCAAGTAGCAATCGGCTGTTTTCGCCGACGCCGTATTCCGCGCCAAGGGCGTATCGAAACGTGCAATCGTCTTGAAGGTTCGCATGCGCTTTCTTCACGGCATCGACGATGGCGCTCCGCAGCGATTCGCGAAATTTTTCGACCGGGCCGTACCCGTGAATCCGCGTGACGCTGGGCGCGCTGTGCGTATGCGACGCGTTCACCAGCACGTGTTCGGGTGGAATGCCTGTCGCCTGCTGAATCTCATCCAACGCGGCATCCACGAGGTCGCGTGTTACAAACAATACGTCGCAGCCTACCAGCGCATACGTGCCGAACGGTTCCTTGCTGTAAACCACCGCGGTAGCGCGCAACTCCCCTTCCTGTCCCTTCGGCGTCCACGGGCCAATGCCGCCGGCCATGGTCATCGTGTCGTCGCCGGTCATGTTCGACGCGGCGGCGCCGACGCGCAATTTTGTATCTGGCCCTTCTATTAGCGCGGGCTTCCCGGTGGGAAGGCGTTTTATCTCGATGTTGCGATAGAAAATTTCCGCCGCTTCAATTTCGAGCGCGATGCGCCCCTTGCTCAAAGGCTGTGGTGCAACACCGGAATCGGGTTTTGCGTAGCGGATATTTTCGCAGCGGTTAATGAGTTTGCCGTTAAGAATGTGTTTGGAGGTATTTCCTTCGCAGATGACTTCGAGTGTGTTCCATCCTTCCAATTCATATAATCCACGCCGTTTTTGATAGCCGATGCCTTTTCCGCCAAGCACGGCGGGTTCACCGCCATCCAATGGGTCCATAAAAGTTGCGTAGTCATTTGCTTTCGAGATGGGATCGATCCACGTGTCGCAGGCCACTCCGTATAGCGCGAGCAAATCACCCACGTCGTTTAACTGGATTTGATACTGAAGCGATACCGGCCAGACTGCGTCGTCACCCACAATGTGGTAATACAGGCCCGCGTCTTTCGGAAGCGCGTATCGTGGCTCAAAAAATTTCTCGCCCCACTTGTACTCGAGCCGCAGGTGGTAATTCTCATACTCCTGCCCGGTGCCGATATAGCCCATCAACACGTGTCCGCCTTGCGGAGCGTTCTTGTACAAGTGAATCGCGCCGTTTTCAATTGTAATAATTTTATCGGGATCGCTGTTCTTGCCGTGTTCCTGAAGAAAGGTGTACCACCCGCTGAGGTCTTTGCCGTTGAATAGCGGCTCCCAGCCCGCCTGATTGCGAACGCCGCCATCGACTTCGGCAAACGCACACGCAATCCCTAAAATATACGCCGAAAAAAATACACTAGCTCGCACAGTTTTCTCCGAGGTGTTCCAAGGTGGCAAACACTGGCAGTATGACGAATTTACGGGGGAACAGTAAAGACCGCGCCGAAGTAAGTACACACGCAAAACTTCCACACCATGAGGAATCGCTACCGCTTTTTCTTCCGGCGGAGCCGAAGCCTTCGCGCAATAATGAGGTCGTCTATCATAGCGTCGAGCAGGGTGAGTTAAAGCGGTCGCGGTTGTTGCCGGCGCTATTCCTGTCCCGTGAGGCTGCGGATAAACTCTTCTTGATTGCCGGTCTCATCGTCTGGTCTTCGTTCGAAAAACTGTTTCACGAACGGGTGATCGGCTTTTTCCAACTCATCAAACGTGCCGTAGCCGACGACCTTCCCCGCCAGCAACATAAGCACGCGGTCCGCTATCAATCGCACACTCGACATCTCATGCGTCACAACCACGCTCGTCAGGTTGAACGTGCTCTGCATCTTGCGGATCAGCGCGTCCAACCCGGCGGCGACAATCGGATCGAGTCCCGCGGACGGCTCGTCGTAGAAAATTATCTCGGGGTCCATCGCCATGGCGCGGGCAAGGCCGGCGCGCTTTTTCATACCGC
>JAWXCN010000072.1:0-6014 GCA_034408725.1 Candidatus Hydrogenedentota bacterium
CCGACGACGTTGCTCTCCGGCGCGTGTTGAATGTGCCCGCGCGCGGTATTGGCGCGACCAGCCAGGACGTGCTCGAACAATACACGATTGCCCGCCAGCAGCCGCTGCTCGAAGTCATGCGCGACGTCGAGATGGACCAATCCCTCACGGGGCGCGCGCGCCAATCGATCTCGGACTTCGTACACCTCATCGACGATCTCGCGCTCATGGCGAAGGACGGACCCGTCGCGGGGGTAGTCGAAACATTGCTCGAACGGACGAAGTACCGGGAATTCGTTCAACAGGCGGATGAAAAGGATTACCGCACGCGGCTCGAGATGGTCGACGAATTTCAGGCCGCCTGCGCTCAACACGACGCCAAGGGGGGCGGCGCGCTTTTAACATTCCTGCAAGACCTCTCGCTGTTGTCCGACGTCGATTCCTGGGACAGTTCCATGCCGGCCGTCACGTTGATGACCTGTCACAGCGCCAAGGGTCTTGAGTTCGATCACGTCTACTTGTTAGGGTTGGAGGAAGGACTTCTGCCCCATTTCAGCGCGCTGGAATCGGAAGACGAAATCGAGGAAGAACGCCGCCTTTGCTACGTGGCAATGACGCGGGCGCGCAAAACGTTGACGCTCGGCGCGGCGCGGACCCGCACCACCTACGGCGGCGCCCCGGCGGACCGCAAGACGTCCAGGTTTGTCGCAGAGGTGCCCAGCGAGCTGTTGAACCACGTTGGTGGCGCCGATCCGCGGTCCAAGATAGCCCAGTTTCCCGCCAGCACTCCGGCCACCGGCTCGTTCAAGCTCGGCGTCCGCGTATGGCACGCGAAGTTCGGCAAAGGCACGGTAATGTATACTTCCGGGTCGGGCGCCAAACTCCGCGCCCGGATTCGGTTCGAAAGCGGACGTTCCCACAACTTTATGGTTGCGTTGACCCCGCTCAAAATCCTGGATGGAGACAAAAAGCGGTGACGCTCGAAGATTTACGCGGTCAAATCGATGCGCTCGACGAAAAAATTCTCGAGTGTTTGAACGCGCGCGCGCAATGCGCCATGAGCATCGCCGAAATAAAGCGCACCGAAAACCAGCATTACTATGTGCCCGAGCGCGAGAAACTAATCTACGACAAGGTGCGCCAGTTAAATCCAGGGCCCTTGCCAGACCCGGCGGTGAAGGCGATCTACCGGGAAATCATCAGTGCGGTGCGCGCTCTTGAGAAGCCGGTCGATGTTGCCTTTCTTGGCCCGCGCGATACATTCAGCCATATCGCTGCGTTAAAGGTTTTCGGATCGCACGGCAACTATCATCCGGTGGCGACTGTTGACGATGTCTTCACCGAAGTAGAGCGGAAACGCGTGGATTATGGCCTTGTGCCCGTGGAAACCTCCATGGGCGGAGGTTTAAGCGACACGCTGGACCGCTTCATTTCCTCCGATCTCAAAATCATGAACGAGGTCATGCTGCACATTCAGCAGAACCTGCTGTCGAATTCGCCCCTCGAAAACATTACGAAAGTCTATTCCAAGGCCCAGCCTTTTGCGCAGTGCCGGAACTGGTTGAAAGCGAACTTGCCGAACGCGGAGCAAGTCGAAACTACGAGCACGGCGGAGGCCGCCCGAGTTGCCGCCACGGAACCAGGAACTGCCGCAATCGCAAGCTCGCTTGCCGCGGAGACGTACAACATCGCGCTGCTTATAAAGGGCATAGAGGATAGTTCAAACAATTTCACGCGCTTCTTTGTCATTGGACGGCATATGGCCAAGCCGACCGGCAAAGACAAGACAGCGATCCTTTGCGCTATCATGGACCATCCTGGCGCGCTATATGAGCTGTTGACGCCACTGGCCGATGTCGGCGTAAACCTGACCCGCATCGAATCCCGTCCGTCCCGCCGCCGGGCTTGGGAGTACGTCTTTTTCATTGATATGCTTGGGCATGCCGACGAACCGGGCCTCAAAGGCGCACTGGAACACGTCGGAAAGAAATGCAAGGAATTAAAGGTGCTGGGTTCATTTCCACAAGGCGAACTGGAAGAGTAGAACCTGGCGCATGGAGGATGTCGAAGTGAAGAACAAAGGTACAATTGCGCTTATTCTGGTGGTGGGCCTGGCGGCCGTTTACGGCGTGTATTGGTTTCGCACCAGCCGCTTGACCGCCGCGAGCTACATTGAGTTCGAGGAACAGCAGCAACGGATTGCCGCGGTAGAAAAACAATCCGAGGCGCAGTCGCAATACCGTCAAGAGGCGGCGACGGATGAAGCGGAGACGGCCGCGTCGTCAAAGCGCCGCGCGGAATCCGCGGCGGTACTGGCTGAAGCGAAGGCTGCCAGCAATCCCCTCGTTACGCCGAACGATGCAGCCGCGCGGGTGAATGAAGCCCCACCTGAGGTGACCATCATTCCCAATGAATCCATGCCCGAAGAAACCCCCGCGACGTTCTCCGTGTTGTTCGAGACCACGAAAGGCCCGTTCGCAGTGCAATTTACGCGTGACTGGGCGCCGAATGGCGCGGACCGCGTGTATCAGCTGGTGCGCGAAAAATTCTTCACCGACATGCGCGTGTTCCGCGCGGTCGAGAACTTTGTCATTCAATTTGGCATTCCTGGCGATCCCAAGGTGTCTCAGGTGTGGGACGGCAAAGATATCGCCGATGACCCCGTCAAACAGAGCAACACGGAAGGCATGTTCACGTTCGCGGCGACAGGTGCGCCAAACTCTAGATCTACCCAGGTGTTTGTGAATCTAAGCGACAATCCTCGCCTCGACGGCATGGGTTTCGCCCCAGTCGGCAAAGTCATTTTCGGACTGGACACCGCAAAATCATTGTACAGCGGGTATGGCGACTCCATTTCCGACCTGCAAGCCGCAATTACGGCGGAAGGCAACGCCTTCCTTGACAAGAATTTTCCGGAGTTGGATAGCATCAAGCGGGCCGTCTTTGTCGAAGCTGTATACGATCCAAATCCTGCCATGCAACGCCAACGCGAAGAGATAAAACGCGCACTGGGTGGTGGTGCTGTTTCAGCCGTGGTCGATGAGCGCGCGCCGGATTCATTCAAGGTCAAGCTCGACTGCACAATGGGTTCCTTCACCGTAGAATGCACGCGCGCATGGTCGCCCGTGGGCGCGGACAGGTTTTACACGCTCGTCAAAAAGGGCTTTTTCAACGATGCAAAATTTTTCCGGGTCGTTCCCGATTTCATCGTCCAGTTTGGTTTGCCGGCCGATCCTGAAGCGCACGCCGAAATTGCCAATGCGATGATCCCAGACGACACAACTGGTGAAAAGAACGTCGAAGGAACGATGGTGTTTGCCAAAAGCGCAAAGCCGAATTCGCGCAGTACCCAGATTTTCATTAACATCAACGATAATACCGGGTCTCTCGACCCGCAGGGATTCACGCCGTTTGGGAAAATCATCGAAGGCATGGACGTTGTAAAGCAGATCAACCCGGAGTACGGCGAGCAACCGAGTCAGCGAAGTATCAAGATAGAAGGCAACCATTATCTGAACAATGATTTTCCGCGGTTGGACGGTATAAAGTCCGCAACACTGGTCGAATGAGAAAAGAACGACCGGCGCAACCCATTGACCATCGCCAGGCCGCATTAGACGAAATCCTCGCGTTACGGGAGGCGCTTATTATTCGTGGCACGGAACGGCCCGTCGAGTATCCCGGCGACCGCGAGGACGCCACGGTGCATTTCGGCGCATTCGCTGGCGCGCGGAACGTTGCTTGTGCTTCATTCTTTCTTAACGAATGGTTTGCGGAACGGGCGTATCAATTGCGCGGAATGGCCACGGACCCGGTATTCCAGGGGCGCGGAGTGGGCCGAGCGCTTCTTGAGGCCGCCGAAAAACACTTCTTGCAACACACCCCGGCGCGCCAACTTTGGTGCAGTGCTCGAGTGCCCGCGATCGGATTCTATCTCGCGCTGGGATGGAGCTTGGTATCGGACGAATACGACGTCGCGAACGTCGGTCCGCACCGCAAAATGTGCAAACGCCTGTACTGAAGCTTCCTTATTCGCCGAGTTCCCACGATGGCTTGCGCTTTTCGTTGAACGCATTGATGCCTTCATGCGCTTCGCGAGACGTGCGCACTGCCCGGTGCTGATTTAACGCCCACGCCAAATCGCTTTCGATCGCGCGCGGCCACAGTTCGCTGAACACCTGCTTGGTCCGCGCAATCGCATGCGGCCCGCCCTTGAGCAGTATTTGCGCAATCTCGAGTGCCGCGTCCGTCGCCGTGCCGCCAGGCACCACGCGGTTTACCAGTCCCATCTCCCGCGCCCGATGTGCGTCGATGATCTCGCCAAGCAACAGCAGCTCCCGCGCATCACGCTCGCGCACTTGCCTGCGAAGCAAAGTCATCACCAGCCCCGCCACGAGACCGCGCCGCACTTCGGGATAGCCGACTTTCGTGCCAGCCTCCGCGACGACGAAATCGCATGCCGTCATCAGGCCCGCGCCACCGGCGACTGCCGCCCCATGCACCGCGGCAATTGTCGCCGCGCGCGATTGCAAAACGGTCTCGATCATCCGCGCAACGCATCCCGCGGATTCATGCGACTTCGATGGGTCCGTAGCCTCGGTCAGGTCCAGCCCCGCGCAAAATACCGTACCCGCACCGCGAACAATAATGACGCGAGCGCTCGACGCATTAGCATTCTCAAACGCATTACAAAGCGCGTTCAGCAACGGAATGTTTAGCGCGTTCCGTTTCTCTGCGCGGTTTAACGTGATGCAGACAACGTCTTTCTGCAACGATTCTGCTGATACCAATTCCATACCCGTAAATGACCCCTTACTAGCGCTCGCCCGCCCCGCCAAATCGTAATAGTAATCGTCCTCGTAATCGTAATCGGATTTGATTTACTGCTATCCGCGATTCTGGATGAAGGACCGCGTTTCACTCAATCCTGCACCGGACGGGCCCCCTCGATCTCTTTTTCCGGCACATCGATGATCATCTCCAGCGCCACCTGCCCTATGGCCTTGCCCTGCGAATCAACCCGCAACGACCGGCTCCCACCGCCCGCCAACACCTCAGGCAACGCAAACTGCAACGCTATAATCGCGTCCCACTCAAACCGCATTACGCGCCCGCAACCCATCGGCCGGAAATAACTCTCGATCGCTTCCGCAGTTACCCGATCACGCAGAATTGTATACCCCTGCGCCGTGTACGCGATAATTCCCAGCGTCGCGCCCGAACCCTTGTCGCCGCTACGCGCATACGCGATCTCGCCTAGTCTAATTTGCATCGTTCCCACTCACATTCGATTTTGTCAATTTATGCCGCAATTCCCCGAATGAAATCCCCGTGCTCCCCGTGTCCCCGTGGTTTATTTTTTTCAGTATGTATTCGGCGTAATGCTCATTAATTGCGACTATGCTGCTCTGTGAGATCTAAAATTTGAAATTCGAATGTTCTTAAACGTCGACGAATTCCACAACGCAAGTGACATCGTCTTTACTAATCAGGCACGGCCAATACCCAAACACCGGACTAACCCGCGGCCTGCCCGCTGCGTAACCCGTGATCCCCTGCGGGCCGCTCGTGACCAATGGCGCAAGCTCTTTGGAAAAACGTTCGACTGCTTCCCTGCGCGGATTGCGCACGGATATGCGCAGTACCGTCTCCAATAACTCCGGTTCGCGTATCACGCCGGGGCCGCACGCGCCCGCGCCAAGGCATTCGATATTGTACTCCTGCAATTCGATGCCCGCGCGGCGCAGGCGTTCGATGATAACTTCACCTGCCTTGCGCGCTTTCTTCACTGCGTCGCGCCCGAAAATAGTGAGCATGCCCTGCGCCCAATACCCGTCGCGGTAGGTCGCACTGACCTTGTAAAACTCCGTCGGCGCATTGCCCTTCACACCGCGCACGCGCACGCGGTCGTCGCCGAGGTCTTCGAGTTCGATGGACAAAAATGATACCCGCGCGTCCGGCGTTAAGTACTCACCCGGATCGCCAATCTCGTAGGTGAGCTGTTCTTTCACGGTGCGTTCGTTCACCCACCCACC
>JAWXCN010000073.1:0-16908 GCA_034408725.1 Candidatus Hydrogenedentota bacterium
ATCCATATCAGGAGTGGATCGGCGCCGACATTCGCGCCGACGCATGGGGTTACGCGTGCGCGGGATGGCCGGAGCGCGCGGCCGAGATGGCGTTCCGCGATGCCTTTTTATCGCATCGCGGCAATGGCGTTTATGGCGCAATGTTCTTCGCCGCCACCATCGCGGCAGCATTTGTGGTGGAGTTGCCGCTTGCCGCGTTGCGCATCGGCCTGACCGAGATTCCACAAGACTGCCGGCTGGCCGGCGATGTCCGTTGGGCGATGCGCATCGCGCCGAGGCTGAAAACGTGGCGGGATGCGCACAATGCCGTCGCGAAGCGGTTTGATGGCATGCACCTTGTCCATACGAATAACAACGCTTGCCTGACTATTTTCGCACTTTTGCTGGGGCGCAACGATTTCACAAAAACGATTGGCCCCTGCGTCGCGATGGGATATGATAACGATTGCAACGCGGCAACCGCCGGCTCGATATTGGGGGCGGTTGTTGGGCTCGATCATATTCCGGAACATTGGTGGAAACCCTTCGGGAACCGGGCGGCCACTTACCTTTCGGGCGTCCGGGCATTTCGCAACGATGAAATTGTCCGCCGGTTCACAGTGTTAAATAGGCAAGTCTGGGCGGAATCCACACGCGATTCGGTTCGGTAATATTCTGCCTCCCAGACGATTGGAGGTTTTTACAGGTTATGGACCCCTTAAAACAGGCCCGGCGGCTGATTATCTTTGTCATCGGGCTTACCGTGTTTCTCGCTGGCGCCGCCATGCTGGTGCTACCCGGACCCGGCATTGCGGTCATTATCGGAGCACTCGCCATTCTCGCAACGGAATTCGTGTGGGCGGCGACACTTCTGAGGCGCGTGAAAATGAACGCCCAGTCCGCCGCGCGGTCGATGTGGAATGCATCAAAGGAATCCCGGTTGCCGCGCATTTTTGATTGGTTCAGGTTCCGCCGCGTACGCTCGGATTCTTCCGCGCCATAGTCCGGAATTCAGTTTTTCCTCATTCGGCTCACCCATCGGTTTTGCCAATTCCTCCCGCCATTCGATACCCTTTGAGTTCGGGCGGTCTTTTGCCGGCCGCAGTCGCTTGGCAGGAAGGATAAATCATGCGCTTGGGAATCATCGGTTGTGGTGTGCTTGGACGGTTTCACGCGCCAATGGCGGTCAAGGCGGGGTTCCAGATCGTTGCGTGTACGGATCCCGTGCGCGCGAATGCGAACGTGTTGGCCGCCGAGCATAACGCCGTGGTTGTGGACGACGCCTTGGCGCTTTGCGCACTCGATATCGTAGACGTCGTGGCGATCTGCACGCCGACCCACGTTCACGCGCAAATTGTCGTAGCCGCGGCCCAAAACGGCAAACACATTTTTTGCGAGAAGCCATTCTGCCGCACGCTCCCGCAATGCGAGGAAGCGCTCGCGGCAGTGAAGAAGGCCGGCGTGAAACTGTTCGTGGGCCATGTCGTCCGGTACTTTCAAGAATTCTGCGCGATAAAACATCAGATCGACGACGGCAAAGTCGGCAAGCCGGGTTTTGTGCGGACATTCCGCGGCGGACAAAGCCCCCTCGGCGAAGGCTCGTGGTTCCGCGATTTCGACAAGAGTGGGGGGGTGACACTGGATTGCATCATCCATGATTTCGATTGGTTGCGCTATGTGTTTGGCGATCCCGATCGTGTGTTCGCGCAAGACCTCCGCGAACGCATTGATGAAGGAATCGACTACGCCATGGTGACCCTTCGCTTCAAGAGCGGGCTCATTGCAACCGTCACCGGCTCGTGGGCGCATCCCTCGGGATTCAAGGTGAAAGCGGAAGTCTGCGGCGATAAGGGAATGATCACCTACGACAGCAGCGAGGCGCCAATTGCGTCGCAATTGCGGGGCGCGGGCGGCACAACGCCTGGCGTGGTGCTTCCAGCGAGTCCGGTTGCGGACAGCCCATATTATCTGGAGTGGAAAGATTTTCATGGCTGGCTCGAAGGAAAACATACGCCGCGCGTGACGCCGGAAGACGCCGTATGGGCCGTGCGGATGGGGTTGGGCGCAATTGAATCGGCGGAAACCGGCCAGCCGGTTTCGTTTTAAGGAGTGGGTAACGTGACGAAACTGGGAATCATGAGTTTTGCGCACATGCACGCGTACAGCTATGCGGCGAGCATTAAGCAGCTGGACGGCGTTGAACTCGCGACCATTTGGGATGACGACGCCGCGCGCGGAAAAACCGTGGCGGCGCAGTATGGCGTGCCGTTTCATGCCGACTTGAATGCGTTCCTGAAATCCGATGTCGAGGGCGTGATCATTTGCTCGGAAAACATCAAGCACCGCGCCATGACAGAAGCCGCCGCGAATGCAGGCAAATGGATTTTGTGCGAGAAGCCGCTGGCGACAACCATCGGAGACGCGCAGGCGATGGTCGACTTGTGCAAATCGAAAGGCGTTGGACTTGGTACTGCGTTTCCATGCCGGCACGTGCCAACGCTGATGGCGGTGAAAGTTGAGATCGCCGACGGAAAGTATGGTCAGATTTACGCCGCCACCTGTACCAACAACGGCAGCTTTCCCGGCGGCTGGTTCGCCGACGAAGCCCAATCCGGCGGCGGCGCGACGATGGACCATACCGTACACGTGGCGGACGCGCTTCGCTGGATGCTCGGCCGCGAATTCACGCAGGTCTATTGCGAATGTGACAACCTGATCCGGCATGGCATCGGCACGGACGATGTTGGAAGCCTCCACCTCGAGATGGAAGGCGGCATCAAGATCACCCACGTCGCGAGCTGGAACCGCGCGAAAAGTTTCCCTACCTGGGGCGATGTCACGATGGAGATCATCGGCGAGAAGGGCGTGGTCACCGTCGACGCGTTCAACCAGAAAATCAATCTCTACAACGACGAAGCGATGAAAACGCAATGGGTCGGCTTTGGTGACAACAGCGACTTTGGCCTCGTGCGCGATTTCGCCAACTCCATCCGCGAACGCCGTGACCCCGCTGCGTCAGGCGTGGACGGGTTGCGGGCAGTGGAAGTCACTGTCGCCGCGTATAAGTCGGCGAAACGCAAAGCGCGCGTTACGGTATAATTGACCAATCCGCGGTTGGCGTAACGGAGAAGTTTCAATGGTTAGTGAAGAGATTAGGGCCTCTGTAATTGGCGCCCTCGATGCACTTCCCGAAAATGCCACCACCGAAGATGTGATGGAAACTCTATGTTTCATGATAAAACTGCGGAAGGGCGTTGAACAGGCAGACGCATGTGAGTTCATTCCCCATGAGGAAATAGAAAAGCAGTTTCTCCAATGTCCTAGGGCGTGACTGCGGAGTGTTAATTGGAAGTCAAAAATATGGTAAGCGAGCCGTTGAGAACTTCCGTCATTCATGCCCTCGAATCACTCGAAGAAACCGCCACAATTGAGGATTTGATCGAAAGGTTGTATTTACTCGCGAAGGTCCAGCGCGGTTTCGAAGATGTAGAGGCCAGCCGGGTTGTCGCGCACGAAGCGGTCAAGGCCCAGTTTCTCGGGCAAGACGGAATCTGATATGAAAATTTTACTGAATGGCCAAGCGCGCGATATTTCCGACAACATTACTGTCGACGCGTTGCTGCATTCTTTGGGCTTCAAACCCGAAGCAACCGTAGTGGAACGCAATACGGAGATTCTGGATCGATCCACCTATCGCGATACCGTGCTTGCGGACGGCGACACCGTGGAGCTGGTGCGGTTCGTTGGTGGCGGTTGATGACGCATGCGGAGCGCATGCACCGTTTCGCTCAGGCAGATCTGTATGTCGTGATCACCGAGGCGTTCTGCGCGGGCAGGCGCGCGATCGATGTTTTGGACGCGGTGCTCGACGCGGGCGTTACGCTGGTGCAATTTCGCGAGAAGGATTTTGAAGCGGGCGAGTTGTACGTGCGTGCAACCGCGTTTCGCGAACGCACCAAAGCCCGAGCATTACTAATTATCGATGATCGTATTGACATCGCCTTAGCCGTCGGTGCAGACGGCGTACACCTTGGCCAGAACGACCTGCCCATCCTCGCCGCGCGCGCGATTGGGCAGGAACTGATCATTGGCGCGTCGTCGCATTCTCTTGATGAAGCACTCTCTGCCCAAGACGCCGGGGCGAGCTACGTCAATATTGGTCCGATCTTTTCAACGCAGACCAAGCGGGTGTCCAGCGGGGTTGTCGGGCCGGAACTGATTGACACGATTCGTCCGCACCTACGCATTCCATTTACAACGATGGGTGGGATCAAGCTTCATAATATATCCGAAGTCGTACGGCGCGGTGCGCGCCACGTCGCGGTGGTTACGGCGGTCACCGAAGCAGTCGATCCACGCGCCGCCGCGACGGCCCTGCGCGACGCCATCGGCCTGGCACGATGAATATCATTGCGGGACTCATTGTTGCAGCAACGTCCCTTTCGCCAGAGTCATTCACGGTCGAAGGTTGCGTGCGTGTGGCGGGCGCACCGGCTGACGGCGTGTCCGTATGGATACGTGACGAACTCAGCAGTGCCCGAAGCGTAACGGATGCAAAGGGTAATTATCGTGTCGCAGTTTCGTTTGGCGGCATGGCGCAGCTCGAATTCACGCGAGAGCAGGGCGAGTCGGACCGATCCACGTTGCGGCAGCTTCAGACGCTTGTTCTAATGTCGGGTACCGCTTCTCAAATCGACGTCGATTTGAATCCCGGCGCGGGCGCTGTCGAAGGTGTGCTGACGCACAATGGCGCGCCCGTTGCGAGTGGCTCGGCGTTGCTTACGTCCCATCGCGCGAATGCCGGAACATATACCATCTGTACGCTCGCGGACGAAAACGGCGCCTACCGCATTGACGGATTGTCCGCGGGAAAATATAAGCTAGAGCTCGATCCGCGGCCCACCACGCTGCGCGTTGCAATGGCGCAGATGCGACAACCCGCGGCTGCGAATTTGGTAATCGTCAAAGAGGGTCAGGCCGCGCGCCACGATTTTAACCTGCGAACTGGTGAAATCATTGCGCGGCTATCGGGAATGGGCATAGAAGAGGTTGGCCGGCTCGTCGTTGTGCCGGGAGAATTCGCGGGGCCGGTGCTCACCGAGGCAACTGCGCAGGCCATGTTGCGGCGGGCCATCGTAACCATCGTTGTTGAAAACGACAAGAATGTCGAAGTGCCGGATCTCGAGGAAGGCACGTATGCAGTATTCTTCGCCGCGTTCGACCGCGCGTCGGGGAGTCTCCGATCAGCGTTCAAGGCAATGCGCGTTACCTACGTCAATGTGGTCGTCCGTGCGGACGCCCCGGCATCGCTGACACTGCACCTGCCGTAACCATGCCAGATATCGAAAAGGTATCCTCACGAATGCCAGATGCTTCAGGCCTCTACGAAAAGCCCGGCTACTATGCCTTGGCATTTTCCTACCGCGATTTCGCGCGCGAGGTCGACGTCTTTGAGGAATGTATACAGCGTTTCTCGCGCATTACGGTTGAAGCGGTATTGGAGATTTGTTGCGGGCACGCCCCCCATCTTGAAGAACTCCATCGCCGGGGCTATCGCTATGCCGGTATCGACCGAAGCGAAGAGATGTTGACAAGTGCGCGGTCGCGCGCCAAGGCATGCGGTGCGCCAGCGCAATTTACGAATGCGGACATTGCGCATTTTTCCCTTCCCGAACCAGTCGATTTCGCGTACGTCGCGCTCGCTTCGCTTTACGTAACGAGCACGGCAGAATTGCGCGCGCACTTTCGCGCCATGGGAGATGCACTGCGCTCCGGTGGCCTGTACTTCATGGAATGGTGCGTCGATTTTGATCCGATGGTTGACATCGTCGATTCGTGGGAGGTCGAGCGCGACGGCGTCCATATTCGCGCGAGCTACTGGACGTGCAGCGTGAACCGCATCGAACAAACCTACGAAGACACCCTGCACCTGGAAATTAACGACCACGGCACCGAATTTGTACTTGAAGACAAAGCCATCCGCCGCAGAATTTTTCCGCAGGAGTTTTTGGCGTTCATTCGCGACCACACCCAATTTGAATTCGTGGGCTGGTGGAACGACTGGAATCTCGACCAACCCGTGACCGGCGAACACGGCGTAGACCGGCCGATAATAGTTGTGCGAAGGCGATAGATTCTCGTGTGGAAAAATTTAGCATGACGGCAGGGAGGCCCTCTCTTATACGGCTTCATTCGGAAGATATGCTGGTCCGATCAAAACTGGAGCAGTTTAGAGCCATGGAGTCGGAGATTATTGTTGCGTCGCCTCTTCCTGGTCTACCAGGTTCCCTAAAGGCGCGGGAGGACGGTACCGTCATGGACGGAAATCATCGCGTGCGAGTGCTCAGGGAGCGTGAATTTGTCGTAGATTCCTTACCCAGGGAAATTGTATAGGGTATAATTCAACTATGAGCGACCTGTATTGGATAGATGGCCCGTGGCCAGGCCGGTTGGCGATAACGCCTCGCCCGCGTGGTGGCGATTGGCTGTCGGATGATCTTCGGAACTTGCATGACGCAGGTATCGACAGCGTCGTATCACTTCTTACCAAGGCGGAAGAGTCCGAATTCGCATTGCGGAGTGAAGAGGCTCTTGCTGCCGCGTCAGGAATGCGTTTTTATTCACTTCCGATTGCTGATCGGTCAGTACCGGAGTCAATGCATGAGGTTTCGGACACGTTGCTGCGTTTGGAAGGCGAGCTTGCGAATGGACAAAACGTAGCATTCCATTGCAGGCAAAGCATTGGCCGTGCCCCAATGATTGCCGCATGCGTTTTGGCGCTGACCGGTGTGGACGTTCAGGAGGCTTTTCAGCGGATTTCAACGGCCCGTGGGATAGAAGTGCCTGAAACCGCGGAGCAGGCCGATTGGGCCGAACGATTTGTCCGCGAGTCGGTTCCACACCCACGTTGATTTTTGGTTCAGATGCCAAATTGAGCTCAACGCTTGGGCTAGGCCGCTTTTTAGCGCGATTGCCCCGCGAATTAATTTTGAACGCGAAACGCCCTTATGCCGGCGTGATATACTTTCCACTTTTCCAACATTGGCTGACCACCAGGAAAGCGGCAACTATTTCCAATGCTACGCGCGCGCATCATCGGCACGGGCCACTATTTGCCCGAACGTGTACTCACCAATAACGACCTTGAACACCTGATGGAGACGACGGACGAATGGATTCGTCAACGGACCGGGATTCTGCAACGGCATATTGCCGCGGATGACGAGGCGGCGTCGGACCTTGCGTCACATGCCTGCAGGAGCGCGCTTGTGATGGCGGAGGTCGATGCGGCGGACGTGGACTATGTGATTTGCGCGACATTGACGCCGGATTATTTTATGCCGTCGTCGGCGTGTTTGGTGCAGCACAAGATTGGCGCGCGACGCGCGGCGGCCTGCGATGTCAATGCCGCGTGTTCGGGATTTATATACGGCTTGCAGCAGGCCGATGCTTTGATTCGCGCGGGGGTCCACAAAACCATTCTTGTCGTTGGCAGCGAGATTATGACCTCTCGGCTGGATTGGACCAAGCGTGATACCGCGGTGTTGTTCGGCGACGGGGCGGGCGCGGTGGTCTTGCGCGGCGATACGGGTGGCGCAGGTATTTTATCCACGTACACGGCGTCCGACGGCAGCGCGTACGATATTCTGATGGTCTCCGCGGGCGGGTCCGCGCAGGTCATTACGCCAGAAAACATTCACGATCTGAACCGTGGCATCCAGATGAACGGGCGGGAGTTGTACAAACGCGCAGTACATGCTTTCGGCGACGCCGTCGAACAGGCGCTGCAGCGCGCGAACGTAAGTGTCGATGACCTTCGCCTTTTTGTTCCCCACCAGGCGAACAAGCGAATCATTGCCGCCGCGGTCGAACGCATAGGTCTCGCCGATGACAAGATTTACCTCAACGTAGATCGCGTTGCCAACACCAGCGCGGCGTCGATTCCCATCGCGCTCGATCAGGCGCTTGCGGAGGGGCGGTTTGCGGCAGGCGATCTGGTGCTGCTGGCTGCGTTTGGCGCGGGGTTGACTTGGGGCTCCGCGGTAATCCGCTGGTAAGGTTTGCGGGTGTGTCATTTGACGGGTTGCCGTAATATTTGCTGTTTGCTATTCTTTCCCTTTCGGTGCTCGCTGAGGATGCGCCAATTCCAACACTAATACGGACGAACCAAACCATGCGCTCACTTCGTACAGTTTCGACCGCCGCTGCACTTGCGTTTTACGCGTTTGCGGCGCGCGGGGAAGTTATCGATCAGGTCGTTGCCACTGTGGACAAAGAAGCGATCCTCATGAGCGAACTCCTGGCGGAAATTGGGCCGCAGCTTCGCGAGATACGCGCGCAGTCCACCAGCCAGCAGGACCTTGATCGCCTGCTCGATGAAAAAATGCGCGCCACGCTCGAGCAGGCCATCGAGAACAAGATACTGCTGCGCGAGGCGCAACTGGCCGGCGTGCCGATTGCAGACGCGGACGTTGATCAACGCTTCGAAGAGTACAAACGGCTATACCCTTCCAACGACGAGTTCATGCAGGAGATAGAACAGGCCGGCGAAACCGTTACCGCGCTCAAGGAGCGGTTGCGCAAGCAGATGATGGCGCGGACGATGGCCGTGCGAAAGACAACTGAACTGGAACAGGGTATTGTCATTTCGGAATCCGAGATTTCCCAATACTTTCAGGATAACAAAGAGAAATTTCAAAACGAGGAGCGCGCGCGCTGTTCGCAAATTTTTATGCCCGCGGGCGAAGACTTGGCGGAGCGGGACAGGGTACGGGCGCAGTTGGAGCAGTTGAAAGAAGAAATCGATAACGGCGCGGACTTTGCCGAACTTGCCATCGAGCATTCCAAAGCGCCCGGCGCGGAGGACGGCGGTATTGTCGGATGGGTGCAGCGCGGCGACCTGGTGGGACGGTTGGATGAAATGGCGTTCGCGCTCGAGGAAGGACAGGTCAGCGAAGTGATCGAATCCGACCAGGGCTTTCATCTGCTCAAGGTCGATAAAAAGGAAGTCGCGGGAGAGGCGACCCTGGACGACGTTCGCGCGAGTATCGAGCCCGAATTGCGGCGGGCAGCCGCGTCGGAAAAGTTCAAGAAGTGGATGACCGATTTGCGCAAGCGCAGCCGCGTGCAATTGTTTTTGTAGAACTGGTTGGCGCCATGGTGGGCCGCACGCTCAAAATGGCCTTTTGGCTCTTTCATGATCATTTGGGAACGCTTCTCGCGGCCAACCTGATTTGGGCCGTCGCGCTCGCCGTGCCGATTAGCATCGGGGTTCCCGCCTTCATTTCCGGTGACGCCCGGCTCATGTTTCTTGTCGGAGCGCCCGCAATTTTTGTGGCGTTCTTCGTACTTTCCCCACTGGTCTGCACGGGGATCGCGCATCTGGTCAAGACCTGCATCGATACCCGCGACGGTTCGCTCTCGGATTTTTTCACAGGCATGTGGAAATATGCATTGCGGTCCGTGGGCGCCGGAGTTGTCTATGGGGTAGTCATGATTGCGCTGCTGACCAGCGCGTGGTTCTACGCTACCCGACTACACGCCACTGCCCCAATTGTGGGATATGCACTCAGCGGACTAGCTTTGGGAAGCGCGGCAGTGCTTGGCGCAATGGCATTGCTCCTGCCCGCGGCCATTGTCCAGCGCAAGACGGGAGTGTTTGCGACGCTTCGCCTAACGTTGCTGCTGGTGCTTGCGAATCCGCTTTGGATGCTGGGAGTGTCCTTGCAGTGTTTGTTCTTGACGGTGCTGTCGGTGTTTTTCGTGCCGCTGTTTTTTGCGGGCTATGCTTCCGCCGTGGTTTGCGCCGGGTCAGCCGCATACGAATTGCTCGCGCGGAAATATGCCGTGGACAGGGAGCAAGATGACCTGCAGGACGATTACTTAAACCGCGGATTGCGGGACTTGTTTTTTCCCTGGAAGGGATGAACCATTTGGATTCAATTTAATTTCTTTGTAATTATTATAATTATAATTAAAATCGGTGTTTGGTAACTAATTTTTGTTTGCTTCAAACTACTGTTTTTTTGTACACTATTGGGAATTTGAAGGAGATTTGACCCCATGACTCGTATTACCGGCTTAGTTGGACGCGAAATATTGGATTCCCGTGGGAATCCCACGGTTGAAGTCGATGTGTTTCTTTCCAGTGGCGTAACGGGCCGGGCCGCGGTTCCGTCAGGGGCGTCGACCGGCGAACATGAGGCCATCGAACTTCGTGACAAGAACCCAAAGCGTTATCTTGGGAAAGGTGTCGAGAAGGCGGTCAACAACGTCAATTCCACCATAGCCGAGGAATTGCTGGGAATGGACGCGCTGAACCAGCGCGAAATTGACCGGACTCTGTGCGCGCTGGACGGTACGGCCACGAAGGGAAAGCTCGGCGCGAATGCTATTCTTGGGGTCTCGCTGGCGACTGCGAAGGCAGCGGCGCTGGCAGTGGACCTTCCGTTGTACAAGTACGTTGGTGGGGTGAACGCACACTTGTTGCCGGTTCCCATGATGAACATTCTCAATGGTGGCGCGCATGCGGACAACAACGTGGACATCCAGGAATTCATGGTGATGCCCGTTGGCGCAAAGACTTTCAAAGAGGCGCTGCGCATGGGCACGGAAGTGTTTCATGCCTTGAAGGCAGTGCTCAAGGACAAGGGGCTTAACACTGCGGTAGGCGATGAGGGCGGGTTTGCTCCCGATCTTTCATCGAATGCCGAAGCGTTGGAAGTCATCTTGAAGGCGATCAAGAACGCGGGATACAAGGCGGGCAAAGACATGATGCTCGCGCTCGATTGTGCATCCTCCGAATTCTACAAAAACAAGAAGTATGTACTGAGCGCGGAGAAGAAGGCCGAGCGGACATCGGGCGAGATGGTCGGCTTCCTGGCCGGATTGTGCGCGCAATACCCGATCATATCGATTGAAGATGGCATGGCGGAGAACGATTGGGCGGGTTGGAAAGAGCTGACCGAAAAGCTTGGCGAATCGGTCCAACTTGTGGGCGACGATTTGTTTGTGACAAACACGGAATACCTGAGCCGTGGTATTCGAGAGGGTATCGCAAACTCGATTCTTATAAAGGTGAACCAGATTGGAACGCTGACGGAAACTCTTGACGCAGTTCAGATGGCGCAGCGCGCGCGCTACACAGCGGTAATTTCTCACCGGAGCGGCGAAACCGAGGATGCAACAATTGCCGACCTGGTCGTTGCGACCAATGCCGGACAAATCAAGACCGGTTCGGCGTCGCGAAGCGACCGTGTCGCGAAATACAATCAATTGCTTCGAATCGAAGAAGAATTGGGCAGTCAGGCAGAATTCTTGGGGTCTGAGGTGTTCTGTAATATAATGAAGAAGAAAACAGGTCGCTAACGGACATTGAGATTATGACTAAAGGGTATGTTTTAGCGATAATACTGGCGGTCGGCTTGGCGGCGGCGTATGCGGTGCAACGCGACCTGCCGGCGCAATATGATTTTTATTTTCAGAACGAGGCATATACGGCCACGCTGCAGTCGCAGTACGAGACACTCGTGGTTGAAGAGCAGCGGCTGGTTGGACGGGTCGACGGATTAGAGCGCGACCCGATCGAGATGGAGGAAAACGTCCGCCATCAGAAGCAACTGGCCAAACCGGGCGAGCGGCTGTACCGCATCGAATACGGACCTGCTCCCTCTTCTCGGTAGGGAGTCTTGGATCCTTCTGTCGCACGAACTTGTCCTAAATAGCCAGGAAGAAGCGATTAAGCTTCTTGGCAAAAACGGGGAAATCCGGAAACGCATCCAGGAAGTCAGCCCCGTCCGAATTGTGGATCGCGGCGCGAAAGTCGTCATCCTGGGAGATGACAAGGACGCAGCCAAGGTAGGGCAGGTTCTCGCCGAAATGCTCGTAGCGGTCCGCAACGGCCACACGCCATCCGTACACGATGTTTCGTACGCGCTGAGCGAAGTGCGCGAAAGCCGCACGGAAAGTCTGGGCGCCATTCTGGGCGGAAGCGCGTCGCGCGGGTTGCGCGGCGACATTGCAATCAAACCGCGCACCCGAGGGCAGTCCGATTATCTCGACGCCATCAAGGGCCATGGCGTAACGCTCGTCATCGGCCCCGCGGGCACGGGCAAGACATACCTTGCGGTAGCGGCGGCGGTATCCGCGCTGCTGAACAAAGAGGTGGGCCGGCTAATCCTGACGAGGCCCGCGGTCGAAGCGGGTGAAAACCTGGGGTTCCTGCCTGGGGATTTGCAACAGAAAGTGAATCCGTATCTCCGGCCGCTGTTCGATGCTTTGTCGGCGATGCTGGACGCAGACCGCGTGCGCCGCATGATCGAGCGAGAAACCATTGAGGTTGCGCCATTGGCGTTCATGCGCGGACGCACGCTGGACCGCTCGTTCGCGATTCTCGACGAGGCGCAGAATACCACCGTTGAACAAATGAAAATGTTTCTGACACGGCTTGGCGAGGGTTCGCGCGCGGTCATCACGGGCGATGTCACGCAAATCGATCTGCCGAGGGGCATGCGGTCCGGTCTTGTTGACGCGGAACGCGTGCTTCAAAATACGGAAGGTATCGCTATCGTGCATCTGCACCGGCGCGATGTCGTCCGGCACCCGCTGGTCCAGAATATTATCGAGGCGTATGAAGTGGCCGAGCGGGCCGCGGCGAGCGAGCAGGACGCATAACCATGTTGACCCGGTTCCGTAAGCGGCAGCCGCTCAGCCCTGGCATGTACAGGGGACAGCAGCAAGAGGACGACGAAGCGAAGCAGCGGCGTTGGCTGCGCATCATTCTCCTGGTGTCCTTCGCGTTTCTTGTCATCGTAATCACCAAACGCCTTGATCTCGGCCGGCAAACGCAAGCCATCAACACGGACGGGAAAGTCGCGCAGGAAACTGTCGTCGCGGAAATCGGATTCTCGAGCGAGGA
Organism: Candidatus Hydrogenedentota bacterium; assembly: GCA_034408725.1. GTDB lineage: Bacteria > Hydrogenedentota > Hydrogenedentia > Hydrogenedentales > SLHB01 > JABWCD01. The sequence goes on from JAWXCN010000073.1 coordinate 12,896, forward strand.
CATTGATCGAACACGCGATGCGCGGGAAGCCGCGGCGGCAAAAGTGCCGGACGCCTTTCGCATTGATGATGCGAGGGTCCAGCAGCAGCTTGCGGCATTTGATGAACTTACCACGCGTATTGACGCGCTCAAACCCGCAGTGGAAGCCGCGCTAGAAGAGTTGCGCGCGCAATCCGGCGCGGACGAACCTTCCGCGACGGCAGTCAGCAAGGTCTTGCGCATTGTCGCGGAAGCGGCGATTGAAGACGACAGCGCGCTTGCCACGCTCACACCGGAGATGCTCGCCACGTGGTTAGCGCCGCGTGCGGCGCCCGAAACGAAAGCAGTCGCGCCGGTCGAGAGTGAGGAGGTGGTTGCGGAAGAAACGCCAACCCCAGCGCCGGCATTTTCTTTCGCCCACTTGGGTGACCTCGTCCGGCTCGCGCGCAGCAGTCTCGAATTCACCCTCGCGCAAGGGATCATAGGGCCGGGCGATCGCAGCAGCGAGATTTTCTCGAAGGACCCCGACCGCATCATTTTGGTGACGCGCGACAAGCCTGTTGCCGGCCAGTATTCGGAGGAGGAGCTTGCCTTCAACGATATCCTAACCGTCGAGACGGCCCAGGGCGCGCTACGTTCCCGCATTGCCAAAGTGGCGGACGAGCTTCCTGAATCCGCGGCGACGATTGATCGCATTCGATTGCAGGACGCCGCATATGACGTGTCGCGCCAATTCATCGCTGAAACGCTCGCATATGACGCCGATATGACCAACGTCATGCGCGACGAGGCCCGGCTGGCAGTGGCGCCTGTCACGAAAGAGATCATGGCGCAGGAAGAAATTCAACGGAAAGGGCAGCGTTGGACACCGCAATCGCGCATGGACGCGAAGACGTATACGGAAATGAAGGCGCGCTTTGATCAGCAGACTGCGAACCTGACGGGCACGATTGTCGCCCACATGATTATAGTTGGTCTCGCGCTGTTCGCATTGGTGCGCGCGCTTCCGTGGTTGCATCGTGACGCGGAGCACCGGTTCCAGGTTTTGTGCCTTGCGCTTTTGGTCGTTTGCGTCACTGTATTTATCGGGCGCGTGGTGACGTACTTTACGGACGTTGGCCTCGTCGTGCCCGCGGCGGCGGGCGCGATACTCATCGCGATTCTTGCGAATGCCCGGGTTGCAAGCCTTACGTCGATCATTGCCGCGCTTCTGTTGTCGGTCGAGTTTGACTATAGCTGGCAACTGCTGGTGATCACGGGAGCAATGTCGTTTACCGGTGTGATGAGCATCTACAGGGTCCGCAAGCGCAGCGACATGGGTAACGCATCAGTGAAGGCCACACTGGTAGGTGTGCTGATCGTATTGGCCCTTGCCCTGACGCAGGATTCACTTCTCGCCAACTCGACCCTGTACGCGCTCATGATGGTGGGGGTAAACGGCGTCTTCTGCCTGGGCCTTGTGCCAGCGGTGTTGCCGACGCTCGAACGGCTGTTCGGCATCACCACCGACATCCAACTTCTGGAATACTCCGATTTGAACAATCCCGTACTGAGCCGGTTGGCGATGGAAGTGCCCGCGACGTATGCGCACAGTCTGATGATCGGCCAGCTTGCCGAGGCCGCCGCGGACGCCATCGGCGCAAACGGTCTTATGGCGCGTGTCTGCGCATATTATCATGACATCGGGAAAATGAAGCGGCCGGAATATTTTGTCGAGAACCAGACAGGTGTAAATATCCACGATGAACTGTCGCCGAGGTTGAGCGCCCGCGCAATTGCGTCGCACGTAAGCGAAGGCGCGGAAATGGCGCGAGAACTGCACCTGCCGAAACCGATCATTGACGGCATTCTCGAACACCACGGAACTTGCCTTATCAGTTTCTTTTATAAGGAAGCAGTCGCGCAGGCCAAGCACGGGGGTGTCAGCGAGGCCGACTTCCGGTATCCGGGTCCCCGGCCGCGACATCGGGAGACGGCGATTTTGATGATCTGCGACGCAGTCGAATCAGCAGTGCGCACGCTGAAAAACCCGAACGAAGAACGGGTGCGCGAAATGGTGGATCGAATCATTGCGAGCCGCGCGAGCGACCGCCAGTTTGATGAATGCGACCTTACGCTCAAAGACCTGGACACTATTGCGGAGGTCGTATCCAAGCGCGTCACGTCTACGCAGCACCGCCGTATCGCCTACCCGGATCAAAAGCCGGAGACCAAGGCCACCAACGTCATTCCATTGACGGGAGGCCAGGACTAGTGCGGGTCGGCCTCGCCGTGCGCAATGACACGGCGTATGCGAATTGCCATGCGCTCGCGGACCTTCGCGGTCTCGCGAAGCGCATTTGTGGCGGTGAAGGGGTTGCGGAAGACCTCGAGATCAGCGTGCTCCTGTGCGACGATGCGACAATGCAAGCGTTGAATGCGCAATACGCGCACAAGAACGAGGCGACCGACGTGTTGTCATTTCCCCAACCCGATGCGCATATTCTGGATGGTCCGCGTGCGCTCGGGGACATCGCGATATCGCTCGAAACGGTTTCGCGCCGGTGCGACGCAGAAAATGCCGCCATGCGCGCGGAAGTCCGGTTGCTGTTTTGTCATGGATTGTTGCACCTGCTTGGATTTGATCATGCAACGGCGTGCGCCAAACGTGCCATGGCCGAACGGCAAGCCGTTTATCTCGAATGCTCCGTGGACGCGGCGTGGTTCCGCGGCCATTGATGCGCCGAGGCGATAGAGACAACAATCCAGTGAATCCGTTTTCAGAACTAACAGGCCGGACCCCCATGCGCATCATGATTATCACGATGCTCGTCATGTCGGTGTTCGCGAGCGCGGCCGAAGAAACCGCCGTGGACGGCGCGCTGACCACGCCCAATATCGAAGAGACATTTTACGAGCGGGGCGCGGCGGCGGATGGCGTGGTGACGTTTATTCCACCGCAGGCGTCCAATGTGACGCGCCATCTTCCGCCTTACATTCTGGGCGCGGTAGCTCTGTTGATTCTGGTCTCGGCGTTTTACTCGGCGGCGGAGACCGCCTTTTTTTCAATTCACAGGCTGCGCCTGCGCAGCCTTAAAGAGGACGATACGGCATCCGGCGCATTGATCGCGCAGATGATGGAACATCCGGGGCGTTTGCTCACGACCATCCTCATAAGCAACCTCATTGTAAACATGTTGATTGGCGTATTGTTGGGAGCGCGCGTCGAGGACATGTTTCTGGAACTCATGCCCGGGGTTCCGCGCGCGGTAACGTATTTGTTGGCGGTCGGCCTTTGCGCGTCGCTGATCCTGTTTTTCGGCGAGATCGCGCCAAAAGTATTTGCCGTGCAGGCAAGCGAACAGTTTGCCCGCGCATCCGTGTTTCCGCTGCTGGCAACGGACCGCATCCTCGTGCCGCTCCGCGATGGATTGCTTGGGATCACCAATCTTCTATTCAAAGTAACGCGCTTTCATGAGCTGCGCGCCGCGCCATTTATCACCGATGACGAGTTGCGGTCCGCGCTGACGGACAGCGAGGCCCAAGGCGTTATCGAAGAAGATGAACGGCAGATGATTCAGGGCATCCTGGAGGTCAGCGACGCTCAACTGCGCGAAATACTGGTGCCGCGCCCAGACGTTATCGCGCTTGCGGAGGACGCAACGGTCTCCGATGCGCTTTCGCTGTATCGCGAGCACCGGTATTCACGGATGCCGGTCTACCGCGATAGCCTCGACACGATTTTCGGAACGCTCGTTGCCAAGGACCTGTTGCCATACATGGCCCGCGGGGAATTGGACCGCGATATCCGGCCCCTTATTCGCCCGGCGCACTATGTGCCCGCGACGATGACCGTGCAGCAGTTCGTTCACGACGCGCAACGCCATCACACGCACATCGCCGTCGTGGTTGATGAATATGGAGGCGCCGCGGGCATCGTCACGCTTGAGGACGCCCTCGAGCAGGTCGTAGGCGACATGATGGACGAAGCAGACGAGGAGCCAGGATACAAGCGCGTAGGCGACAAGGTCTACGACATTGATGGCGACTTGAGG
>JAWXCN010000074.1:0-22567 GCA_034408725.1 Candidatus Hydrogenedentota bacterium
GCTACATGGAACACACACTTTTTACTGTCACCGATTCCTGGCCGGACGTTTTGTTTGGGTATGCCGTGCTATTTTTTCTGGGGGCATTGTGGGCCGGTATCGGCGGCGGGGCCCTTGGTCTCGCGCTGACATTGCCGCGCTCGCGCCTGGAACCGCTCGCGCGAGTATTCGTTTCCATCTGCGTGACTTTCCTTGCGGTGTATGCGTACCTGCTGTTCAACGAGCGCGTCCGCGAGGCCTACGAGCAATTCACACTGGATCAGTTTCACGACGGCGAATGGCTGGCAGCGGTGATCGTTCCAACCGTCGCCATTTTTCACTACCTCGCGCGGCCCGGCGACCGGCACGCCGCGCTGGTGTTTCTGTGGTGTTCGCTGGGCTGGTGGCTTGGTTACCTGGTGCTGACGAAATTTGGCGGTATTGTGCTTGCGCCGCCGTTTCGCAGCGAGAGCTGGGGCGGGGTCTTGGGTGTGCTTCTCGCGCTGATGCTGTATCTAACGGCGAGCAACAACCGCGCGGCAATGTTGCTTTGCCGGTACGGCGTTTTCGGCGGCGGATTGGGCTTCATGTTTGCCGTTTTTCTGCGGCACCCCGTGCGGGTCGCGTGGGGGCCGTTTGCGCCGATAGCCGATCAATTGCCGCAATGGAAGATCGCTGAAGAGTTGTTCGGCCTGTTCATGGGCATCGCAATGGGACTTGGTGTGTCACGCCTGGAACGCGAAGGGCTTACGGCTGCGGCCGAAGACCGCCCACGAAAACCGTTGGATATATTCGCGGTGTTTGTGATGCTGGTTGCGCTGATGTGGGTGAACCTTCGCCGTGCGCCAATGGATTGGCTGAACCGTTACGAAAATATTCCGAATGAACCGATCCTCGGCGTCATGCCGTGGCTGTGGTTTTTCGCCGGTGGAATCACGATGACCGCGGTTGGCCTGTACGCACTGTTTTTGTATTCACGCGATGCGCTTGTGATGACGCCATCCACGGCGTTCGGGAAAGGCGCGCTGATTCTCATCCTGCTGCTGTGGATGACCGCAGTCGGTGGATTCGTGCAGCATTTCCCCGGCAACCACGGCGGCAGCCACATGCTGGTTGATGCGAGTTTTGTGCTGCTGTGCGCAATCGCGACGGCAATGTTGCTCAAGAAGCGGGTGGCCGCCGAACCTGCTTACGCAACGGCCCAAGCGTCCGACACGCGCTGGCGCGCGGGCTCGGGAACGATCATTGTTGTCGTGTGCTCGATAGCCGCGGTGTTCGCGGTATCCGGCATCAGCAAGGCCATGCAGGACGGCCCGGCCAAAGCGGCCCGGCTGCGCTTCGGCGAAAACGCCTATTGGCGGCAGCAGGCGGCGCTCATCGGTGTGTGGAGCGTTGTTGGCTACGCGCCGGACGACCGCGGCGAACCGATTGATTCCGAGGGTATTTCGCTGCGGTCGGTTGCGTTTTTACCGAGCAGATTTGTTGTGCTTGAAATGGCGGACGGCACTCGAGTGGAGCAATTGCATCGCTGGCATTACATGAACAGCCAAACGCACCTCGACTGGAACGATAAATCCGACGACCCGAAAGAGCGCGTAACCGTCGCGCTCACTCTCCGCGGAAGCCGCGTCTACATTCCCTGGCCACCGGACGCGCCCACGGGAAAGTATCTGGTGTTGGAGAAGGCAGCTTCGCGCGAATAGAAGGATTATATCTTCGAGGATTTATCCCTTGCGTCGTGGTGGGTATAATGACGCCGGTGTAAGCGGCGCGATGAAACAAAGGTGTACGCAATGACGAAGCGATTCCTGGCGTCTTTATTTTTTCTATTGGCCGCGGGTTGCACGGGCGAAAATGAGGGCACGGGGAACGGCAATTCATCCAACGCGCCGCGGGACAACGTGCTGCGCGTCGCGGCGGACGCCGAACCGCAATCGCTCGATCCCATGCTGACCACGGGTCATACCGAGCATCGTATTCTCTGCTCCCTCTTCGAAGGTCTTACTACTCTCAATCAAAAGACGCTTGCCGTCGAGCCCGGCGTTGCCCAATCGTGGGAGATGTCGAGCGATGGGAAGACTTACACATTCAGGCTGAACCCGGCGGCGAAATGGTCTGACGGGACTCCAATCACCGCGAACGATTTCATCTATAGTTGGAAGCGCATACTTTCGCCGAAGCTGGGCAGCGAATATTCGTACATGCTGTGGTGCCTTGAAAATGGCGAAAAATACAACAAGGGTGACGTAACGGATTTTGCTCAGGTCGGGGCAAAGGCCATAGACGATCACACGCTTGAAGTAAAGCTGCTCTACCCCGCGCCCTATTTCCTCACGGTACACATGCACAACGCGTGGTTTCCCGTGCAGCAGGCAACCATTGAGAAACATGGAAACATCGACGACCGGCAGAGCAAATGGATTCTGCCGGAAAACATGGTGTCAAACGGGCCGTTTAAACTGGTTGAATGGCAGCCGAACCGCGTCATCCGCGTTGTGCGCAACGAGCATTACTGGAACGTGGCCAATGTTTCACTCGAGGAAATCCAGTTTTACCCCGTCAATGGGAACCTGCAAACCGCGGAGCGCATGTTCCGTGCGAACGAAGTGGATACGATGGAAACGTTGCTCATTACAAAGGTGCCCGCGTACAAGCGCGACAACCCGGACGTGCTGCGGCTCGACCCGTTTACCGCGACGTATTTCTATCGCATCAATACCACGCGTCCGCCATTGAACGATCCGCGCGTGCGGCTCGCGCTGGCGATGTCCGTCGATAAAGAGTCCATTTGTAACGACGTTTTGTTTGGCGCGTTCATTCCGGCGCGCGCTCTCTCGCCGCCTGGCATCGGCGGGTACACGGCGGACGCCGGCATCGACTACGACCTTGCGAAAGCGAAGCAATTAATGGCCGAGGCTGGGTTCCCCGATGGCAAGGGTATGCGTCCCCTGGAAATCCTGTATAACGAAAGTGAAGACCACCAGATGATCGCCGAGGCGGTTCAGGACATGTGGAAGAAAAACCTCGGGATCGATGTCACTTCGAGCAAGCAGGAGTGGAAGGTCTACCTGAATTCGATGACCGCGTTGAACTACGACGTTGTGCGCGCGGGATGGATTGCCGATTACCTTGACCCGATGAACTATATCGAATGCTTCACCACCGGCAACGGCAACAACCGGACGGGTTGGACGAACGCGGAGTATGACTCACTCGAACAAAAGGCGCGCTTTGAAATCGATCCGGCGAAACGCTTCGGTTTCATGCAGGAAGCGGAAGGAATCCTTCTCGGGGATACGCCGATCATTCCTATCTATACCTACCGCCAGCGATACCTCGTATCGCCCTCGGTGCAAGGGTACGATTCCAATCCGATGGCGTATATGAACTATCGCTATTTTTCCGTGAAGCATCAGCCCAACTAGCCCCGCGCATGCTTATCCTTTTGAAAGCGCTCGCATGACGCGGTTCATCCTCCGGCGCCTGGCGGGATTTGTTCCGGTTTTCCTAATAATCGCGACGCTGATATTTTTTCTGATTCGAATGGCGCCCGGCGGCCCGTTTCAGGAAGGCGAACGCTTCGTGCCGCCGGAGGTGCTCGAACAGATTCGAGATACCTACAACCTCAATGCGCCGTTACATGTGCAGTATTTCGATTATATGCGCGATTTGCTGCGCGGCGATCTTGGGCCTTCCATGCAGCAACCAAGCCGCACCGTCAGCGAATGGATTGTGTTGCGCGCGCCGGTGTCGATCGAACTTGGCGCGTACGCGCTGGTCGTGTCGGTTGTGCTGGGCCTCTTTGCCGGTGTGCTCGCCGCGCTTCGTCCAAACACGCTCACGGATTATGTGCCGATGTCACTGGCGATGGTGGGAATATGCCTTCCAACATTTGTAATGGGTCCGCTGCTTGTATTGGGCTTTGCGCTCAAGTTGCAATGGTTTCCCGTTGCCGGATGGGACACAGCCGCGCACAAAGTGCTTCCGGCATTGACGCTCGGCGCGGTATACGCGGCCTATGTCGCCCGGCTTGCGCGGGGCGGTATGTTCGAGGTGTTGGCGCAAGACTTTATTCGCACCGCGCGCGCGAAAGGGCTGAGCGAGGCGCGCGTCGTGTTGCGCCACGCTTTGCGCGGCGGTATTCAGCCGGTGGTGTCGTTTCTCGGTCCGGCCGCGGCGGGGCTGCTGACGGGTTCCTTCGTCGTCGAAAAGATTTTTCAGATTCCAGGGCTAGGCAAGCAGTTTGTCGAGGCCGCGTTCAATCGCGATTACACGATGCTGTTGGGCGCCGTGCTGTTTTATGCGGTACTGATTCTCGCCTTTAATTTGATTGTGGACATTGCGCAAGCCTGGCTTGATCCGCGGGTGCGTTATGACTGAGGCCGCCGTGCCACTCCTCGAAGCGGGAACATCGCTATGGCGCGACGCGTGGCGGCGTCTTCGTAAGAACCACCTCGCCACATTTGCGCTTGTTGTGCTTATTCTAATACTTTTTGTTGTGGTGATTGGCCCGTGGATTTCGCCGTACTCGTATGAGACGCAGGACCGTGAACTCGGAGCGGCGCCGCCCACGGCAAAAAACTGGTTCGGCACGGACACGCTGGGCCGCGATCTGTTCACGCGCATTCTCTACGGCGGGCGTATTTCACTGATGGTGGGATTCTGCGCAACCGCTGTGTCGCTCACAATCGGCGTGCTCTACGGCGCGGTGTCCGGCTTCGCGGGCGGCCGGGTGGATTCCGCGATGATGCGAGTCGTCGATATTTTGTACACGCTGCCATTCACCATTGTCGTGATCATTCTCACGGTCTATCTCGGGAAAAGTATTGTGCTGCTGTTTCTCGCAATTGGCGCGATTGAATGGCTCACGATGGCGCGCATCGTGCGAGGGCAAGTCGTGGGGTTGCGCAACAAGGAGTTTGTCGAGGCGGCGTACGTGATGGGGCTTAGCCGGAGCCGGATTATCCTGCGCCATCTCGTTCCAAACGCGCTCGGACCGATTATTGTGTACACCACGCTTACGATTCCACAGGTGATGCTGCTTGAAGCGCTGATTAGTTTTCTTGGGCTGGGCGTGCAACCGCCGATGAGTTCCTGGGGCGTTTTAATTCAGGACGGCGCGAAACTCATGGAAGAGTATCCCTGGTTGCTGATATTCCCGAGCGTGTTCCTGTCGCTCACGCTTTTCTCGCTAAACTTTTTGGGCGATGGCCTGCGCGACGCGTTAGATCCCCGGATGGCCAAAGACTAAACACATGATTAAAAAAACGAAAACGCTATTCCGCGTAGCGCCCCACTTACGTCATGTCGGATTGTATCGCATCAATTTTGAATTCAAATCTGCGCGAATCTGCGTAATCTGCGGACCAAGATTTTATGCCGCTACTTGACGTCAAAAATCTCCGCGCGCACTTTCACACGCGCGCTGGCGTTGTCCGCGCGGTGGACGGTATTTCTTTCACTGTTGACCCTGGCGAGATGCTTGGAATTGTCGGCGAATCTGGTTCCGGCAAATCAGTCGCCAATCTTTCACTGCTCGGCTTGATCCCAATGCCTCCCGGAAAAATAGAAAGCGGCTCCGCGCGGTTCGGTGATGTCGATCTGTTGTCATGTTCAAATTCTGAGCGCCGCGCGATTCGCGGAAAACGCATTAGCATGATTTTCCAGGACCCGATGACCGCGCTCAATCCCTACCATCGCGTTGGCGATCAGATCATGGAGCCGTTGCGCGTGCATGAACGCAGCACCAAACGCGAAGCCCATGCGCGCGCACTCGAGATGCTGCAACGCGCCGGTATTCAAGACGCCGAGCGCCGCATGCGCGCATACCCGCACCAGTTTTCAGGCGGCATGCGGCAGCGGGTGATGATCGCGATGGCGCTAATCACGCGGCCAGAACTGCTCATTGCAGACGAACCTACTACGGCGCTCGACGTAACCGTGCAGGCGCAGATACTGGAACTCATGAAACGAATGCAGGCGGAACTCGGCATGGCTGTGATACTTGTCACGCACGATCTCGGCGTCATCGCGGAATCCTGTGATCGCGTACACGTAATGTACGCGGGCCGCATCGTTGAATCCGCAAGAACCACCGATCTTTTTACCGCGCCCAAGCACCCGTATACCCGCGCGCTGATGGCGTCAATCCCCGCGACGCAGAAAAAAGGCGCGACCCTGCACACCATTGCCGGGTCTCCGCCAGATCTCACGCAAGCGATAATTGGTTGCCCATTCGCGCCGCGTTGCGAGCACGCCGCGCCGAAATGCGCGGCACAGCCGGTCGAGCTTCTTGGCATCGCGCCGGGCCACGCTACCGCGTGTTTGCGCGTGCAACTGGGAGAAATTGCGTGACGGCCCCGCTCCTCGACCTCCGGGACCTTGCCGTACAGTATCCCTCGGCGCACGGCATGGTCCGCGCGGTGGACGGCGTGAATCTCGCCGTAGCGCACGGAGAATCTGTTGGGCTCGTTGGCGAATCCGGTTGCGGCAAATCGACGCTGGCGCGGAGCATCGTGCGGCTGGCGCCGATCACGCGCGGCCAAATCAATTTCGATGGCAAAGACATCGCCACGCTTTCGCGCGCCGCGCTTCGCGCCATCCGTCCCTCTATTCAAATGATTTTCCAAGACCCCTACGCATCGCTGAATCCGCGCATGACCATTCTCGACGCGCTTGCCGAACCCATGCGGGTTCATGGTCACGCGACGCGGGGCGACGTCACCACGCTTGTGGCGGCGTTGATGGAGCGCGTGGGTCTGGCGTCGCGCTGGATGAGGAAGTATCCGCACGAGTTTTCCGGCGGACAACGCCAGCGAATCGCCATTGCACGCGCATTGGCGTTGCGCCCGCGGATGATCATCGCCGATGAGCCGGTGTCCGCGCTGGATGTATCGGTACAGGCGCAGATATTGAACTTGATCTCCGAGTTGTGCCGTGAAGAGCAACTCACGCTCTTGCTCATTTCCCATGACCTCGGAGTTGTAAAGCACCTGTCGCACCGCATCGCGGTGATGTATTTGGGGAAAATTGTCGAACTGGGCGACGCCGAACAAGTCTATAACGCGCCGCGGCATCCGTATACGCGCGCGCTAATCAACGCGATCCCTATTCCCGATCCCACGCGCAAACGTGACCGGGCGGGTTCGTTGTTGCGGGGTGATCCGCCGTCGCCGTTGAACCCGCCGAGGGGTTGTCCGTTTCATCCCCGCTGTCCATACATGCAGGAGCGGTGCAAGACGACCGTGCCCCCGCTCGAACCCATGAGCGACGGCAGGGTTGTCGCGTGCATCCGCAAAGAGGAGATATAAAATGCCGCGCGAATTGCCCATAGCGTTTTACGAAGCGGTTTATCGGCTTGTGCGGGCGATTCCGCGCGGACGCGTAATGACGTACGGCCAGATAGCGGCCATCTTGGGTATGCCTCGCGCTGCGCGGGCCGTTGGCTACGCCATGCACATGAGCGAGAACAAACGCGTGCCGTGGCAGCGCGTGATCAACCACAAGGGCGGCATCAGCGCGCGCGGCGATGTGGAACGCCCAACGGTCCAGCGCGTACTGTTGGAAAAGGAAGGCGTGCGGTTCAACACATCCGAATGCTGCGACCTGAAGAAATACCGCTGGGAGCCGTCCAATCCCGAAGACTACCTCTACGGTGAAGCGCCAGACCTGCCGTTTAGATAACCCCGGCCGCGCGGAGCGCCTTGGACTGCGGTAGCGAAGTCGGCTTCGGACGCAGCTACCGCTTTCACTTCGGATTGGAAGTCGTCTGGAGTTATTACGAGGCGCTGCTGGTTTCTTGAAGTAAAAGCGGTAGCTGCCGCTACCGCAGTCCAAGGCGCTTTGCGCGGCATACCATAGACTGATTCAGGCGAAATCGGAATGTAGCACTACAAAATGATACCTTTCCATAATAAATCAGAGGCTATCCATGCGAAAAAACGACGAATTTTCACGGCGTAATTTTATCGCCGGCCTTGGCGCGGCGGCGGGCATTGGTTACTCGCTGGCGGTGAAGGCCGAAGACTTGATCGCCACGCCGCTTCCATCATCTTCCACCGACGATATTCGCGCGAAGCTCGAAGTGCTTACCCAAGAAACTCCGGTAGATGCGCGCATCGCCGCCGAACCGAATATGCACGTCATTGAACTCGACTGCGACTTCCTGGTCGCGGGCGGTGGCATGGCGGGTGTCTGCGCCACACTCGCCGCCGCGCGGCAGGGGGCCAGGACAATTCTCGTGCAGGACCGTTCGCGCCTGGGCGGTAATGCGAGCAGTGAAGTCCGGATGCACATTGTCGGCGCGGACCACCACGGCACCCGGCCGGGGTGGCGTGAGGGTGGGATCATCGAAGAGCTCCGCCTCGAAAATGTCGTGCGCAATCCGGAATCGAATTGGGAAATGTGGGACTTCCTGCTCTACGACAAAGTCGTATCCGAGCGGAATGTTCACCTTCTCCTGGACAGCGTGTTGTACGGCGTTTCAATGGATAGCGGCCGGATCCAGGAAGTGCTCGTGCGCTGCGACAAGACCGAACACATTTACCGAATCAGGGCAAAACAGTTCGCGGATTGCACCGGGGATTGCAGACTTGGACTCGAGGCCGGCGCGAAGATTCGCGTGGGACATGAAGCACGCGACGTGTTCAACGAACCGCTCGCGCCGGAAGCCGGTGGCACGGGCACACTCGGAAGCAGCATCCTGTTCACATCGAAGGAATACGATCGCCCGATGCCATTCACCCCGCCAGGCTGGGCGCGCAAGATTGAAAAACGACATTTGATCCACCGGAAAATCCGCTCGTGGGAATACGGCTATTGGTGGATTGAATGGGGCGGCAACCACAGCGCGGTGTTCGACAATGAGCGAATCCGATTCGAGTTGTTATCAATCGTCATGGGCGTGTGGGATTACATCAAGAACTCGGGCGAGCATCCCGAAAGCGCGAGTTGGGCCATGGACTGGGTGGGCATGATCCCCGGGAAACGCGCCAGCCGCCGCATGGACGGGCCGCACATCCTGACGCAACATGATCTGATGAATATGACGGCTGAGTTTGACGACGCGGCGGCGATTGGCGGGTGGCCTTTCGACAACCATCCGCCGACTGGATTTGACGATCCCGAAATTCCGCCCTTTGTTTCGATATCCACCGCGGATACCTACAACATGCCACTGCGCGCGTTCTATTCGGTGAACGTGCCGAACCTGTTCATGGCGGGACGCAACATCAGCACATCGCACGTGGCATTTGGCTCGGCGCGCGTCATGGCCACCTGCTCGGTCGCCGGCCAGGCGGTCGGCACGGCGGCTGCCTTTTGCGTGGCAGAAGGCATCGATCCGCGGGGTCTGTATGATGACAAACGGCTGCTGAAAACGTACCAACAAATGCTGTTGCGCAATGATCAGACCATCCGCAACGTGCGCAACGAAGACCCCGCCGATCTTGCGCGAACCGCCGCAACGATGGCGTCCAGTGAAGTTGCGCCCAGCAATGCCGCGAACGTGGTGAATGGGTATGTGCGCGATCTGCCGGGGCAATGGGCGAACCGTTGGGGCGGTCAAATGGACGCGGACGGGGCGTGGATCGAGTTGTCGTGGAATGCGCCGCGAACGATCTCGAGCGTTCAAATTACTTTTGATACCGGGTTTGAACGACAACTAACGTTGTCCGAGCAGAACGCGACAAAGAAGACTATTAAGTTTGGACCACAACCAGAAACCGTGAAGGACTACACCATTTCGTATATGAACGGCGATGGCACATTCACGACACTCGCCGAAGTGAAAGGCAATTACCAGAGACTCCGCCGACATGTCTTCGACCCGATACGAACCAAAACCATCCGCATTCAGGTTCACGCAACCAATGGCTGCGAAGAAGCCCGGATATTTGAAATTCGTTGCTACGCATGAACCCGGAGGGCGGGTTTGCCATTGATTGTTTTAATTCAGAAAATGGCGGGTTGGAAAACCCTCCCTCCGTCCGCGCTAATTAGCGGCGCAATCTTCGGGAAACTTCACCATTGCGCCGGATTCAATCGCCTCATTCGCAATCACGATTGTCGCGGTATTCTCCAAGCCGACGTGGACATCGCACACGGTCTTCCGGTTTCCCGCGCGCACATCATTCACGAACGACAATAGCTCCGCGCGCGTATCATCCGCTTCGCTTCGAATCTCCATCGCTTTTCCACGGTGCGCCCACGGACTGTCCGGGACGACCAGGGTCGCGCCGCTGATGCCATCGAATTTCTTGTCCGTTGGAGGTGCGGCCACAACAGGCGCCTTGTTGCTTTCGCTATAAAACAGGCCAAGCTTCTGCGACAACAACAAACTGCCCTTGGTGCCCATGACCAGTTCCGACACGCCCTCGTGCGCGTTGGTCTGGATCGTTGAATACGTCACGCGCACAACCTGTGGCTTGCCTTCGCCCGCGTCCGGCACTTCATAGGTGTAGGTGCAGAACACGTTGTCGAATACTTCCCGGCCGTCTTTCCAATAATCCACGCCGCCCATTCCAATGACCCCCTTTGGTGGAACGCGGAGCAGCCGATTTACGACGTCCATCTGGTGGCTGCCCAGCTCCGCCATGAGTCCCTGCGAGTAGGCGAAGTACAATCGCCAGTTTAATTTGTGTTCGAGCATTTTGTAATCGGCATGATCAACATTCACCGGGACGGGTCTGCGCCAGTCCCCGTTGCGGTGCCATTGGCATTTTATGGCCGTAATCGTGCCGAGCAAGCCGGTCTGAATCATCGCTTCCGCTTGCTCGTAGATCGCGTTGGAACGGCGTTGAAGGCCCACCTGAAAAATGGCGCCGTGCGTTTTTACCAACACCGCCAAGCGGCGCGCTTCCTCAATCGTGCGGCACATGGTCTTTTCGCAAAACACCGGCAACCCGCGCTCAATGGCCGCGGCGCACATTGGATAATGCAAGTGTAACGGCGTCGCGACCACCAGCGCATCGAGCTGCGTTGTATCAAGCATTGCTTCAAACGTGTCAAACGCCCGCGGGTTTTGACCCGCAGCCTCGCTCCCCTGCGCCAAATGCGGGGGATAGTCGTCGCACACGGCCACCACCCGCGCCAGTTGAATGGTCGCGAGCGCGCGGAGTAAATCGCAGCCGCGGCTGCCCGCCCCGGCGATGCCGAGCCGCACGGCTTGATCTGGTTGCGCGGATGCATTCACGCCGCCGGCGGCCATAACGGTTGCGCCCGCGGCTGACTGCATAAAGGTTCTCCGGGATTGCAGTCCCTTGCCGCTCGTATTCCATTTCATAAACAATGTTCCTCAATGTCCAGTATCCCGAAAGTACAATGTACTCTATCCGCCACGGGCGTGCGCCTTCGGGCTGCTCCCGCCCATTACGTTTTTCGGAAGCAAACGTTTTGAATTTGTCAATAGGCGGATTGTAATTTTTTTCTGTCAGTTTCAAGACAAGTCACGGACATCACTTCTGATTTCTGGTTTCGGAATGCCCCCCACTAAGAATTTTTTTTATGGGGGTTGTCCCTGAGCCGGAATGTTTGCCCGCCCCATCGCGTTAACTGCGACAAGTAGGAAAAGGGGCACTCCCTCTCCCTACCCAGATTGTAACGGTGCATCTGCAAATGGTTGCCCGGTTCTATCGTGGTGTTGTGGTTGGTTGTGTAGTAAGTAGTTAGTTGACGGTTGGAGGAGCAAATTCATGAACAGGCAAACATGGGCTCGGGTACTTTTTGCGTGCGCCATCTGCGCCATCCCGGTGCATGCGGAAATAATCTACGACAATGGAACGTCGCTGGCGCAGGGCGGTTTGCTGTCCACGGTGGACACGCATTACATTGCTGCGGACAACTTTATTTTGGTGGAAGGCACTACGACGTTGACGGATATCCATTGGTGGGGATATTACGTCGATGAAATCTTGCCGACGGATGCGTTCACTGCATTTATCTATTCTGATGATGGCGGAGAACCGGGCACGGTGCTCCATACGTTCACAGACCCGGTCGTGCGGACTGATACGGGTGATCTGACCTTTGGCGAATACACCGAATTTGAGTATCAGATGGACGTCAGCCCCGTGGAACTGACCGCGGGAACTACGTACTGGCTGGCGATTCAGAACGACGTGGATTGCAACTGGTTCTGGTCCATTACTGACTTCAGTGGCGGCGATGCCCATCAAAAGCTGCAAAACTGGACGAATCAGGACGTTGAATTGGCATTCAATCTGACAGGCCCGGACACGAACGGCGCTATCGTTCCTGAACCGGCGAGTCTTTCGCTGCTGGGCATGGGACTGGTCGGGTTCGCGTTGCGGCGGAGATTCACTGCCGGTCCTAAAAACTGAACTATACCCCCCGAAGACGATGACCGCGCCCCGTGTAGAAAATCCACACGGGGCGCGGTAAGTTTCCAGCCAGTCTTGGGTTAAAGCCCCCTGACGCGCCACCCCCGGCGATATTTCCCGCGCAAGAAACGGTTTGCCTCGCGGTTGTTCGTAAACTGAATCCTGCTTGCGTCCCATTCCAGCGTTTGACCGGGGAAACGCCCCGCGATATTGGACAGCAGCACGGCCTCGGTCATAGGCCCGGCATAATCAAAATTGCTGCCGCAAACTCCGTTGCCTAATGCCGCCTCAACAAATGCGTGATAGTGGTTCAGCGGCTCGAGTGCCGGCTTGGGATAGTTCACGAATTTCTCGACGGGGTGGAGTTCGGGAGCACCGACGTGGGGAATGACCAGGGTACCGTCTTCGCCTATGACAATGGAGCCGCTTGGCGGCACCGCGTAGTCCCTGGGCAAGTGTGGCGACACGCTGGCGTCAGGTTTCTTGAGTCCATCGAGCCAGGTCGCGTTGATGGTCTTTCCAGCGGTAAGTGGGGCGCCCGTAAAGACATATTTCGAGATCGCCCATTCCGGCCAGAACTCTTCGCAATTGCTTTCGACTTCCGCCGTCACCGTGAGCGGCGCGCCAATCTGCAGCGCCGTGAAGATGGGGTCGAAGATGTGGCACCCGAAATCCCCCGTGGCGCCATCTCCGAAATCGCGCCAGGTCCGCCACCAGAACGGATGGTACGCCGCCTGTTTCGACGGTTTGTCGGGACTCTCCGAAAACCAGACTTCCCGCTCAGCCTTGAAGGGCCGCTCCGGCGCGCCGCCGAGCCAGAGGTCCCAGTCGAGTGTAGGTGGAATTGGGTCTGATCCCTCCGGCCGCAGCTTGTTGCCTGTCGGGAAGTGCGCGCCGGCCCAGGAGTACCACTCCGTCACCTTGCCAATCGCGCCTTCCTTCATCCAATGCACGGCGGTCCGGTAGAAATCATGGGACTGAATCTGGTTGCCCATCTGCGTGGCCACGCCTTTTTTGGCGGCGGCCAGCCTCAACGCACGCGCTTCGTGGACGTAGTGCGTGAGTGGTTTCTCGCAGAAAACGTGCTTGCCCTTGCGGATGGCGGTCATCGACGCGGGCGCATGCATATGATCTGGAATGCCGACACTGACGGAGTCGATATTTTTCTCTTCCTGCTCGAGCATCTCGCGCCAGTCGCGGTACAGGCGCGCGCCGGGATAAGTCTGCTTTGCCTTTTCGAGGTTCTGTGAATCCACGTCGCACAGCGCGATTACGTCCACCTTGCCGCTGCTGAAAATCTGGCTGAGGTCGTAGCCTCCCTGCCCGTTCACGCCGATAGCCGCGTGTTGCAGCTTGCCCGATGGCGGCGCGGCAAAGCTCAGCCGCGGAACGATCAGCGGCATGGCGACGGACGCGACCGCGGCGCGTTTCATAAAGTCTCTGCGAGAAATATCTTTCATAATCAAACCCCTGAAAAACCCGCCAATGTCCGCGCCGCACGGGTATAAGTTATGTATTGGCGCCAAAGCGAAAGTGTACGCTCTTACACGACGGATTTCACGCCCGCTTTACGGGGAATTGTGATTCTGCAATAACCAATACTTGCGGAATGAACGCAGACGGGGCAAAGACTCCATGTCCTTCGCTCTTCTCGACGCTTCTTTGCTTCCAATAATGTCGTCGATGTGGCACACATGAAAACCGTCTATCACTACGTGTCGCCGCCATGCGCCCTCAAACCGTTCGATGCCATCCGGCGCGAACACCAAGTCTACGTCAAACGGTCCGTTTTTTAACTGGACGAAGTCTTTCCCGCGCTCGATTTCACCCGCACGTGAATCTGTTATTTCGAAGTTTAGCTCGCGAAGGGCGGCGACGATAGCGCGGCCATTTTCCGGAGATTTTTCGGGATATATAACGGCGACTTGCGTTGAATCAGGAAACCCGAGCAGGATCGCCCCGGATTTTCCGATAAAAAGGTAGCGCACACCGTGCTTGTTGAATGCATCGCGGATTTCTTCCGCCTGGCGGTAGTCAAACACGGCCATAGCCGAGCCAATCCGGTAGATTCGCTTCGCACCATGCCCGGTAATCGGCCATCGTATCGAAGGAACGGTAGGGTTCGTCGTCCATCACCGGCTCGCACGTCTTGATAAACGCATAGCGGAAACGCTCTCGCAACGGACGCCGCGCCGCGGCCTCGAATTCAGCAAGCCAATCCGCGGGAATGTCTCCCGAATCGGGGTCTTCGGATTCGGGTGTCATGTTTGCTTCGGTGTCCACAGCCGTCCTTCACGCGCGAACTGGATCTGTTCGAGGTGGTGGTCCGTGTGATAACAAAGATAATTCAGAATCGCAGAAACGGTTACGGGACCGTTTTCAGAATGGTTGATCATGTTTGAAAATGTGAGTTCCGGCATCTGCTCCACGTAATACAAAATCTGGCCGCGCAACCCGAGGAACATGTTTTTGCATACCTCGATGGGCCGCTCGTCATATCGCAGCGCGGACACCCAGCGATCATGGTCGAACGCAAACACGATGCTGCCCGGCTCGGCCAACGCGCGGCTGTAGCGCCATAAATGCACCATCTCGACATCCGCGAGATGCACGAGAATCTGCCGCACAGTCCATTTGCCGGGAGC
This sequence comes from Candidatus Hydrogenedentota bacterium, assembly GCA_034408725.1. Taxonomy (GTDB): domain Bacteria; phylum Hydrogenedentota; class Hydrogenedentia; order Hydrogenedentales; family SLHB01; genus JABWCD01. Next base: position 14,963 of record JAWXCN010000074.1, read on the forward strand.
ATACTGCTTGGGCCAATCGGATTCCGGGCCGTTATACGCGGAGATTGCCGCTTCACAGGATTTTTTGAGACTAGAGAGAATTTGCGGTTTGTTAAGGTTCATAACTTTTACTCCGATTTCCGGCGAATCACAAGCGGCCCTTGGCCCGTCAATGAAACGGGCGGCCCTTACTGACCGCCCCTCGGAACGATTGCATTCCCAACTATCGGCCAGAGACTTCCACCGCGTCATACCCATGCGTATACGCGCTTGGCAGATCCGAATGGCCCATGAGCACGATGTCGATGGCGCGGGCGGCTTCGCGGCCTTCGTGGATGGCCCAGACGACGAGCGATTGTCCACGGCGCGCGTCGCCCGCGGCGAAAATATTTTCGCGGCTGGTGGCGTATTTTCCGAATTCGGCTTTGATGTTTCCCCGCGGATCGAGTTCGAGGCCGAGCTGGTTGGGCAGGCTATGCTCGGGGTGAATGAAACCGAGGGCGAGCAATACGAGTTCGCACTTGAGCTCGAATTCGGTGCCAGGAATTTCCTTCATCTGCATACGGCCCGCGGCGTCCGCTTCCCATTCTATGCGGACGCACTTTAATCCCTTTACCTTGCCATCTTCGCCGGTGAATTCTTTGGTGAGAATGCTCCAGTCGCGCTTGCCGCCTTCTTCGTGACTGGAGGAGGTCCGCAGGATAACTGGCCACAGGGGCCATGGTGTGCGTTCGTTGTGTCCATCGGGAGGTTTTGGCAACAGCTCGAGCGACCAGACCTGCTTCGCGCCCTGACGAATGCTCGTGCCGTGACAGTCGGAGCCCGTGTCGCCGCCGCCGAGGATGATCACGTTTTTGCCGGTCGCGGTGATTTCCTTTTCCGCGACGGCTTTGTTCGACACGCGGCGGTTTTGCTGTATGAGGAACTGCATGGCAAAATGGATGCCTTCAAGTTCACGTCCGGGGATGGGCAGATCGCGCGGCTGCGTCGAGCCCGCCGTGATCAGTACCGCATCAAACTCCTTTTCGAGATCGTTCGCGTCGATGTCTATGCCGACCTCAACGCCGCATTTGAACGTGACGCCCTCCGCTTCCATCTGCCGAAGCCGGCGGCGCACGATGTCCTTGTTCAACTTGAAATCGGGAATGCCGTAGAGCAACAGTCCGCCTGGTTCATCCGATCGTTCGTAGATCGTCACGTCGTGACCCGCGCGGCACAACTGCTGACCCGCGGCGAGACCCGCGGGACCAGCGCCAATGACGGCGACTTTCTTGCCAGTCTTGCGCTGCGGCGGTTCCGGCTTGATCGCGTTCGACTCGAATCCATGATCAGCAATCGCGCGCTCGATCAATTTAATTGTGACCGGTGGCTCGTTGATGCCCAACACACAGGCCGCTTCGCACGGCGCGGGACAAACGCGCCCGGTAAACTCCGGAAAATTGTTGGTCGAGTGCAAGCGTTCGAGGGCTTCGTCCCATCTCGCGTCTTTCACGAAATCGTTGAAATCGGGAATGATGTTGCCCAGTGGGCAGCCGGACATGCAAAACGGCACGCCGCAATTCATGCAGCGGTATCCCTGCTCGGCCATTTTGTGGTCGTCGAAATCGGTCAGGAACTCGTCCCAGTGTTTGACGCGGTCTTTCTTGTCCTTGTACGAAGGCGTTTCGCGCTCATATACCATGAAGCCCTTTTCCTTGGGCGGAAATCCGTTGTTACTATTTTTGGGCATGCTGCAACTCCAGGACCTCGGCCTCGCGCGGGGCGTTCTGCTGCGCGATGTCCTTGAGCACGCGCGCATAGTCGCGCGGCATCACGCGAACAAATTTCGTAATCTCGTCTTCCCAATTGTCGAGGATATGCCTCGCAACCGTGCTGCCCGTGTGCAGCACATGCCGTTCAAGCATCGCGCGCAGATCGTCTTTACTTTGCTCGTTCATCGGCTTGAGATCGCAGGTGCCCGTGTTGCAGTGCGACGCGAACGTGCCGTCCACGTCATAGACAAACGCGATGCCCCCACTCATGCCCGCGGCGAAGTTGCGGCCCGTTTTGCCCAAGATGGCCGCGCGGCCGCCCGTCATGTATTCGCAACCGTGATCGCCGACGCCTTCGACTACCGCGACCGCGCCGCTGTTGCGCACGCAGAACCGTTCCCCCGCGATGCCGCGGAAATACGCCTCGCCACCCGTCGCGCCATACAACGCGACGTTGCCGACGATGATGTTTTCCTCGGGCACGAACGAAATATTTTCCGGCGGGCGCACGATGACCGTCGCGCCGGAAAGCCCTTTGCCGCAATAGTCGTTTGCTTCGCCCGTAATGCGGAGCGTCATGCCTTTGATTGTAAACGCGCCGAAGCTTTGGCCGCCCTGGCCCGTGCATTCGATCCAGACGGTGTCTTCCGGCAACACGCCGGTTTCCAGACCGACTTTGTGTACGCGGGTCAATTCACTGGCGAGCATCGTGCCGACCGTCCGGTTCGTATTGTGAATCTCGACCGCGAGATGAGATTTCGCGACGTCCTTGCGGTTCTTCACCGGTTGCAACGAAGCCTTGGCCATCTCGATCAGTTTATTGTCGAGCGCCTTGTCGAGGCCGTGGTCCTGTGTCTTGCTGACGTACAGCGTTTCGCCGTCCCACGGTTTCGCCATGTACAGCACGCGGGAAAGATCGAGCTTCTTCGCTTTCCAATGTTCCGGCAGGGGATCGAACTCGAGCATGTCCGCGCGGCCAATCATTTCATTCACGGTGCGGAATCCAAGTTCCGCCATGATCGCGCGCAGGTCTTCCGCGATAAAGAAGCATAGGTTCACGACGTATTCAGGTTTGCCCGCAAACTTTTTGCGCAACTCGGGGTCTTGCGTGGCCACGCCGACGGGGCAGGTGTTCAAATGGCATTTGCGCATCATGATGCAACCGAGCGCAACCAGTGGCAACGTCGCCATGCCCACTTCATCCGCGCCCAGCAAGAACGCGATGGCTACGTCGCGACCCGTTTTGATCTGCCCGTCCGTCTGCACGCGAATGCGGCTGCGCAGATTGTTTTCGACGAGCACCTGATGCGTTTCCGAAAGGCCAAGCTCCCACGGCAGGCCCGCGTATTTGATCGAGCTGAGCGGCGACGCGCCGGTACCGCCCGTGTCGCCGCTCACCAGCACGAGGTCCGCTTTGCCTTTGGCAACGCCCGCGGCCACCGTGCCCACGCCAACTTCGGAAACCAACTTCACGCTGACGTTTGCATGCTTATTGCCGTTCTTCAAATCGTGGATGAGTTGGGCAAGGTCTTCGATTGAATAAATGTCGTGGTGCGGCGGGGGAGAAATGAGTTCCACGCCGGGCGTCGAATACCGGATGCGCGCGATTTCCTTGAACACCTTGTGTCCCGGAAGTTCACCACCCTCGCCGGGTTTCGCGCCCTGCGCCATTTTGATCTGCAATTCGTCGGCATTTACGAGGTACTCGTTCGTGACGCCGAACCGGCCCGATGCGACCTGCTTGATGGCGCTGCGCCGCAGATCGCCATTCGCATCCGGCTTGAACCGTTTCGGGTCTTCGCCGCCTTCGCCGGTGTTGCTGCGCCCGCCGATGCGGTTCATAGCAATCGCGAGCGTTTCGTGCGCTTCACGGCTAATCGATCCGTAAGACATAGCGCCCGTGCAAAACCGCCGCACGATTTCCTTCGCGGGTTCGACTTCTTCCAAAGGGATCGAATTGCCCTTCTTGAATTTCATCAAGCCACGCAACGCCGCAAGGTTGCGGTTGCGATCATTGATGTACGCCGCAAATTCCTTGTACTTGTCCAGCTCGTTCTCGCGCACCGCATGCTGAATGCGCGTAATGGTGTCGGGATTGTATTGATGATGCTCGCCGCGCCGGCGCCAGCGGTATTGACCACCCGGATCAAGTTCGCGCGGTCGCGCATGCGCTTCGGGGTACGTCACCGCGTGGCGCATCAGCGATTCCTTTGCCACGTCTTCAACATCAATGCCTTCGACGCGCGACGCCGTGCCGGTGAAGCACCGGTCGATCAATTTCGTGCTAAGGCCGACCGCCTCAAAAATCTGCGCGCTACGGTAGCTATGCTGCGTCGAGATGCCGATCTTCGACATTGTCTTGAGCATGGCGACTTCGATCGCCTTGATAAAACTCTTGCAACCCTGGCCTGGGTAGTCTTCGACGAGTTCTTGCTTGACGATCAAGTCCCTGATTGTTTCATATGCAAGATAGGGGTTCACCGCGTCCGCGCCATATCCCGTCAACAGGCAGAAGTGCATCACTTCTCGCGGCTCGCCGGATTCGATGACGAGCCCGCACTCGGCGCGTTTCTGTTCGCGCACGAGCTTCTGGTGTACCGCGCCAATCGCCAGCAGGCTCGGGATGGGGCACATCGTTTCGTTCACGCCGCGATCGGAAAGCACCACCACCGAATATTCGCCCTCGATGGCCGCCATTGCCTCCGCGCAAATCCGGTCGAGCGTTTTTTCCAGCGCGGCGGGACCTTCCTTCGCCGGGAACAATGTCGAAATCGTTTTCGATTTCAAGCCGGGCTTGTCAATATACTTGATGTAATCAAGCTGTTCATCGGCGATGATCGGCGACATCAGGTGCAACTGTTCGCAGTGCTCCGGTGTTTCGCCCAGCAGGTTCCGCTCGCGACCCATGTCCGTTTCGAGTGACATCACGATCTCTTCACGAATGGGATCGATGGGCGGGTTCGTGACCTGCGCGAACAGTTGCTTGAAATAGTTGAACAACAACTGCGGCCGGTTCGACAACACGGCCAGCGGCGCATCGTTGCCCATCGAACCGAGCGGTTGCTTGCCCGTTTTGGCCATCGGCGCCAACAGTATTTCCAAATCTTCCAGCGTGTATCCGAACACCTGCTGCCGCTCGATGATCGGCGCTTCCTGCGGCGCGGACTTGCCGTTGCCCGGCTTGCACTCTTTCGGAAGGATCGACCGATGCGTGTTTAGCCAATCGCGGTACGGCTGGCGCTTGCAGATGCTGTCTTTTATTTCTTCGTCGTCGATAATGCGATGTTCTTCGGTGTCGATCAGGAACATGCGGCCGGGTTCGAGCCGTCCTTTTTTTATGATGCTGTCCTGCGGCACATCCAGCACCCCGACTTCCGACGCCATCACGACAAAGCCGTCTTTCGTGACCCAATACCGGGACGGGCGCAGGCCGTTGCGGTCCAGCACGGCGCCGATGCGCGTGCCGTCGCAGAACGAAATAGACGCGGGTCCGTCCCACGGCTCCTGCATCGTCGCGTGATATTCGTAGAACGCTTTCTTGTAATCCGGCATGCTCTCGTGGCCGCTCCACGGCTCGGGTATGAGCATCATCATCGCGTGCGGCGCGGAACGTCCGCCGAGATAGAGCAATTCAAAACTGTTGTCGAGGATCGCGGAATCGCTTGCGCCCAGCGTGTGGATCGGCGCAAGCTTTTTTACGTCCGCGCCAAACGCCGGCGAATCCAGGTGCGTCTCGCGCGACGCCATCATATTGATGTTGCCGCGAAGCGTGTTGATCTCGCCGTTGTGCGCGAGATACCGGAACGGATGCGCCAGCGGCCACGATGGGAACGTATTGGTGCTGTATCGCTGGTGCACCATCGCAATTGCGCTTTCCGTATCGCTGTCCGACAGATCGAGGTAGTACCCGTCCATCTGCGGGGCAAGCATCAGTCCCTTGTAGACGATGGTGCGGCACGACATGCTCGGAACGTAAAACTGTTTCTTGTGTTGTAGGTTCGAGCCGTAAACCGCCTTTTCGATCACCTTACGGATGACATACAACTTGCACTCAAACGCGATTTCGTCGAGACCGTTGGCGCGGCCTACGAACACCTGCATGATTACCGGTTCGCCTTCGCGCGCGATGTACCCGATCTTTTCGGAATTCCGCGGAACATCGCGCCAGCCAAGCACGGTCTGTCCCTCGTCGCGAATGGACTTTTCAACCATGGCGATACAGGCCGCGCGGTCGGCGGAGTCGTGGGGAAGGAACATCATGGCGGCGGCATACCCGCCTTTTGCGGGGAGAGAAAACTTGAGGCGGTCGGCTTCGCGCAGGAATAACCGGTGCGGAATCTGGAGCAGCATGCCCGCGCCGTCTCCGGTATCCGGGTCACACCCGCACGCGCCCCGGTGCTCCAGATTCTCCAGCACCTGCAAGCCCTGTCGAATTATCGTATGCGTAGCAGTGCCGCTGAGGTTGGCGACGAACCCTACTCCGCAGGCGTCATGCTCGTAAAACGGTTCATACAAACCGCTTCGAGATGGTTGTCTGATGGACAATGCGACCGTCCTTTCTCACACAAAACCGGAATAGTGACCGCTCGGGCCGCACATATTCCCATGGACGCGCGCTCGGCGAGCAGGTACACCTCACCCGCTCCTCTCGCTCAATCCGTGAACGAGTAATTTACAAAAATTGTGAATGCCCTGTCAAACGGTTTAGGGCATTTTTGCCGGGCTCTAGGGATTCAGCGCCCAACAATTTCGGTTACTTGTGGAGCGAATATGCCCATTTCCCCACCGCTGTGGCCGGTCTCTGCTTCGCGTTGTGGCCGGTCTTCTTCAAAGGATCAGCGTGCTTGGAGTACTGGGCTAAAATGCCCTCGAGAGGGTATTGGGTTGGCCCAACACGACCAGCGAGCTTCCTGTAGTCAGGGAAAGTCTCACATCAAACGTGCGTACGAGCTCGAATGCCTGCTCGCTTGTTACGTCGAGACGAAACGCTTTGAACGCGGAAGCTAAATAAACAGGTGGCCGTCCTCTCCTACTCTTAGAGATTCAACGAGGAAAGACTTCTTTGGGTTCTCTATTGATCTACATGCTGCGCAGAACCTGTTTGGTCGAACCTTTTTAGCCCGGGATTTGTTTGGGCATGGCTCGAATTGCGACATCGAAGTATCGCCGTTTCGCTACCTTGAGCATTGGATACTTCGAATATGTAGCTTGTCCATTCCGAAATGTTTCCCGATTCCCCAGCACGTGAATCAGCGGAGCAAACAAAGTTCTTAAGATCAGACATATATTCTGGATAAAGATCCTGCATCGAAGATGGCCAAGACTCTCGATCCCCTTTATAGAGAGCTATACTTACTGCAAGTTCATCCAAATGTTCTCGACAAATCCAACCATCTGGTAGATCGGAGCTGGTTTTATCGATTTTATCCTGGGAAGATTTAGGTTCGGGAGTGCAACATACCCCTAGAATGCACGAAATCGTTATAAAATGGTGGAGTGGACGACGAGGGTTAAGGAAGAAAACACAGTTTACCATTCTGCAGACTGCGGTTGGGTCATCACCATTGATTACACTTTGACGCCGATAAATACGACATCCACTTATTTCCCCCGTTTCCGGATTGTTGGCTTTTGTTTTCTGGGGCGGCCTACGGGGAGTGGTCGGAGGCGGCGTCCGAGTTTGCGTTCGAGCTTGCTGAGGAACGCGTCGCTGGCGAGCGGGCGGCCGGTGTGCGTGTTGAGGCAGAGCGCCGCGATGGTGTCTTTGTTGTCGGGCTGGGTGAGCATTTCCTTCCAGTTTATATCACCGGCCAATTCCTGCCAAGCAGTTAAATCGAGGAGTTGGGCCGCGTCGGGTTTGCCTGTGTGCGCAGCC
>JAWXCN010000075.1:0-17627 GCA_034408725.1 Candidatus Hydrogenedentota bacterium
CACCGTAATCGAGGTCCCAGGGGTCGGTGTTCCAGTGGTTGAAATGGCGCTCATCCACGGGGATAACTTTGCCATTGACGCTGTGACCGCGCGCGCGGTTTTTCACTTCGTCCCAAGGCTCGACGGGATCGCCACGCTGAGCGCGCGGCAACATGATGATATCCAAACGATGGCTATTTTCCTGCGCCCAATTGAAGCGGTCGAGCGGGAACCGCTTGAGCGTATCGACCGAATCATCTAACCAGCCTTCCCAGGGATCGAGTTGCCAGGCGCCGTAGGCGTTGGTGAATGAGGCGTCCTGGCCTAGCGCGGCGTATGCAAAATTAAAGAAGGGATTCATCTCCTGCCACTCGTGGGACATGTAGCGGTAGAAGGCGTAAGACATGCGTGACTTCAACTCTTCGTTTTTCGTGTACTTCAACAAATTGTAGAAACACATGATCGCCATTTCATCGTCGGAGTGATTGCCTGAACCGTAGCCTTGCTGAAGTTTCGCATTGATAGCGTTCACATCATACGCGTGCTTTTCGCATAGCTCGGTGATGGCGCCGGTGTATTTGGAATCGCCGGTCATGTGTTCAGCGGTTGTCAGGTAGGAGAGCATGCTCAGCGAATTGAGTCCGCGTTCCCACGACCATAGCGGGTCGCGGTTCAACTTCTCGGGGCTATATATGGCCCACCGCGTAGGCGTGCCGTCGTGGTCGACGAGGCAGTAGTTGTTGCGCAGCAGGTGATCAGTCAGGTTGACGACGAGCTCGCGCACGCGCGCTTTCTCTTCGTCTGAATCGGCTACGAGGTCGTAATACAGGGCGTAAAAGAAATAGTGGCCGTCCAGTTCGTCGGAGCTGGTATCGGATTTGTACCAGTGTTTTTTGTCTTTGGACAACGGCCAGCGCGGGACATAGGCCTTCCAAAGTGAATCGCCTTTTTGATTTTCCTTTTGGCCTTCAAGGGTGTAACTACCGCGAAGGTTAGGGTCCGGTTCGTTGGTTTCGACAACGGTGCGCGCAACGTACCCCGGTTGCTGGTCTACTTCGCCGTCGATGGGGGCAATAGTGAGAAAGCGCATGGCCTCGAACGCCTGCTTGGCGCGTTCTTTTGCTTGTGGGTCTTTTGTTGCTCCGTATGCGAAGCATTCGCCCGCGCCGTACATGCCAGTCCACAGTCCGTCATTGTCACTGTCGCGGTTTTTGTGAGACGACTTATCGCCGGGTTTATCTACGTTGGATTCGAGCACATATCCATATTCGGTGCGGCGGTGATACTTGTCGATTTCGTCTTCGTACCACGTTGCTTTTTCCGCGAACGTCATGGGGCGGCGCTCGATAACGCCGACGCCGGCCGCGGTGGCAAACCATGCGCTGCCCTTTGCGTCGACAGCTACGCCGCGCACGTCGTCCGCGGGAAGCCAGCGGCGGCCCTGGCGGTAATTGAAGACGCCTTCCTCGAATCGAATGGCGCCCTTGTTGGAGGAAAACCAGACTTCGCCATTCGGGCCGAGCGCCGCGCCGGAAAGCTGGTTATAAGGAAGGCCATCGTCGCCGTCCCACAACTGCCAGACGTTATCGTCGTAGGTTGCAATGCCTTGAGGGCTTCCAAACCAGAGCCGGCTTGTCCCGGTGAATGCGACGGCGCGCACGGCGCGCGGCGCCCACGCGCGAAGTTCGGGGGTCACAGGATACATTGCCGACCATTTTGAATCAGCGCGTTTGTAGAACAAGCCCGCGTCGCCGCCGACGGCGATGATGCCGGTGGCATCGCTCGCGACGGTGTGCAATGCCTTGGCGTCGCCAAGCAGGGCATTTAGCGTTTCGTCCGGTTTCACGGCGCCATTCGACACGGTATAGAGGCCATTCGACGTTGCAACGAGCAATCCACTGTAGCCTGCGATACCGTCTGCGGACGCGATTGCATATACGGTTCCGGCGGGTGCGCCGGAGAGCTCGGATTCGCCGCTGGCCGGCAGCACATGCAGAATTTTGCCGCCGGCGACGGCCGCAACGCCGCCGTTGTGCGGGGTGAGCGTGGACACCGCGGCGGCGCCGCGCGCTTTCCACGCAGTGCCGTCGAATTCAGCAAGACCTTTGTCCGTTCCAGCGAACACCCGATCGCCGGCGACAGCAATTGCGGTTACGTTGTTGGAGGGTAGGCCCGACTCCGTCGTGAAGGTTTTCGCGACGTCCTGCTTGAAGGCGCCGACAGTCACGCTGGGCGCGTCGGCATGGGTCGCCGGGGCGACCAGCCACGCGCAGACAAGCATCGCGAGCAAAAGCATACGGAATCTCACGGATTGAACTCCTCCGAAGTTGGTGATTGGGCGCGGGGACATGGACAAGCACCTGAAAGAAAAAACCAGAGGTGGGTTATAGCACGTGGGGAAGGAACATGCTACCAAGTGGGGCGGTATGGAGGGCAATCGTGAAAAAAGGAGCAATTGTTTTGGCTGTTTGGAGTGTGGCAGAATGGGGACGTATTTTTGTTCTTGACGCTTATCGCGTGTGCGCCAATATGTATGTCGGGGGACATGAATTGGTAGACTCGGTAGGTGTTGCGCGCCGAGGGTTGGAAGGCATAAACAGTCGGCCACCCAGAATCTATTCATCGTGTTTGGTCACAACCACTTACGGATGGACTACTCAGTATGGCGGTTCACACGATCAAGAAGGGCCTTGACCTTCCGATTGCCGGTGCGCCAGTGCAGCAGATCGACGGATTGCGCATCCCTTCGCGTGTCGGACTATTAGCGGACGATTCCATCGGACTGCGCCCGACCATGCTTGTTCAGGCCGGGGACCGCGTCATGCGCGGACAACCCCTGTTTGAAGACAAAAAGAACCCCGGGGTTATCTGTACTTCTCCCGCCGCGGGAACCGTTGGGTCTATAAACCGCGGTGAAAAGCGGGCCTTCCAATCCATCGTGATAGATCTCGATGAGGCCGAACGCAAAGGGGAAGGCGAGCAGGTTGCGTTCAGCACCTACACAGGCACGAGTCCGGCCGGTCTAAGCCGTGATGAGATTACGGCGTTGCTGGTTGAATCAGGGCTTTGGACTACATTGCGCACCCGACCCTTCAGCAAGGTGCCGGTCCCGGGTTCCACTCCCATGGCGATTTTTGTTACCGCGATGGACACGAATCCGCACGCGTTGAACCCGGAAATTGCCATCAAGGGGAACGAAGCACATTTTGAACGCGGGCTTATCTGTATCGCGAAATTGACAGAGGGCCGCACGTACCTGTGCAAAGCGCGCGGCGCGGCGATTCCCGCGAACCCGAATACCGGAATCCAGATCGAGGAGTTCGCGGGCGTTCACCCCGCGGGCACGGTGGGCGTTCATATCAACCGATTGCACCCCGTAAGCGCGAAAAAGGTCGCATGGCACATCAACTACCAGGACGTTGTGGCTGTTGGAAAGCTCTTCGGCACGGGCCAGCTCGATGTTGAACGCGTGATTTCATTGGCCGGACCTTCCATGAAATCGCCACGCCTGGTTCGCACGCGCGTTGGCGCTTCGACGGATGACCTTGTGCGCGGAGAGCTGGTTGACGGCGAACATCGGGTGATTGGTGGATCGGTATTGGCGGGCAGAACCGCAATGGGCGATATTTTCGGATATTTGGGGCGCTACCACACGCAGGTCTCGGCGTTGCGCGAGGGCCGCGAACGCGAATTTCTGGGATGGTTGTCGCCTGGGATGAAGAAGTTTTCCGTGATACGGGTATTCGCATCAAAACTGTTCAACGGCAAAACATTTGATTTCAGTACGTCAACCAACGGTTCGCCCCGCGCGATGGTGCCGATTGGAATGTACGAGAAGGTCATGCCGATGGACATCCAGCCGACGTTTTTGTTGCGATCGCTATTGACGGGCGACGTGGAAGAGGCCGAGAAACTGGGCCTGCTCGAACTTGATGAAGAGGATCTCGCGCTGTGTACCTTTGTGTGCCCCGGTAAGCATGACTACGGGGTCCGTTTGCGCGCGATGTTGAACCAGATCGACAAGGAAGGCTGATGAAAGCGTTGTTGAATGCGCACAATCGCATGCGCAAACACTTTGAGAAGGGAGGAAGGCTGGAGAAGCTGTACCCCTTCTTCGAGGCGCAGGACACCTTTCTGTTTACGCCGGATTCGGTGACAAAGTCCGCATCGCACGTGCGCGATGGACTCGATCTCAAGCGCATGATGATCACGGTGGTGATCGCGCTGATACCCTGTACGCTGTTCGCAATGTGGAACGTGGGTTATCAGGCGAACATCGTGTTGAACCCCGCGACCGTGGACGAGCTTCCGGGTTGGCAACATGCCGTCATACAGGCGCTTGGCGTTGGCTACAATCCCAATAATCCGCTGGCGTGTTTTTTTCAGGGCGCGCTGTATTTCCTGCCGGTGTATTTCGTCACCATAGCGGTAGGCGGTATATGGGAAGCAATTTTTGCGGTCGTGCGCAAACACGAGATCAACGAGGGTTTCCTGGTTACGAGCCTTCTTTTTCCGCTCATTCTGCCGCCGACCATTCCGTTGTGGCAGGTCGCGATTGGCGTTAGTTTCGGGATTGTGTTTGGCAAGGAAGTGTTTGGCGGGACGGGGATGAATTTTCTGAACCCGGCGTTGGTGTGCCGCGCGTTCCTTTTTTTCGCGTATCCCGGCCAGATCACTGGCGACAACGTGTGGGTTGCGGCGGACAAGGCCCACGCCGTGGATGGTTTTAGCGGAGCAACGATTCTCGGCGTAACGCGGATCGAAGGATTTGTGGACGCGGTCGCCAACACGGGATATACGTGGTGGAAGGCATTCATCGGCGTCGAGCCGGGTTCGATGGGAGAGACCTCGGCGCTGATGTGCATCATCGGCGCGGTCATTCTTATCGCGACGGGCGTCGGCTCATGGAGAACGATGGCGGGCGTGGCATTGGGCACAACGGTCACGGCGTTGTTATTGAACCTCGTGCATTCGGAAACCAACGGCTCGTTCGCAATCCCGTTTTACTGGCACATGGTGCTGGGGGGATGGGCCTTCGGGACAGTGTTCATGGCGACGGACCCGGTGTCGTCGTCGTTCACGGAATTGGGCAAGTGGATATACGGGTTCATGATTGGATGGCTCGTCGTGCTTATTCGGGTGGTGAACCCGGCGTATCCTGAAGCCATGATGTTGTCGATCCTGTTCATGAACATGCTGGCGCCGTTGATCGACCACTACGTGGTCAAGGCGAACATCAAGAAAAGGTTGGCGCGCAGTGCAGCGTAACTCCGTTAAATTCACCCTGATCTTTGCGACGATTGTGTGCGTGTGCTGTTCCGTGTTGGTGGCGACAAGCGCGGTGGTGCTGGCTGACCGCCAGGAGAGCAACCGGAAGATTTACAAACAGCGCAACGTGCTGCTTGCGGCGGGGATAATCAAGGACGGGCAGGACGTTTCCAATAACGAGGTGTCCGAGCTATTCACGGACGCTATCGAGGTGCGGCTCGTCGATCTCGAGACGGGTGATTATGTCGAGGATGCGAACGCGGCTGACTATAACCAACTCGCCGCGCGCGATGATCCGGCGCAAAGTGAAGTGGCCCCGGCAAATAGTTCGAGCATCAAGCGCGTTCCGCACAAGGGCATGGTGTTTCTGGTGAAGCAGGACGGGGCATTGAATGCTTTCGTAATTCCCATTGAAGGTTATGGGCTTTGGGGCACGTTGTACGGGTACTTGGCCTTGGAGAAGGATGGGACGACCATTCGCGGCATCACATATTACGAGCATAAAGAGACTCCGGGACTCGGCGGAGAAGTCGATAATCCGAAGTGGAAAGCCTTGTGGCCTGGGCGCACGGCGATTGACGATCAGGGCCAGCCGGTGATTCGTGTGATTAAAGGTCCCGCGGGCGACGTCGACGAAGACCCGCGCCATATCGACGGCCTTTCGGGAGCGACGATTACGAGCAATGGCATCACGTATATGATGGATTTTTGGCTGGGTGAAAATGGATATGGGCCCTTCATCCAGAAGTTCCGCGAACAGGGAGGCGCCGTGTCATGAGTTCATGGTTTGGTAAAGCCGAACGGGAAGCACTGATCGGCCCGGTATTCAGCAACAATCCCATTGGCCTGCAAGTGCTTGGGATATGTTCCGCGCTTGCGGTGACGACCCAGCTTGACAAAGCGCTGGTAATGGCGATTGGCCTGACGGCGGTTACGGCGTCCTCGAATCTGATCATCAGTCTCATGCGCAATCTGATTCCATCAAGCATTCGCATCATTGTGCAGCTTGCGGTCATTGCGTCGCTCGTCATCGTGGTGGACCAGATATTAAAGGCGTATCTGTTCGAGATTAGCCTGCAACTGTCGGTGTTCACTGGCCTGATCATCACCAATTGTATCGTGATGGGGCGCGCGGAAGGGTACGCGATGCAGAACCCGCCATTTATCAGTTTTATTGACGGTCTCGGCAACGGACTTGGATACAGCGTGGTGTTGGTGATTGTGGCGCTGTTGCGCGAGCCCCTCGGATCGGGAAAGATTTTTGGCTATCCGATTATGGCACTGGTGACCGACGGAGGATGGTACGTGCCCAACGGCATGATGCTGCTTGCGCCGGCGGCGTTCTTCATTATCGCGTGTTTCATTTGGGCCGTGCGCACCTGGAAGCCGGACCAGCAGGAGGCCGACTAGCATGGAGCACTACCTCAACCTCATGGTGAAGGCCATCTTCATCGAGAACATGGCGCTGGCGTTTTTCCTGGGCATGTGTTCGTTTCTCGCATGTTCGCGGAAAGTTGACACCGCGCTGGGCCTTGGGATGGCGGTTATTTTCGTGCAGGTCATGACGGTGCCGATGAACAATCTCATTATGAACCATCTGTTGGCGGAAGGCGCGCTGGCGTGGATTCATCCGAGCCTTGCGCACGTGAACTTCCAATTTCTGTCGTTCATCTTGTTTATCAGCACGATTGCGGCCATGACACAGATTGTTGAAATGGCGTGCGACCGATTTACGCCAAAACTGTACGCGACGCTGGGGGTATTCCTGCCGTTGATCGCCGTGAATTGCGCGATCATGGGTGGTTCGTTGTTCATGCAGGAACGCGCCTATAACTTTCCCGAGAGCGTCGTCTACGGAGTAGGTTCGGGAGTGGGTTGGATGCTCGCTATCGTGGCGCTCGCCGGCGTCCGCGAGAAAATGCGGTACAGCAACGTGCCACATGGGCTTCGAGGTCTCGGCATTACGTTCATTACCGCGGGGTTGATGGCGATCGCATTCATGGCGTTTTCAGGAATCCAATTGTAGGGTCGTGGGCCCGAAGAGAAAGGTCAATCCATGACGCTCATCTTTTCCGGTGTGCTCATGTTCACCGTCATAATTCTGTTGCTGGTGGGGGTGCTGCTGCTCGCGAAAGCCAAACTGGTGGCGACCGGCAATGTGAATATCGTCATCAACGGCGACGTGGCAAACCCGATTTCCGTTCCGGCGGGCAGCACGCTGCTGGGCACGTTGGCCGACCGCAAAATTTTCATTCCTTCCGCGTGCGGCGGCAAGGGAAGCTGTGGCGTTTGCCGGGTAACGGTGAAAGAGGGCGGCGGTGAAATGTTGCCGACCGAACTGAACCACATCAAGCGCGGGGAAGCGAAAGAAGGGTGCCGGTTGTCCTGCCAGGTCAAAGTGAAGCAGGACATGAAGATTGAGATACCGGCGGAAATATTTGAGGTTAAACGCTGGACCTGCACGGTGCGGTCCAACGAAAACGTGGCGACATTTATCAAAGAACTCATCCTGGAACTGCCGGAGGGCGAGGAAGTGCCGTTTCGCGCGGGCGGTTATATTCAGATCGAATGTCCGCCGCATACGGCCGCGTACAAAGATTTTGAGATCGAAGACGAATACCGCGCGGACTGGGACAAAATGAACCTTTGGAAACTTCAGTCCGTGTGCAGCGAAAAGGTTGAACGCGCGTTTTCCATGGCGAATTATCCGGAAGAACGCGGGATTATCATGCTCAACATTCGTATTGCGACGCCTCCTCCGCGCGCGCCAGAAGGCACGCCGCCGGGGATCATGTCGTCCTACACTTTTGGGTTGAAGCCCGGTGATCCCGTGGTGATTTCCGGGCCGTTCGGTGAATTCTTCGCGAAGGAAACGAATGCAGAGATGATTTTCATCGGCGGCGGCGCGGGCATGGCGCCGATGCGATCGCATATCTTCGATCAGTTCAAGCGGCTTAGTTCCAAACGTAAAGTAAGTTTTTGGTACGGCGCGCGGAGCCTGCGCGAAGCGTTTTATGTCGAGGACTTCGACATGATCCAGCGTGAGAACCCTAACTTTAAATGGCATTTGGCCCTTTCCGAACCTTTGCCGGAAGACAACTGGACGGGTTATCGCGGATTCATTCACCAGGTGCTGTACGAGAATTATTTGAAAAGCCACCCCGCGCCAGAGGACGTCGAATATTACATCTGCGGCCCGCCGATGATGAACAGCGCGGTAATCAAGATGTTGCACGATCTCGGCGTCGAGGACGAAAATATTCTATTCGACGATTTCGGCGGGTAATGTCCCCTCGCGCGGTATCACGAGTTTTCCGGCCCACCCTGTTTGGGGTGGGCTTCGTTTTTTTGCTCGCTGGCGCGCTGCCTGCCTGCCAACGCGAACCTGGTAAGGCCATCGAAGAGATTCAGTCCGTTACGATCGAAGGCCCAACGATGGGAACGCGCTTCACCGTAAAAATCGAGCGCGCGCGCGATGAAGCCACCATTGACGCGGCCAGCCGCCGAATACCGGAAGTCCTTGGCGCAATCGATTCCATGATGTCGACGTACAAGCCGGACTCTGAGTTGTCGCGGTTCAACCAACATCAGGACACATCGTCGTTCCCCGTATCGCCGGAAATGATTGAGGTGTTCCAGGCCGCGCGCGTGGTGAGCGAGGCGTCGGGTGGGGCCTTTGATATTACTGTCGGCCCGATTGTTAACGCTTGGGGATTTGGACCGGAGCAACGAAGCGCGCCACCCGCTGACAGCGAAATCAACGCCCTATTACCGCGGGTGGGATACTTGATGGTCGAGATTGACGCGGCATCATCTTCGCTAAGAAAGGCGCGCCCGGATATTTACTGCGATTTGTCGGGCATTGCGCAGGGCTATGCCGCGGACCGCGTCGCGAAGATGCTAGATGAGTTGGGCGTTGCGGATTACATGATTGATGTCAGCGGGGAATTTCGCACCCGCGGCCGCAATGACAGGGGCGACTCCTGGCAAATCGCCGTCGAACGGCCTGACGCACCGGAGCGAACAGCGCACCTTGTCGTGCCGTTGTCGGACAAGTCATTGGCGACGTCCGGTGATTATCGCAATTACCGGGAGCGAGATGGTAAGCGGGTTTCGCATGAAATCGATCCAAAAACCGGGCAACCTATTGCGCACGGGCTCGCGTCGGTAACAGTTGTCACCGACAATTGCGCGTTGGCTGACGCGTATGCGACCGCGCTGATCGTGATGGGCCCGGAAAAGGGTTTCGCGCTTGCGTCGGAGAAGGGCATGGCGGTTTTTTTTCTTGTGCGGAACGCCGACGGAGGATTTGACGAGCGCCGGACGCCACAATTCGATGCGCTCGTGAACGTGGTACAATAGAAACATGGTTGCGATACTTCTGATAACACTTTCCGCATTTCTCATCGCGGTGGCGTTCATGGCTGTAGGCGTTATTTTCAGCGGACGCTGTCTGCGCGGGTCGTGCGGGGGCAACCCCGTGCTGGGTCCTGACGGTGAACCGTTGCTTTGCGCCACATGCCCGAACCGGGACAAGTTGAAGCAGGATTCGTGTGAACCGGATGGGGTTGGGGCTTGTCCCCGGGAATCTGCGCCGACGCATTGAGTGCGGGCAAGAAGATCGCTTCGTACTTCCCAACTATGTCCTTGCGATCTGCGTGCGTGAAGTTAAGGCGGTAGCTCCGCTGGCCGCTTCGCAACCGCACTCCAAGGCGACCTACTTACTAGTGAAATCCCGGCCTCGCCATTCCATGCGTTTGCCGGCAAGTATCTGTGCGGCGGCGCGCGCGAAGAACTGTAGCCGCATGAGCGCGCCGATGGGGTGGAACCATTCGAGCGCCGGCCGCATGTATGCGATAACGCGGACTTTTTCCATGCTGGCGACATTGGTGAGATATGCCATGAGCGCGGAGATCGCAACGAAGGTAAGCGAAATACGAAACCCGAAATGAAGTGTCTGTGCAGCAATAGCCGCCGCGGCGATGGGAAGGGGAAGCGCGTCTTGTATCAGTATCAACACGCACCGGTTCAGCAGGCGCCACAGGCTGTCGTTATTCTGCACGCGAATTTTGCGGACGATGAACTGCTGCAATTGGCGGTGGCCGCGGTAAATCCGCACGCGCATCATCGCACTGGTCCAGCACACGCCGACCTTTCCGCCGTGTTTTTTAATCAACGCCGCGAGAAGCGTGTCTTCTGGTTGCCGATCGCGGATGGCCGCATGCCCGCCGCAGGCGATGTAAACATCGCGCTTGACCAACACGAACGCTCCCACGCCAATGGCCGCGGTGCGTGGATCATTCAGCTGGTCGTGGTGCGCGCTTTGAATCAGGGCCGCCCACGGCGCTGGCATGTAGAACTCTTCACTGAGCGAGCCGTTTGCGAGATGAACGACGCAGGTTAGATAGTCGAGACCTTGCGATTCCGCGCAGGCCATCGCGCTACGAAGCGCCAGGGGATGGAACATGACGTCCGCGTCGGCCAGCGCGAGCCAGGGTTTTGTGGAATCGCTCTGTTGGGCCGCATGCCAAACCGCATTGGCTTTCCCGAGCCAGCCCTCGCGCGCGGGCGCATCGTGCAGCACGCGGACGCGCGCGGATTCCAGGGCTATTGTGTCCAAAATTGCGCCTGTTGAATCGGCAGAATGGTCATTGACAAAGAGAATTGCGAGATTGGGGTAGTCCAACGCGGTGGCGCTTCGCGCGGCGGCTTCAATGGCGTCTTCCTCGTTGCGCGCCGGCACGATCAGCGTGACTCCCGGTGTTTCGCGGGGGCCGTGCCCCGATTCCCGCAAGGATGGAAGCCCGTAAAGATTTCTGAGAAATAGCGTGTGGCGTCCACGGTTAGCGAGTATTTGCACGACAAATACGATGTTGGCGATTACCGCGAGGATGGCAGACGCCGTAAATGGGACGGCGAGGATTGCGAACAACCCGATCCAGCGTATCATCTGGATGCGAAATGAATCGGCGCGCCTCACCCAGAGGTCAGCCGGCGCGAGGGGGACAAGGTCGGTTTGGTGATCCTGCATTCACGCTATCTTATCGCCGGTGATGGCGCCGCGCAACGAATTGACAGACCGCTGCCCCGTGCATACGATCAGGGTTGGGGGAAAACTTCTGACTACATTCACCCATAGATTCGCATTCGCAGCGCGACGGATATTGCCGTTACTTCTCGCATGCTTGGCGCATGCGCAGGAGACGCCGCCACAGGAGACGGCGGTGGGGGACCGTTTTGCGACGGTTCGTGGCGAGATAACCGCGAAAGTCGCCGAGCTGGAGGACCGCATCGCGCTGGCGGAAGCCGGGGCGACACCAGAGCGCGCGGGGGAAATTGGCGTTACCGTTCAGGAAATGCAGGAACGCGCGCTTCGGCTGCGCGAGATGCGCAGCGTATTCGAAGACCACCTTGATTCCATCGACGCGTATGACGAGGTCCAGAAATCCATTGTCGCGGCAGATGCCGAGTTACAGTCCTTCACAGGCATACCCGAGCCTGCGCCGTTTACGCCGTGGTTTGTCGATTCCTTCCGTGACGCGCTGGACGCCCGCATAGCGCAGTACGACATCGCGCGCCGCGCACTGGAACAGGCGCAGCAACAGGTGGCGAAGGCTGTCGAAGACACCAAACTGCGCGCTGGCGAACTTTCCGTTGCGACGGAAAAACGCGCGGTGAATGACGATGCGGCGCAGCGGGCGACCCTGGAGTGGTCGGCTGATGCGGCGAAAGTTTTTCATGAACTTGTGCAAACGCGCAAAGCTTGGGCGGAGTTCATGGTCGAACTCGGGCAGGCCCGCGTAGATTTGCGCGACAAAGAGCGCGATCTCGCGGAACGGCGTTTGAAAACTGCTGAAGCCGGAGAACGGTATGTCGCTGAAGACCTTGAAACGCGGCGCGCTGAAATTGTCGCCGAGCGCGAGCAGTTGTCCAAGGAACGCGCGGAAGCCGAGGCCCAACGCGACAAAGCCAGGAAACTTTTGGAGGAAGCGCGCGCGACGTTGGCCGAAGCCGAGCAGGATGCGGAGTATGACGATGCCAAGTATGCCGTGACGCAGGCGCTTGTCGAGCGCCGCCGCACGGAAGCGGAAGGCGCGCAGGACAAGGCCACGCTGCTGCGTGAACAACTCGATTACGTTTATAACCTTGAAGACATCTGGGGCGCGCGGTACAGCCTGCACATGGATCCGAAGGTGTTTCCGCTGCGCCAACAGCGGGCACGGCTGACTGATTTTATTGCGTCCCTTGGCGTTTCGCGGCGGACGAATGAGACCCGCGAAGATGTGTTGCGCGAGGACGTGCGAGAGCTCAGCCAGCGCATGGCGCAGATGCAGCCCAGCCTGAACACCATTGACAACACGCAGCCAACGCTCAAGATTCGGACAGCGCAACTGGATCAGATCGGGCAATCGCTGAACGCGCGGGGGCGTGTTGAGAAGCTTGCCAGCCGCACACTGGCGGAGGTGATCGAAGTCGAGCAACGGCAGTCGCTCGGCCAGCGGTTGCAGCAGGTGGGCGAAACGGCGCAGCGCGTGTGGGAACGCCAACTCTTCGAGATTGACGGAAGCCCGCTGACCGTTGGAAAAATTGGCATTTCGTTGATCATCGTCGTGTTGGGCCTGATGCTGACGCGCATTGCCACGCGATTGTTGGGCCGGGCGCTGCGCTCCCGTCCGCATATTGACCCCACCGCCGCCGCTATCGTCGAACGGCTTGCGTATTACGGTCTGATGGTGTTGGTCGTGCTCTTCGCGCTTAACACGGTGAACATTCCGCTGACCGTGTTTACCTTCCTCGGCGGCGCGCTTGCGATTGGTGTCGGTTTCGGGGCGCAAAACCTAATCAACAACTTTATTTCCGGCCTGATTCTCATGGTGGAACGTCCGATCAAGATTGGCGACGTTGTCGAAGTAGACGGACAACGCGGGCGGATTGTGGAAATTGGCGCGCGGTGTTCGCATCTGTCTCTGTTTACTGGAATAGACATCTTGGTGCCGAACAGCATTTTTCTGGAAAAGAACGTTGTGAATTGGACATTGAACGATTCCAAAGTTCAATACTCGTTGACCGTTTCCGTTGTCCACGGGTCGAACACGCGGGACGTGACGAAGCTCCTGATGAAAGCCATTGAAGACCACGGGAAAATTCTCAAAACGCCGCCGCCCAATGTGCATTTCAAGGACATCGCAACAAATGCGCTGGTGTTTGAGGTGTTTTACTGGATCAATATCGGGGATGGAAGCGATGGCGGCGGCGTGTCCAGCGATTTGCGCCATATGATTGAAGGCGCGTTCAGCAACGCGGGTATTGCGTTCGCAATCACGGCCGCGCCATTGGAAAAGCGCTCCGACAGTAATCCTCTTGAAGTGCGGCTCGTGCGCGCAGCAACGGAACTCCCTGCGGCATCGGCACCAGCGAAACACGATAAAACCGATGCGTAAGTTGAACTCCATTTTGTTTTGTTTGGTGTTTTTGCCGGCAGTTGCGCACGCCCAGAACGACGAACGCATTCTCTCGTACGTCAGCGAAGTAACGGTCAACAGTGATGCGTCACTGCTGGTGAAAGAGACGATTACCGTGCGGGCGCTGGGTCAATCCATACAGCGCGGCATCTACCGGGATTTCCCGACGAACTACCGGACGGCGTGGTTCACTCGTTTCACGACATCGTTCGAGGTGCAGGAAGTTTCGCGGAATGGCAATCCCGAACCCCATCACATTGAAGCGCAGACCAATGGCACGCGGCTTTACATAGGCGATGCGGACGTATTGATACCACACGGTGAACACATTTACACGATTGTTTACCGCACGCAAAGCCAGGTGGCGTATTGGGACGACAAAGACGAACTGTATTGGAACGTGACGGGAAATGGTTGGGTGTTCCCGATTGATGCTGTGGAGGCGCGCGTCCGTTTGCCGCGTTTGTCGGACATTGGCAAATTGGAATTGAATGCATATACAGGAGAAGAAGGTTCGACGGAACAGGCGTACACAGCATCGATCGATTCGCTCCGAACGATAGTGTTTAAGAGTGACCGGCCTTTCGTTGCATTCGAAGGGCTGACGATTTCCGTGGCGTTTCCCAAGGGACTGGTCGCGCAGCCAACCTGGACTGAGGTGTTGAAGAAATGGACGGCGAACAATCGTGCCCTTCGATTATGCCTGGTCGGGGTTGCGCTGACGTTTATTTATTTCATGTTTGTGTGGGTCCTTGTCGGCCGCGACCCAAGACCCGGCGCGTTTACAGCGGTTTCCAAACCACCCAAGGATATTAGTCCTGCCGCAGTCCGGTTCGTTACGCGAATGGGATTTGATCACAAGACCTTTACTGCGGCGCTGGTGAGTTTGGCGGTCAAAAAATACATCACGATTGCGGAAGTCGATGACGATTATA
Organism: Candidatus Hydrogenedentota bacterium; assembly: GCA_034408725.1. GTDB lineage: Bacteria > Hydrogenedentota > Hydrogenedentia > Hydrogenedentales > SLHB01 > JABWCD01. The sequence continues at coordinate 14,645 of JAWXCN010000075.1, forward strand.
AGATCGAGCGGTTGAAAGCGCCGGGCGCGGATTGTTCGAAAGAAGAAAAAGGCGTACTGAACGCGCTCCTGCCAAACGGCGGATCGATTACGTTGAAACAATCGAACCACAAAAAAGTTTCTTCCGCAATAAAGACATGTCATGACGTGCTTCGGGGCCAGTATGAGAAGCGGTATTTCGTCACTAACTACGGCTATTTTCTGCCGGGCGTAGTGCTCGGGCTTGGTACGGTCGTGCTCGCAATGTTCTTCGCGCCTCAGAGGGCGGGCGGAGACGTGATGTTTTTGATGGTTTGGCTTTCAATCTGGTCGATGGGCTGTTTCGTGTTGGGATATGCCGTCATTAGCGCGTGGCGCATGGCGTTCCGCGGGTTTGGTAAGTTCGCGCATGCAGTGTTTATTTCTCTGTTCGCGGTCCCGTTTTTCGCCGCGGAGATTTTTGTGCTGGGAATGGTCTTTGGCGGAAGTGCGGTATGGCTCTTGCCCATTGTGGCTATTGTGGTGTCCATGAATTGGCTGTTTTACCAATTAATGAAAGCGCCCACGCGGCTGGGGCGGCGCGCATTGGACGAGATCGACGGGTTTCGCATGTACCTACAGGGGGAACAAACGGCGTACTCGGCTGAAACTGCATTACCCGTCGCGGGCGAGTTTAACGAGTATTTTCCTTATGCGATCGCGTTGGGATTGGACGACGAATGGGCTGAACGCTTTGATTCCGCGGTGAAAAACCGGGAAGCGCCGGAAGGGGACGGGGACACGGAGTTACAAAATAGTCCGTACCGCCCGTATTGGTACCGCGGTGATTCGTGGAACCGCCGGGGCATGCACGGATTCACCGGGGCGTTAGCGACGTCCATGGCTACATCGATTTCATCGGCATCGACGGCGCCGGGATCGAGCTCGGGTCGATCCTCTGGTGGTGGTGGCGGAGGTGGAGGAGGCGGCGGTGGTTGGTGATCGGCTTGGGCCGATGGTAAATGGCTTGCTCACGCAATGGCAGGGGTAGGCTATTCGTGATGAGCGGCCAAAGCGGCGCCTTGGGGGCCGCCGCAGTGCACATAGGCTTTTCGTTGGAACGTGGTTAGGTATCCTCGGTCGCGGCGTAGCGAGAGTCACTGTTTAGACTGCTTTGATCAACCCAACGGGTTCAGTAGTTTCTGCACCTCGGGATCGTTGAGGTTTTCAATTGTGACGATGGTGAATCCCGTGTCGATACGTTTTTCGACGGCCTTACCTTGAAGCACTTCGTAGGCGGCTTTCACACCGTCGTAGCCCATGCGAAACGGGTGTTGAACGATCAGGGCCTGCACGGTACCTTTCTTCAACGCGGCGATTTCGTCGTCTCCCGCGTCAAACGCAACCAGTTTAATCTGGCCGCTTCTTCCGGCTGAGTCCAACGCCTGGACCGCGCCGACAGCGGCGGGTTCGTTCGCGGCGAAGATTCCCTTCAGGTCACGATATGCGGTAAGCCAGTCCTCAGTGATGTTCATTGCTTTCACGACATCGCTCTCGCAATATTGTATATCCACGATCTGAACGCCGGGCGATTCGGCGGCACCAGTTTTGAATCCCTGTTCGCGCTGCTCGGAAGTTCCCGCGCCCTTGACGTAGGGAATCAGGCCTACTTCGCCTTCGTTTCCGATGAGTTTGCTCAATTCGCGGGCAGCGGCTTCGGCAGCGGCGATGTTGTCGGTCGCGATAAATGATACGGGCAGATCGGAGTTGACGCCGCTATCGATCATGATGACAGGAATCTTTGAGTCCATCGCTTTTTTGATCACGTCAACCAGCGCGTCCTGATCGCAGGCGGCCATTACGATTGCGTCAACGCCCGCGCCGATCTTGTCTTCGATGAGATTGATTTGTTCGACAACCTCGGTTTCCTTTTGCGGGCCGTCCCAATCGATTTCGACTCCGAGGTCTTTGCCCGCGGCATCGGCGCCCGCTTTCACCGTAAGCCAGAACTGGTGCGTGAGGCCTTTGGGTACGACGGCGAAGGTGAGTTTTTCCGCGGGCTTGGTGTTTGCCGGAACTGTCGAGGTTATCGTTGACGAATCGTTCGATGTTTTAGGTTGGGAAGGTTGACAGCCACAAAGGATTGTTAGTGCCACAAGAATTCCAAGGCATCCCCGATACATTGTCCACCCTCCATTTATTTAATCTTCTTGTTTCGCGCATCAACCATGCTCGAAATCCTCTTGTTGGTTCAAATTTCGCGGTATGTGAAACCGGATTGACTCGCTCATGTGCATGCAGTAGCGTTACGCAACAATGACGGACATGCAATCGACACAGAAGTACGACGTGGCTTTGGGCGCGGCTCTACTCCAGTTTGACGCCAACCTGAAACGTCTGCGTGATGCGCTGTCGGGGGACGCGCTTTTGAGCCGGGCCGTGTTTGATGGCGCGGAAGAATGGAGCAACCTTTTATCCTATAAACTCGTGCCGCACCTTGCGGGGGACGGTTGCCTGATAGTTGCGGTGGCGGGCGGGACGAACACTGGCAAGTCGACTGTGTTCAATTTGTTGCTGGGGCGTAACGCCAGCCCGATGGTGGCGACGGCGGCGGCGACCGCGCGGCCGGTGATTGCCGCGAACGCCAGGCGCGCTCGGGAATGCCTGGACGGAAAACTGGTGCCGGAATTTTTGCCAACCGCATTGGAGGACGTGCGGGCGGTGGTTGAACGCACGTCTCCGCCGAATACGCTGTTTGTCACAACGCATGACGCCCTGCCTGATCGAATTGTATTGCTCGATACGCCCGATGTGGATTCTATCGAGCGCGAACATTGGGCGGTTGCCGACGCCATTCGCGCGGCGGGCGACGTGATCGTCGCAGTTTTGACCGGTGAAAAGTATAAGGATGACCGTGTTGTCGGTTTTTTCCGCCATGCGCTGGCGTCGGGCCGGATTGTCGCGCCTTTGATGAACAAGGCGAACCCCGAGCGGGATTTTGAAGTCGCGCGAAAGCAGCTTGGCGA